>NZ_JBEYYO010000006.1:0-203339 GCF_040645615.1 Glycomyces sp. NPDC046736 | reverse complement strand
GAGCACCCATTCGCGATAGGCATCGTAGCCGTCGTCGAAGACGCCCCTGTACTTGTCGATGAACTCCTGCGGCGCATGATGCGGAGCGTGGTTCGAGCGGGCGGCGGGCGGCGGGCGGCGGGCGGCGGCGAGAGTATGTCGGTGGCTCGCGCGATCATTGATTCGGGGGCGCTTGCACCGCGACACGCCCGACCGCGTGATACGCCACCGCCCCAACGATGTCGTACCCATGCGCGATCGTTGAAACCGGGGGCGACTCCGTGGCGACACGCCCGACCGCAGGATGCGACCCCCGCGCCCGGGCGTGTCGGAACTCGACAGCCCCCGACTGCAATGATCGCGCGAAGGTACGACATCGCCACGAAGCGAGCACCGGCAAATCGAGGGCCCGGCGCTTTGCGGCGGGCCCTCGATCCGGTCTCCTAAGCGCCCAGGTCTACGGCCAGGGCGATGAGTTCGGCCAGTTCCTTCACGTCGGGGTCGTCGCTCGCCTCGGCGAGGGCGTTGGCGGCGGGGAGGATCTGTTCGCAGTCGAAGTTCGCGCCGCCCCGGAGGGCTTCGGCGAAGGCCGCCGCCACCAGGTCGACGTCGAGGCTGGGGAGGGCACTCTCGCCGAAGGATTCGGCGGTGAGTTCGGCTGTGGCCGTGTCGGGTTCGCGGGTGTCGGGGTCCTGCCAGCGGACTTCGACTCCGGCGAGGTCGCCGCCTTCACCGGTGAGGGTGAGCGCGTAGAGGGCGGTGACCGAGTGGCCGGGGCCGACTTCGCCGCCGTCCTCGTCGTCGTTCTCGAAGTCCTCGTCCTCGATGGCGCGGTTCTCGAACCCGATGAGCCGGTAGTCGGCCACGGTCTCGGGGTCGAACGTGACCTGGATCTTCGCGTCGCGGGCGGTGAGGCCGAGCGTCGAGGTCAGGCGCTCGGAGAAGACGCGCTCGGCGCCCGACGCGGTCGAGAAGAACACCGCCCAGCCGTCGCCGTTGTCGGCGAGCTGCTCCAACAGCTGCTGGTTGTAGGAGTCGCCCACCCCGACCGTGAGGAGGGTGATGCCATCGGCGATGTCGGGGCCGAGCTTCTCCAGCATGTCGTCGTGCTCGGTGAGGCCCACGTTGGCCTCGCCGTCCGACAGGAGGATCACCCGGTTGTCCTTGTCGGACTCGAAGGCCTCCCCGGCGAGTTCGTAGCCGTCCTCGAGCCCGGCCTCCATGTTGGTGGAGCCCCGGGCCTCGAGCTCGTCGATCGCGTCGTGGAGCTCTTCGCCGTCCTCGACCTCGGTCATGCCTTGCAGCACTTCGGAATCGGTCTCGTAGGTGACGATCGCGACCGAGTCGCCCGGGCGGAGGTTGTCGACGAGGGTGTGGAGGGCGTCGCGCACGATCGCGATGCGGTCGCCGTCCATCGAACCGGAGACGTCGATGACGAACGTGAGGTTCACATCGCGGCGCTCTTCGTCAGGGGCGGTTCGGGTCTGGAGGCCCACGCGCATGAGGTGGGTGGCGTCGTCCTCGTACCAGTCGGGCAGCTCGGCGCCGTCCACGGTGATCGCGAAGCCGTTGCCCTCGGGTTCGGCGTAGCCCTGGTCGAAGTAGTTGACGAACTCCTCGGGCCGGATCTGGTCCTCGGGTGGGAGGTAGCCGTCCTGGAGGGCGCTGCGGGCGTAGTCGTAGGAGGCGGTGTCGACGTCGAGGGCGAACGTCGACTGTGGATCCTCGTTCGGATCGGTTGCGTCGTTGATCCCGTACTCTTCTTGCGCGGCTTCGGGTGCGGCCATGTCGGCGGTGCCGCCGTTCCCGTCGCTCGCGGTGCAGGCGGCGAGCGGGAGGAGCAGCACCGCGGCGGGTATCGTGGCGGTCCAGAGGCGTTTCATGGAGGGGTCCCTTCTCACTTGGCGGTAGCGGGGATGACCTCCATGAGACTGCCTTTTTCGCGGCCTGGTTCCGCTCGTGTCGCAATCGTGATGCCGCGGTGAGGAAACGGCGCTGGGCCGAGACCGTCCCGTCATCAAGTCACGAAACGGTCACTCCCAGGCATCAGCGGGTGCGCACGCGCCGGGTGAGGTCGATGCGGCTGCGCCAGTCCTCCGGGTCGTCCGAATAGGACACCTCCATGAGGGTGAGTCCGTGGGGGCCGACCACGTGCACGTCGTTGGCCCGCTCCCCCAGCGTGAGGGTCGCGGCGAGCCAGGCCTCGTCGCGGCGGCCGTCGCCCACCGCCAGGGCCGCGCCCACCAGGCTGCGGACCATCGAGTGGCAGAACGCGTCGGCGCGGACCGTGGCCACGGCGATCCCGTCCTCGTCACGGGCCCAGTCGTACTGCTGGAGTTCGCGGATCGTGGTCGCGCCCTCGCGCTGCTTGCACAGGCCCACGAAGTCGTGCTCGCCGAGCAGGGCCTGGCAGGCCGCGTGCATCCGCTCGACGTCGAGCGGGCGGGGCCACGCGAGCGTGTCGAGCCGCCGCAGCGGGTGCACGCCCCAGGTCGCGTCGGCCACCCGGTAGCGGTACCGCCGCCACTGGGCGGCGAAGCGCGCGTTGAAGGCCGGGTCGACCGCTTCGGCCGAGGTCACCCGCACATCGGGCGGGAGGATCCCGCGCAGCCGCCACAGCAGGCGGTCCTTGTGCTTCTCCCACTTCGCGGTCGGCACGTCGACGTGGACGACCTGGCCCGAGGCGTGGACGCCCGCGTCGGTTCGCCCGGCGACGGTGAAGTCGCTGATCTCGCGAAACAGCAGTTCGAGCGCGCGGATGACCTCCGAGGCCACCGTGCGCAGCCCCGGTTGCAGCGCCCAGCCGTTGAACTCGGCCCCGTCGTAGGCGACCCCGAGCCGCAGTCTCGTCGCGTCCTCCACGCGTTCCTCCGCTCCATGTCGACCCCGGCGAATCCTATAGGATATATCCTATACGGCACGCGGGGCGGGAAGGCGAAACCGCGCGCAAGGCCGAAGCCCTGCGCGCGGTTCCATTGCCGTCTTAGTCGACGAGTTCGATGATCGCCATCGGCGCGTTGTCGCCCTTGCGGTTCCCGGCCTTGATGATCCGGGTGTACCCGCCCGCGCGGTTCGCGAAGCGAGGGGCGACCTGCTCGAACAGGTCGTGCGTGGCGTCCTTGTTGCGCAGCTTGGCCAGCGCCAGGCGGCGGTGGTGCAGCGTGCCCTTCTTGCCGTGCGTGATCAGCTTTTCAGCGTAGGGACGCAGGCGGCGGGCCTTGGTCAGCGTCGTGGTGATGCTGCCGTGCTCGAACAGGGAGGCCGCCAGGCCCGAGAGCATGAGCTTCTCGTGCGCCGGGGAACCGCCCAGACGCGGGCCCTTGGTGGGCTTAGGCATTTCTTACTCCTCTTGGTTTGACACGGCCGGCCGTCTGACGGAACCGACCGCCGTATTCACGCAGCTAGAGCTGCTCGGTCTCGCGGAGGTCTTCCCCGTCGTCCTCGTACTCGTCGGACTCGGCGACCGGCGACCCGCCGTAGGCCACGGCGGCCTCGCTCGGGTCGAAGGTGCCGGGCGAGTCCTTCAGGCTCAGGCCCATGCCGGCGAGCTTCATCTTGACCTCGTCGATCGACTTCTGCCCGAAGTTCCTTATGTCGAGCAGGTCGGCCTCGGTGCGGTTGATGAGTTCGCCAACGGTGTTGACGCCCTCGCGCTTGAGGCAGTTGTAGGACCGGACGGTCATGTCCAGGTCCTCGATCGGCAGGGCCAGATCGGCGGCCAGCTGCTGGTCGGCCGGGCTGGGCCCGACGTCGATGCCCTCGGCCTCGGTGTCGAGCTCGCGGTACAGGCCGAACAGCTCCACCAGGGTGGAACCGGCCGACGCGAGCGCGGTGCGCGGCGTCGTGGACGGCTTGGACTCGACGTCGACGGTGAGCTTGTCGAAGTCGGTGCGCTGCTCGACGCGGGTGGCGTCGACCGAGTAGGCGACCTTCAGGACCGGCGAGTAGATCGAGTCGACCGGGATGCGGCCGATCTCGTTCGTGTCGGCCTTGTTGGCGGGCGAGGACACGTAGCCCCGGCCCCGCTCGACCACGAACTCCATGTCGAGGCGGCCCTTGGAGTTCAGGGTCGCCAGCTTGAGCTCGGGGTTGTGGACCTGCACGCCAGCGGGCGGCTGGATGTCGCCGGCGAGCACGTCGCCGGGGCCTTCCTTGCGCAGGTACATGGTCGCCGGCTCGTCGTTCTCCGAGGAGACGCAGATCTGCTTGACGTTCAGCACCAGCTCGACGACGTCTTCCTTCACGCCGGGGATGGTGGAGAACTCGTGCAGGACGCCGTCGATCTTGATCGACGTGACCGCCGCGCCCGGGATGGACGACAGCAAGGTGCGCCGCAGCGAGTTGCCAAGGGTGTAGCCGAAACCGGGCTCCAGGGGTTCGATCGTGAACTTGGAGCGGGTCGGGCTGATCTGCTGCTCGGAGAGCGTGGGCCGCTGAGTGATGAGCACTGTGCGTGTTTCCTTTGTTCGGGGCGCCCGCTATTTGACGCCGTAAACTTCTGGATTCGGGTGAGGCTCCGCCTCAGGCGCCGCTACTTAGACGCGGCGGCGCTTGGGGGGACGGCAGCCGTTGTGGGGCTGCGGCGTCACGTCGTTGATCGAGCCGACTTCGAGGCCGACGGCCTGAAGCGAGCGGATCGCGGTCTCGCGGCCGGAGCCGGGGCCCTTGACGTAGACGTCGACCTTGCGCACGCCGTTGTCCATCGCGCGACGCGCGGCCGACTCGGCGGCCATCTGCGCGGCGTACGGGGTCGACTTGCGCGAGCCCTTGAAGCCGACCTGGCCCGAGGAGGCCCAGGCGATCACAGCACCGGTCGGGTCGGTGATCGACACGATGGTGTTGTTGAAGGTGCTCTTGATGTGGGCGTGCCCGTGGGGCACGTTCTTCTTCTTTGCGCGCGGGTTCTTGGAACCGCCGCGAGTCTTCGGTGGCATCAGTTGCGCTCCTAACGTGCCTTCTTCTTGCCCGCGACGGTCTTCTTCGGACCCTTGCGAGTACGGGCGTTGGTCTTGGTCCGCTGACCGTGGACCGGAAGGCCGTAACGGTGGCGCAGGCCCTGGTAGCAGTTGATCTCGATCTTGCGGCGAATGTCCGCCTGCACCTCGCGGCGCAGGTCACCTTCGACCTGGTAGTTCTCTTCGATGTAGTTGCGGAGAGAGACCAGCTCTTCGTCGGTGAGGTCCTTGACGCGCTTGTCGCGGTCGAGGCCGGTCGCCGCGATCGTCTCGAGCGAGCGCGTGCGGCCGATGCCGAAAATGTAGGTGAGTGCGATCTCCAGGCGCTTGTCGCGCGGGAGGTCGACTCCGACCAGGCGTGCCATGCAGGCAGTCTCCTAGCGTTGTCGGAGGTCTGACCGCTGCCTTCTCGCCGGGTCTGATCCCTGCCCTGATGGGCGATGCGAGCCTCGGCCTCCGAGCCGAGGGTTGTGCGTGAGCACTGGCGGCGGTTTCCCCTGTTGGGGCCTTTCAGTCAGCGTGTGAAGTGCTAGCCCTGACGCTGCTTGTGACGCGGGTCGGACGAGCAGATAACCATCACTCGTCCGTGCCTGCGGATCACGCGGCAGTTCTTGCAGATCACTTTGACGCTCGGCTTGACTTTCACGAGTCCTACTTACGTGTAGTCGTCAGGTCAGCGGTAACGGTAGACAATCCGTCCGCGCGACAGGTCGTACGGCGAGAGTTCCACAACCACGCGGTCCTCGGGGAGGATCCGGATGTAGTTCTGGCGCATCTTGCCGCTGATGTGTGCGAGTACTTTGTGGCCGTTGGTGAGCTCCACCCGGAACATGGCGTTCGGGAGGGACTCGACGACCTTGCCTTCAATCTCGATGGCACCGTCTTTTTTCGGCATGTCCTCCGCTACCGTGACAACTCGGTCTGGAAGCCCCGCACCCGTGAGCGGGTCGGAGCCACTGGCACACCGATCCGAGGATTCGGACCGGCGAAGGATCGGCGCTGGGCGAGCGTGGCCGCGCCTTGGGAGGCGGGCCGGGCACCCGGCGCCCCGAAAACGGGACGCACTGCGCCACTGAGCGAGTCTACTCGCGTCCCGATACCGCCTACCAGGGGGTTGACCGTGACGGAGGGCACTGGAACCGAAGCGGGACCGGACGCCGCCGCGAGGCGGCGACGCCCGGGTCGCAAAGGCGTGCTGCGAGCAGTACTCGCCGGTGCAGCTACTTCGAGTAGTACTCGACGACGAGCTGCTCGTCGCAGATCACGGGGATCTGCTTGCGCTCGGGCACCGACAGGAAGCGCGCGATGAGGCCTTCGAGGTGCGCCTCGATGTAGGCCGGGGTCACTTCGCCCGCCCAGGCGCCGGCGGCGGCGAGCTGGAACGGGGTCATGTCGCGGGACTTCTTGCGGACCTGGACGAAGTCGCCGGCCTTGAGGCGGTAGGACGCGATGTCGACCTTGCGGCCGTTCACGGTGAAGTGACCGTGGTTCACGAACTGCCGGGCCTGGTAGATGGTGCGGGCGAACCCGGCGCGGAGCACGAAGGCGTCCAGGCGGGATTCGAGCAGGCTCACCAGGTTCTCACCGGTCTTACCGGTGCGGCGGACGGCCTCGGCGTAGGCGTTGCGCAGCTGACGCTCAGAGATGTTGTACTGAGCGCGCAGACGCTGCTTCTCGACGAGCTGGTTCTTGTAGTCCGATTCCTTCTTGCGGCCGCGGCCGTGCTGCCCCGGAGGGTAGGGACGGCGCTCCATGTACTTGGCGGCCTTCGGCGTCAGAGCGATGCCGAGGGATCGGGAAAGCTTGACTTTCGCCTTAGCTTGCAATGATCTCTCCAGTAATTCATGCGTAGCCCCGAACGACATTACGGGGCACAGTGCGCCTCTGACGTGCAGAAACGCGTGAGTGTAGCGCGCTCAGGGATGCACCCGCGAGGTTGCGGGGCCTGGCGCGCACACGGTGATGCGGAGTGGGATCCTCCCGAGGGAGGCATCCCGCGCCGAGTCTTCTCGAGAGAAGATTCGGAACCACACCAGGTTACGCGGCCTTCTTCGCGCCATCCACTCGGGCCGCCGCGAGAGTGACCAGGCGCTCCACCAGGTCGCCGTACGAGATGCCGGCGGCGGCGAAGGCCTGCGGGACCCCGCTCATCGGGGTCATGCCCGGCATGGTGTTGACCTCGTTGAGGTAGACCACGCCGTCCTCGCCGAGGAAGCAGTCCACGCGGGCCAGGTCGCGGCAGTCCAGGAGCCGGAACACCTGGCGGGCGAGGGCCTGCGCGGCCTCGGCCACGCCCTCGGGGTAGTCCGGGCGCAGGTTGAACGGCTCGGGGTTGTCCAGGTACTTCGCGTCGAAGTCGAACCAGCCGTCCTCGCCCTTGGCGAGCACTTCGAGCGGGAAGGTCACTTCGAGGTCGCCCTCAGGGGTCTCCAGGACGCCCATCTCGATCTCGCGGGCGTTCATGAACGCGGCCTCGAAGACGACCTTGTCGTCGACCTCGCGGGCCTTCGCCACGGCCTCGGCCAGCTCGGCGGCGGACTTGGCGCGGCTGATGCCCAAGCTCGAGCCGGCGCGGGCGGGCTTGACGAAGATCGGCAGGCCGAGCTTGTCGATCACGCCCTGCGCGTCGAGCTCCTCGCCGGGCTTGAGGACCGCGAAGTCGCCCTGGGGCACGCCCTCGGCGGCCAGGAGCCGCTTGGAGAACTCCTTGTCCATGCACAGCGAGCTGGAGAGCACGCCCGAGCCGACGTAGGCCGCGCCGGCCATCTCGAACAGGCCCTGGATCGTGCCGTCCTCGCCGTAGGGCCCGTGCAGGACCGGGAAGAGGACGTCGGCGATCGGGGCCGAGCCGGGACCGAGGTCGACCGCCACGGACTTGCCGGCCTCGGCGGTGATCTCGGGCAGCGCGTCCGGGTTCTCGATCGCGAACGCCGCGTCGGTGGGCAGCTCGACCCACTCGCCGCTGCGGGTGATGCCGATCGAGGTCACCTCGAAGCCGCGGTCGCGAAGCGCCCCCGCGACGCCGGAACCGGAGGCGGCGGACACGGGCTGTTCCACGCTGCGTCCGCCGAAGAACACGGCGACGGTCGGTTTTGTCATGTGTCGGACCTCAAACTGTCGGTTTCTGGTTTCGTCTCGCGCCCCATGAGCAGGGCGACCGCGGCCCGGGGGTCGAGCCCTTCGTGGCAGACCCGCTCGACGGCGTCGCAGATGGGCATCTCCACGCCCACCTTGCGCGCGAGGTCGGTGATCGAGCGGCAGCTCTTGACGCCCTCGGCGGTCTGCTTGGTGACGCGGGCGGCCTCTTCGAGGGTGGCCCCCAGCCCCAGCTGCTCGCCGAAGGTGTGGTTGCGCGACAAGGGAGAGGAGCAGGTGGCGACCAGGTCGCCGAGCCCGGCGAGCCCGGCGAACGTCGAGGGGTCGGCGCCCAGGCGCATGCCCAATCGGGTGGTCTCGGCCAGGCCGCGGGTGATGATCGTGGCCTTGGTGTTGTCGCCCATGCCCATCCCGGCGGCCATGCCGTAGGCCAGGGCGATGACGTTCTTGACCGCGCCGCCGAGCTCGCACCCGACCACGTCGGTGTTGGTGTACGGGCGGAAGTACGACGTGGTGACGGCCTTCTGGACGTCCACGGCCCGGCCGTGGTCGATGCACGCGACGACCGAGGCCGTGGGCTGCTGCTCGGCGATCTCGCGGGCCAGGTTGGGGCCCGACAGGACCGCGATGCGCGACTCGGCCGCCTCGGCCACTTCGGCGATGACCTCGGTCATGCGCAGCGTGGTGCCCAGCTCGATGCCCTTCATGAGGCTCAAGAGGGTCGCGTGCGGCTCGACGTGGTCCTTCCAGGCCGCGAGGTTGCCACGGAGGGTCTGGCTGGGGACCGACAGGACCACCAGGTCGGCGCCGGCCAGGGCCTCGGCCGGGTCGGTGGTGGCGCTGACGAGCGCGGGGAGGTCGATGTCGGGGAAGTAGTCCGGGTTGCGGTGCCCGGCGTTCACCGCGTCGGCCACGGACTGCCTTCGGGCCCAGATGGTGACGGGCGTCCCGGCGTCGGCGAGGATCTTGGCGAACACGGTTCCCCACGACCCCGCGCCCATGACGGCTGCTCTCACTCGGTCGGCTCGCTTTCTTCGCTGTGCTGCTCTTCGGTGCGCTGCTTCCGCGGGTCGAACAGGGGCGGCGCGGGCTCGCCGCGCACTTCGGCGAGCCCCTCGCGCAGGGACTCCATGATGCGGTCGGTGACGGCCGCGAGGGACTCGCGCGTGATCTCGGGTTTGGCGACACTTGCTGAGCCATCAGTTGGCACTGTGCGCCACTGGTCGAGGTCGACCGCGGGGAGGGCCTTGACGGTGACGGGCTTGCGTCCGAGCTTGAACTTCGGCTTGCGGCCGCGGTCGTGGATGCCCAAGGCTCCCCATTGGACGATCGGGACGACGGGCGCGCCGGTCTCCAAGGCGATGCGGGCCACGCCGGTCTTGCCGCGCATGGGCCAGTGGTCGGGCTCCTTGGTCACGGTGCCTTCGGGGGCCAGGATCACGGCGTGTCCGGCGCGCAGCTCGTCGGCGAGCAGGCGCAGGGCGTCTGCGGCCTCGGCGCTGCCGCGCTTGACCGGGATCTGCCCGGTGCGGGCCACGAGCGGCCCGGCCACGGGGATGCGCAGGATCGAGTCCTTGAGCAGGAACCGGGGGTGGCGGCCGGAGTTCCACACGTAGTGGGCGATCACGAGCGGGTCGATGTCGGAGTAGTGGTTCCACACCAGGATCACCGGGCCGGTGAGGGGGATGTGCTCCATGCCCGACCAGGAGCGCTTCGACAGGGTGACCATGGCGCCCTTGACGAGGTTGCCGCAGACCTGGATGAACGCGCTGAGGGGGTCGCCGCCCGGGCGGCGGAAGGTGTACTGCGCCGCAGGCCTAGGGTCGTTCACCTGGTGGCTCTCTTTCTCGGCGGGCCGCGGGTCGGCTCGGCCTGTGCCGTCGGGTTCGTAGGATGCACTGCCGGGATCGTAGGTGCACTGCACTCTAACGCCCGCGTCGTCCAGGGGCCGAGACGGGAAGCAAAGCGTGGGGTTCGACTCGGCGCGAGGGCGCGACCGCACGCTCGGTGAAGTCGCAGGTACGGGGCGCGCGGTTCTGCGGCGGCGCATCGGGATCGGCGGGACGCGGGGGTTGCGCCCGATCGGTTATGATGTCATCATAGAGTCAAAATGACATCTAGCTTGCCGGCCGCGCGGGTCGGCACGAATTTCGACTCGACTCGGAGTGAGTGACATGAACTGGCGTCTCTTCGGCTGGCTCGCGGCCCTGTTCGGCGGCGCGATCGTGGCGATCTGGCTCGTCGCGAGCGTCATCGGCATGGTCATCGGCGCCCTCGGGTTCCTGATCAAGTTCGCCCTCGTCGCGGCCGTGATCGGCGGCCTGGTGTTCCTCGGCTACAAGGGGTACAAGGCGGTCGGCGGCGGCAAGCGCCCCGAGATCCGGCGATAGGGCCCATCCCCCTGGCGCTCTGCCCCCATCTGGGCCAAGCTGAACCCATGCAGGGCACCGTCTCGATCTTCAACGAGGACGCTTCAGGCGAAGTGGTCCTCGACAGTCCTTCCGAAAGCAGCGGCCGCCGCGTCGAGTTCGACGCGGCGGCCTTCGCCGTCTCCGGGCTCAGGTTCCTGCGCGTGGGGCAGCGGGTCGCGCTGGAGACCGACGAGGGCGGCGCGGTGGTCGCCGTCCGCATTCCGACAATGGGTTGAAATCCGGTGTGGATTCGCGCCGTTTCGCACCGAATCGCCGCTCGCCGTGCGGGTTCGGCGTCCTCCGGGCGAGTGGCGCGGTTCCCGCGATTGGGTGAGTCCCAGTACCGTGTTAGGCGTGAGCGGGACACGAAGGCACGTGGCCGCCGCCGGCGGCCTGTTGTGGCGCAACGGCGAGCGCGGCCTCGTCGAGGTGGTCGCCGTGTGGCGGCCGATGGTCGGGAACTGGTCGCTGCCCAAGGGCAAGCTCGACCCCGGCGAGCACCCGCTGACCGCCGCCTGCCGCGAGGTCGAGGAGGAGACCGGGATCCCGGTCATCCCGCAGACGTGGCTGTGCCGCGCCGAATATGTGCTCCCCAACCCCGAAGGGGACGTGCACAAGTGGGTCGACTACTGGTCGATGCGCACCGAGAAGCCCGACGCGGCGTTCATCGCCGACGAGGAGATCGGGGAACGGCGCTGGATCACCCTCGCTGAGGCGCGCGAAGGGCTGACGCGCCCGCGCGACCAGGAGGTGCTGCGCGCGTTCGCGGCGCTCCCCGCGGTGACCGCGAACGTGCTGTTGGTGGCTCCGGCCGAGAGCGAGACGCACTGGGGCGGGCCCGAGGTGACGCGGCCGTTGAGCGCGCGCGGGCAGGACCAGGCGGTGCGCTTGGCGGCGTTGGCGTCGCTGTACCAGCCCGACCGGGCCTACAGCGCGACCGGGCGCTCCAGCGTGCAGACCGTCGAGCCGATCGCGCAAGGGGTGCGGTGCGCGCTCCAAGGGGACTCGGCGTTCGACACCGAAGCCCACGAACGCAACCCGCTGCGCTCGGCCGAGCGGCTGCGCGAACTCGCGGGCGGCGGCGGGGCCGTGATCGTCTGCGCCGAGCCCGAAGTCATCTGCGACACGCTCGCGATCCTGGCCGACGAGGACGGCGTGGAGGTCCCTGACGTGTCCACCAGGCCCGGAGAGGCCTGGGTGCTCTCCTGCTCAGGTCGGCGCCTGGTAGGCGTCGAGCGGCTCTGACAGGGGCCTTTACCGGCGTTTGCCGCGCTAGTCTTGCGTCCGCCATTGGATTCGAGCGCCGTCGTGCGCTGACTAGGAGGTAGGCGTGGCCGACCTTGCCCCCAGCGGGCCCCACAACTGGGCGGGGAACATCCGCTTCTCCCCCAGCCGGTTCGAGCGGCCCGCGACGCTCGACGAGGCGCGCGCCGCCGTGGCCGATGCGCCGCGCGTGCGCGTGCTCGGCTCGGGCCACTCCTTCAACACGATCGCGGCCTCGGACGGGGTCATGCTCTCGCTCACCGGGATCGAGCCCGAGGTCCAGATCAACGCGCTCACCGGGACGGTGCGGGCGTCGGGGTGGATCACGTACGCGGCCTTGAGCGCGGCGGTGGCGCGGTCGGGTTTCGCGCTGCACAACCTGGCGTCGCTGCCGCACATCTCGGTGGCCGGTTCGATCGCGACGGGCACGCACGGCTCGGGCCTGGGCAACGGGAACCTGGCCACCGCGGTGGCCGCGATCGAGTTCATCGGCCCGGACGGGGAACTGCGCACGGTCGCGAGGGGCGACGCGGACTTCCCCGGTTCGGTGGTCCATCTCGGGGACCTGGGCGTGGTGCACGCGGTGACGCTGGAACTGGTGCCGGGCTTCGAAGTGCGCCAGTACGTGTACGACGATCTGGGTTTCGAGGCGGTGCTGGAGCACTTCGACGAGCTCGTCGAGTCCGCCTACAGCACGAGCCTGTTCACGCCCTGGGGGCCCGATCCGGTCTTCCAGTACTGGGTCAAGCAGCGCACCGCCGACCAGTCGCATCCGTTCCCGAAGGCGAACTGGTACGGCGCGCCGCTGGCCGACGGACCCAGGCATCCGGTGCCGGGTGTGGACCCGGCGGCGTGCACGGCGCAGCAGGGGCAGACGGGCCCGTGGCATGAGCGCCTGCCGCACTTCAGGGCCGAGTTCACGCCCAGTTCGGGCGACGAGCTCCAGTCGGAGTACCTGGTGGACCGGGCCGACGCGGCGGGGGCGATCGCGGCGGCGGGTTCGATCTCGGCGCTGCTGGGTCCGGTGACGCAGATCTGCGAACTGCGCACGATGGCGGCCGACGAGCTGTGGTTGTCCCCGGCGTACGGGCGCGAAACGGTGGGGCTGCATTTCACTTGGGTGAGCGATTACGACGCGGTGCTGCCGGTGATGCGGGCGCTTGAGGAAGTGCTGGAACCGTATTCTCCGCGGCCCCATTGGGGCAAGTTGTTCGCAATGCGAAACAGTGAAATCGGTTCGCGTTATCCGCGAATGGGGGACTTCGCGAAACTGCGCGAACGCGTCGATCCAGAGGGGAAGTTCGCGAACGACTTCTCGTCGGCGCTGTTCGGCTCGCCGGCCCGATAGCGGGCGTACTGAGGAAAGCGATGAGGGCATTCAGGCGGTTCCTGAATGCCCTCTTCCCCGTGCGTGCCGGACGGGTGCCACACCGTGCCCCGAACCGGTTCGGGGCCGCGGCATAAGCTGCGTCCGCGCTTCGCGGTCTTCTTCGCCGCGGTCTTCTTGGCCGCGGGCTTGGCGGCGGTCTTGCGCACGGCCTTCTTGGCCGTGGACGCCTTCTTGGCGGTGGTCTTCTTCGCCGCGGTCTTCTTGGCGGCCACACGGCTCGTGGCCGTGGAGCGGCTCGCCGTGGAAGCGGCGCGCGTGGTCTTCTTGGCGGCGGTCTTCTTCGCCGTGGACTTCTTGGCGGTCTTCTTCGCCGGAGCGGTCTTCTTGGAGGCGGGAGCGGACTTGGCCGCCTTGCGCTTGCCGGTGACCAGTTCCTTGAAGCCCGTTCCCGGGCGGAATGCGGGGACCACGGTCTTCTTGACCTTCACGGCCTCACCGGTGCGCGGGTTGCGCGCCATCCGAGCGGCCCGCTGCCGCTTCTCGAAGACACCGAAACCGGCGAAGGAGACTTTCTCCCCTTTGACGACGGCGCGCTGTATCTCGTCGATCGCCACATCGACGACTTCTTTCGCGGCGGTGCGATCGCCAGTGCGTGCGGCGATCCGATCGACGAACTCTGCCTTGTTCACGAGTCCTACCCTCCCGATTGGGTTCTGGAGCCATACCAGCTTGTTAAGCGCACGTTATGACGTTTCGAAGGCGAAGGCAACTGTTTCCGCGAAAATAGACCCGTTGTGTCGCATGGAATTTTTATTCGGCCGCCCGAAATCGACCGTCGCAACCCCGTTGGGAGGGACCCGAACACGCCTGGAGCCGGTGGCATCGCCACCGGCTCCGTACGTGCGGTCGAACGGGATCGAGTTGTCGCAGAGGCCGGTTCACCACTCCCGCAAGCGGCATAAGCGAAGCTCGCGGGCGGTGCGCGGCCCTTTCGGGTCAGGCCGCGGGGAGTGTCCTAGGCCGCCAAGCGTCCCGGTTCGATTCGAACGCGGCGATCCGCTCCTCGTCGCGCAGCGTCAGCGCCACGTCGTCGAGGCCCTCCATCATGCGCCAGCGCAGGAACTCGTCGAACTCGAAGCCCCAGGTGCGGTCGCCCGCACGGACTTCGCACGCGACGAGGTCGACGGTGGCCTCCGCGTCGGGGCTGACCTCGGCCAGGCGCCACAGCTCCTCGACGGCCTCCTCGGGCAGCTCCACAGTCAACAGACCGTTCTTGAGGGAGTTGCCGCGGAAGATGTCGCCGAAGCGGGGCGCGATGACGGCCTTGAAGCCGTAGTCCTTCAGGGCCCAGACGGCGTGCTCCCGCGAGGAGCCGGTGCCGAACTCGGTGCCGGCGACCAGGATCGTGGCGCTCGCGTACTCGTCCTGGTTCAGCAGGAACTTCTCGTCCTCGCGCCACTCGGCGAACAGGCCGTCCTCGAAGCCGGTCTTGGTGACGCGCTTGAGGTACACGGCGGGGATGATCTGGTCGGTGTCGACGTTGGAGCGACGCAGCGGGGCGACGGTCCCGGTGTGGGTCGTGAACTTGTCCATGTCCGCTCCTCGCTTACAGGTCGGCCGGGCCGGCCAGGTGACCGGAGACGGCGGTGGCGGCGGCGACGGCCGGGGACACGAGGTGCGTGCGCCCGCCCTTGCCTTGGCGGCCCTCGAAGTTGCGGTTCGAGGTCGAGGCGGCCCTCTGGCCGGGCGTGAGCTGGTCGGGGTTCATGCCCAGGCACATCGAGCAGCCCGCGAAGCGCCAGTCGGCGCCCGCTTCGGTGAAGACCTTGTCGAGGCCTTCGGCGATGGCCTGTTCGCGGACCTTGGCCGAGCCGGGCACGACCATCATGTTGACCGAATCGGCGACCTTGCGGCCCTTGATGACCTCGGCGGCGGTGCGCAGGTCCTCGATGCGGCCGTTGGTGCACGAGCCGAGGAAGACCACGTCCACGGGGACCTCGCGCATCGGGGTGCCGGCCTCCAGGCCCATGTACTCCAGGGCGCTCGCGGCGGTGGTGCGCTCGATCGGGTCCTCGAACGAGGCCGGGTCGGGCACGTCGCCGGAGAGCTCGATGCCCTGGCCGGGGTTGGTGCCCCAGGTGACGAACGGGCTCAGGGAGGCCGCGTCGATCACGATCTCCTTGTCGAAGACGGCGTCCTCGTCGGTGGTCAGGCCCTTCCAGTACTCGACGGCGGCGTCCCAGTCCTCGCCCTTGGGGGCGTGGGCGCGGCCTTCGACGTAGGCGAAGGTCTTCTCGTCGGGCGCGATGAGGCCGGCCTTGGCGCCCCACTCGATCGACATGTTGCAGACCGTCATCCGGCCCTCCATCGAGAGCTCCTCGATGGCCTGGCCGCGGTACTCGACGATGTGGCCCTTGCCGCCGCCGGTGCCGGTGATGGAGATGATCTTGAGGATCAGGTCCTTGGCCGAGACGCCTTCGGGCAGCGAGCCGTTGACGGTGACGGCCATGTACTTCGGCTTGGCCTGCGGCAGGGTCTGGGTGGCGAGCACGTGCTCGACCTCGCTGGTGCCGATGCCGAACGCGATGGACCCGAACGCGCCGTGGGTGGAGGTGTGCGAGTCGCCGCAGACGACCGTCATGCCCGGCTGGGTGAGTCCCAGCTGCGGTCCCACGACGTGGACCACGCCCTGCTCGGCGTCGCCGAGCGAGTGGATGCGGACCCCGAACTCCTCGCAGTTGGCGCGGAGCGTCTCGATCTGCTTGCGGCTGGTCGGGTCGGCGATGGTGAAGAGGTTGTCAGTGGGCGTGTTGTGGTCCTCGGTCGCGATCGTCAGATCGGTCCGGCGGACCTTGCGCCCGGCCTGCCGCAGCCCGTCGAAGGCCTGCGGGCTGGTCACCTCATGGAGGAGGTGCAGGTCGATGTAGAGCAGGTCCGGCTGGTTCCCGCCGGTGCGGACCACGTGGGCGTCCCAGACCTTCTCGGCGAGGGTGCGCGGCCGCGTCCCCTCGGTTTCTTGTGGTGTACGTGACATCTCTGTTCCCAGTCGTTGGACTTCTCGAATAATGGGAGGTAATGTTCAGCTCGTGAGAACGAATACTATCAGCGGAGTGGGCGTCCTCGACAAGGCGGTGCTCATCCTCACTGCGTGCACCAACGGCGCCAGCCTGGCTGAGCTCGTGCACGAGACGGGATTGCCCAGGGCCACGGCCCACCGCCTCGCGCAGGCACTCGAAGCCCACGAGATGCTGCAACGCGACCACGAAGGGCGCTGGAGGCCCGGCCCGAAACTCGGCGAGCTCGCCGGGTCGACGGCCGACGTGCTCCTGAGCGCCGCCGAGCCGGTCCTGAACCTACTGCGGGACCAGACGGGTGAGTCCACCCAGCTGTACCGCAGGCGAGCCGACGAGCGCGTGTGCGTCTCGGCCGCCGAACGCGCCTCCGGGCTGCGCGACACCGTACCCGTAGGCGCCGCCCTGCCGATGACGGCCGGTTCGGGCGCTCAGGTGCTCCTCGCGTGGGAGCCCCCCGAAGGCATCCTGCCCCTGCTCCCCAAGTGCCGCTTCTCGTCCAAGACCCTCGCCGAGGTCCGCCGCCGCGGCTTCGCGCAGTCGGTGGCCGAACGCGAACCCGGCGTCGTCAGCGTGTCGGCCCCGGTGCGCGACAAGACCGGCCGCGTCGTGGCGGCCATCTCGGTCTCAGGTCCCATAGAGCGCCTGGGAAGGCGCCCTGGCGACCGCCTCGGCATGGCGGTCATCCGCGCCGGGCAGAAGCTCTCCGGACTCTAGGGGGTGCCCGGCGAATCCGGGCGAGGCGATATCCGAGTCCGTTCGTTCGCTCGCAAGGCGGAGGGGCCTCCGGATACCGGTGTTGTATCTGGAGGCCCCGACAACGCAGCGAGCGGGCGAACGGGCCGGATAGCGGCCGGCTGGATTCGCCGGGCACCCCCTAGCCGCATATCCCCAAGTCCGTTTCGGCCCGGCAGCGTTGCCGGGCCGCCTTCTTTGTCTGGAAACGCCGCGGCCCCGCTCCGTGTGCGGAGCGGGGCCGTTGTCTGCGGTCAGTTGAGTGCGCCTACGGCCGCTTCGATCTCGGTGCGGAGGGTCGGGCCCTCCACGAGGTGCTTGACCTGTTCGATGACGGGGGCGAGGAACTGGTCGGGGCCGGGCTTGCCCGCTATCGGGGCCACCGCGGCGATCGCGGCGCGGGCGGCCGGGGACGGGATGAGCGGCTGGCGCAGCTGGAGGCCCTGGACGCTCGCGAGGAGTTCGACCGCCAAGAGGGCGCCGAGGTTGTCGAGGATCGTGCGCAGCTTGCAGCCGGCGGCCCAACCCATCGAGACGTGGTCCTCCTGCATGCCCGAGGTGGGCACCGAGTCCACCGAGGCGGGCGCGGCCAGGCGGCGGTTCTCGGCCACGATCCCCGCGGCCGTGTACTGGGCGATCATGAGCCCGGAGTTGACGCCCGGGTCGGGGCTGAGGAACGCGGGCAGGCCCCTCGAGCGGGTCACGTCCAGCAGGCGGTCCACGCGGCGCTCGGAGATCGAGCCCACGTCGGCCGCGGCGATCCCGAGGAAGTCCGCGGCGTAGGCCAGCGGCGCGCCGTGGAAGTTGCCGGTCGACTCCACGCGGCCGTCGAGCAGCACCACCGGGTTGTCCACCACCGAGAGCAGTTCGCGGGCGGCCACGGTCTCGGCGTAGCCGAGCACATCGCGGGCCGCTCCGGCGACCTGCGGGGCGCAGCGCATCGAGTAGGCGTCCTGCACCGCGTGCGCGAGGTCGTTGCGATGGGAATCCATGACCTCGGAGTCCTGGAGCAGCAGGTGGATGTTCGCGGCGCTGTCGGCCTGGCCCGGCTGCGGGCGGATCTCGTGGAGCTCGGGCTGGAACGGGCGGTCCGAACCGAGCATGGCCTCATTGGACAGTGCGGCGCACACGTCGGCCATCGTCAGCAGGTGCCGCAGGTCGGCCACCGCGAGCAGCAGCATCCCGAGCATCCCGTCGGTGCCGTTGATGAGCGCCAAGCCCTCCTTGGAGGACAACGTGATCGGGGCCAGGCCCGCGGCTTCGAGCACCGGCCCGGCCTCGACGCGCGAGCCGTCCTCGGCCCGCACCCAGCCTTCGCCCAGCAGCACCATCGCGCAGTGCGCGAGCGGCGCGAGGTCCCCTGAGGCGCCGAGCGAACCGTGCCGCGGGACCCAAGGGGTGACGTCGGCGTTGAGCAGCGCCGCGAGCGCGTCGGCGACCTCGGGCCGGACCCCCGAGCGCCCCAAGGCGAGCGAGCGCAGACGCAGGAGCATCATCGCGCGCACCACTTCGACCGGCATCGGGTCGCCGACCCCGGCCGCGTGCGAGCGGATCAACGCGTGCTGGAGCTCGGCGCGGCGCTCGGGCTCCACGAACGTGTTGGCCAGGGCCCCGAACCCGGTCGAGACGCCGTAGACCGGGCGACCCTCGCGCTCGATCGCGTCCACGACCTCGCGGCTCCTCGCCATTGCCTCGCGGGCCTCGGGCGCGATCGCGACCCGGGCGCGTGAACGCGCCACCGCGAGGACCTCGTCCGGAGTGACCGGAATCGGTTTGATGTGGACAGTCGACATGGGATCTCCTCAGTGCACCTGATTGCCGCCGTGTACGACGGCCTCGATCAACGGCGTCCCCGGCCGGTAGGCCAGATGGACGTACGAGGGGGCGCGCAGCAGCGCGAGGTCGGCCCGCGCCCCGACCGCGACGCGGCCGACGTCGGTGCGGCGCAGCGCGGCCGCGCCTCCGGCGGTGGCGGCGGTCAGCGCCTCGGCGGGCGTCATGCCCATCTCCCGCACCGCGAGCGCGATGCAGAAGGCCATGCTGCTGGTGAAGGACGAACCGGGATTGCAGTCGGTGGCGAGCGCGACCGTGACCCCGGCGTCGATGAGGCGCCGCGCGTCCGGATACGGGGAGCGGGTCGAGAACTCGGCCCCCGGCAGGAGCGTGGCCACAGTGGAGCCTGAGGCGAGGGCGTCCACGTCGGCGTCCGACAGGTGCGTGCAGTGGTCGGCCGAGGCGGCGTCGAGTTCGACCGCGAGGCGCACGCCGGGGCCCTCGGTGAGCTGGTTGGCGTGGACGCGCAGTTCGAGCCCGGCCGCGGCGCTCGCGGTGAGCACGGCGCGGGCCTGGTCGCCGTCGAAGGCGCCCCGCTCGCAGAACACGTCGGCCCACTTGGCGTGCGGGGCGCACGCGTCGAGCATCGGGCCGCAGGCGAGGGCGGTGTACTCGTCGGGGTCGGCGCCCGCGGGGACGGTGTGCGCGCCGAGATAGGTGGTCTCGGGCGTGAACTCGGCGGCGATGCGCAGGGAGCGGGCCTCGTCGGCCACGGTGAGGCCGTAGCCGGACTTGATCTCCACTGTGGTCGTGCCCTGGCGGCGCATCTCCTCGGTGAGGCGGGCGACGTTGGCGCGCAAGGCCTCGTCGTCGGCGTCGCGCGTGGCGGCGACGGTGGTGCGGATGCCGCCGCCGGTGTAGGGTTCCCCGGCCATGCGGGCGGCGAACTCGGCGGAGCGGTCGCCCGCGAAGACCAGGTGGGCGTGGCTGTCGACGAAACCGGGGATCACGGCGCGCCCGCCCGCGTCCAGCCGCTCGTCGGCGGCCGGGGCCCCGGCGCTGGGGCCGATCCAGGCGATGCGGTCGCCTTCGCACACCACGGCCGCGTCATTGAGCACGCGGTCCTCGGCGGTGAACAGCTCGCCGATGCGGTCGATGAGCAGACTCATGCCCGCAGCTCCTCAATCGCGGCGCGCAGCTCGGCGCCCGCGTCGATGTAACGGTGGCGTCCATGTTGGACGATGTGGCGGCCGTCCACGATGACGTCGGTCAAATCGCTCGCGGTCGCGGCGTAGACGATGCCGGACGGTGCGATTCCGGCGGTACGGGGCGTACCGAGGGAGGCGGTCACCAGGTCGGCTCGCATGCCTGGAGCGATCGTTCCGGCGTCGGGCCAGCCGAGGCTGTCGTGGCGGGTCAGGGCGTCCATGAGCGCGGCAGGAGTGAAGCGGCCGCGCTCTTCGCTGATGAGCCTCTCGTGCATCTCCAGGCCGCGCGCCTCCTCGAACATGTCCACGATGGCGTTCGAGTCGGTGCCGAGGGAGAGGCGGGCCCCGGCGTCGGCCAGATCGCGGGCCGGGCCGATCCCGTCGGCGAGGTCGCGTTCGGTCGTGGGGCAGAACCCGGCGGTGGCCCCGGCCGCGCCGAGGAGTTCGATGTCACGCTCCGAGAGGTGCGTGGCGTGGACGGCCGTCAGGTCGGGGCCGATGAAGCCGGAGCGTTCGAGCAGTTCGGTGGGGCTGCAACCGTATTCGGCGCGGCAGGCCTCGTTCTCGGCGCGCTGCTCGGAGAGGTGCACGTGGACCGGGCGGCCCTCGGTCGAGCACGAGAAGGCCGCGATCGCCTCGTCGGGGACGGCGCGCACCGAGTGGACCGCGCCGCCGATGCGCGCGTGGGCGGGCGCGTCCAGACGCTCCACACGCGACAGCCAGCCTTCGAGGTCGCCGTCGCCGAAGCGCAGCTGCGGGCCTTCGAGCGGGACCCCGAATCCGCCTGCGAGGTAAAGGGTGTCGAGGAGGGTGATCCGGATCCCCGCGTCGGCGGCGGCCTGCATCAGGGCCTCCCCCATCGCGTTCGGGTCCGCATAGGGGCGCCCGCCCGGGGCGTGGTGGAGGTAGTGGAACTCCCCCACGCACGTGATCCCGGCCAGGGCCATCTCGGCGTAGACCCCGCGGGCGAGGCGGTGATAGGAGTCGGGGTCGAGGCGCTCGGCCAGGAGGTACATGTTGTCGCGCCACGTCCAGAAGGTGCCGCGGCCCTCGTGGGTGCGCCCGCGCAGGGCCCGGTGGAACGCGTGCGAGTGGGCGTTCGCGAAGCCGGGCATCGTGATCCCGTGCAGGATCTCGCCGCGCGGCAGGGCATCGGGGGTGACCGAGACGATCCGGCCGTCGGCGACCTCGATCGCCACGCCCGCGGCCGGGCCGCCCGGAAGCCAGGCGTGCTCGGCCCAGTAGGTCAGCACGCGAGGTCCCGCAGTACGGCCGCCAGCGCTGCTACACCCGCGGCGCAGTCCTCGTCGCTCGCGCCTTCGCCGGGGGCGTGGGAGACGCCGGTCGGGTTGCGCACGAACAGCATCGCGGTCGGCACATGGGAGGCGAGGACTCCGGCGTCGTGCCCGGCCCCGGTCGGGAGGATCGGGGCGCCACCGAGCAGTTCGGCGATCCGGTCGCGCAGGTCGGCGTCGAAGTCGACCACCGGGGTCTCGGACTCCGGCTCGATGGTGAAGCCGGTGCCGTCGCGTTCGGCTCGTTCGGACACTTTGGACTCGAAACCGGACAGGATCTCGTTCAGGACCGCCTCGTCGGGGGCGCGGGCGTCGAGCCACGCGGTGACCTTCGCGGCGATCGCGTTGGTGGCGTTGGGTTCGGCCTCGACACGGCCGATCGTGGCCAGGCCCCCGGCGAGGCGGGCCTCCTTGCGGGCCGCGAGGACGGCGAACGCGAAGGCGAGCATCGGGTCGCGGCGGTCGGGCAGGCGGGTGGTCCCGGCGTGGTCGGCCGCGCCGGTGAAGGTGAGCCGCCAGCGGCCGTGGGGCCAAATCGCGCTGGCGACGCCGACCGGTGCGTCGCCGCCGTCGAGGGCGCGGCCCTGCTCGATGTGCAGTTCCACGAACGCGTGGACGGAGGCGAGGCGTTCGGGGTCGGGTCCGAGTGTGGACGGGTCGGCTCCGGCCGCGCGCATGGCCTCGGCGAGGGTCGTCCCGTCGGGGTCGGTGAGCGATCGGGCGCGTTCGGGGGTGACGACTCCGGCCATGAGGCGCGATCCGAGGCAGGGGACGCCGAAGCGTCCGCCCTCTTCTTCGGTGAAGGCTGCGATGGCGATGGGGCGCTTGGGTTCGGCTCCGGCGGCGCGGAGCTCGTCCACGGCCAGGAACGCCGAGACGATCCCCAGTGGACCGTCGTACGCGCCGCCGTGCGGGACCGAGTCGAAGTGGCTGCCGGTCAGGATCGCTCCCGACTCGGCGGCCTCCCCGGGTTCTGGTTCGGGGTCCCACCAGGCGTAGAGGTTGCCGTTGCGGTCGGTCTCGTAGCGCAGGGCGCGGGACTCGGCTTGGGCGCGGAACCAGTCGCGGCAGGCGAGGTCGGCCGGGGTCCACGAATACCGGAGGTAGCCGCCTCCGGGCCGGCGCCCGATGGGGGCGAGCTCGTCCCAGAGGCGTCGGAACTCTGCGGTGTCCATGCGTTCCCCGTTCTCGGTGTCTTCGAAGTGTCCCAGGCGGTCCCGGTGCCGGTCCGGGAATCGCGGTGAACGCCCGCCGCGGGCCCGCATGGAGCGGGCCCGCGGCGGCGGTCAGGATTCGCGGTTCGGGATCCGGACGCCGTGGTCTTCGGCGACGCGTTCGGCCTCCTCGTATCCGGCGTCCACGTGCCGGATGACGCCCATAGCGGGGTCGTTGGAGAGGACCCGTTCGAGTTTCTGCGCGGCCAGGGCGGTGCCGTCGGCGACGGTGACCTGCCCGGCGTGGATGGACCGGCCGATGCCGACCCCGCCGCCGTGGTGGATCGAGACCCAGCTCGCGCCCGACGCGGTGTTGACGAGGGCGTTGAGCAGGGGCCAGTCCGCGATCGCGTCCGAACCGTCCTTCATGGACTCGGTTTCGCGGTACGGGCTGGCGACCGAGCCGCAGTCGAGGTGGTCGCGTCCGATGGCGAGCGGGGCCTTCAGGGTCCCGTCGGCCACCAGCTCGTTGAAGCGCACCCCGGCGGCGTCCCTCTCGCCGTGGCCGAGCCAGCAGATCCGGGCCGGGAGGCCCTGGAACGCGACGCGGTCGCGGGCGAGCTCGATCCAGCGGTTCAGGGACCGGTTCTCGGGGAACAGGTCGAGCACCGCCTTGTCGGTCGCGGCGATGTCGGCCGGGTCGCCCGAGAGCGCGGCCCACCTGAAGGGGCCCTTGCCTTCGCAGAACAGGGGCCGGATGTAGGCGGGCACGAAGCCGGGGAAGGCGAAGGCGCGCTTGAAACCGCCTTCGAGGGCCTCGCCGCGGATCGAGTTGCCGTAGTCGAAGACCTCGGCCCCCGCGTCGAGGAAGCCGACCATGGCCTCCACGTGGCGGGCCATCGACTCGCGGGCCCGATCGGTGAACGCCTCGGGGTCGGCCTTGGCCAGCTCGGCGGCGTCCGCATAGGACACTCCGGCGGGCACATAGGACAGCGGGTCGTGCGCCGAGGTCTGATCGGTCACGATGTCGACCTCGACGCCGCGGGCGAGGAGCTCGGGGAGGACCTCGGCCGCGTTGCCCACCAGGCCGATCGACTTCGCCACCCCTGCGCGCTTGGCCGCGAGGGCCTGGGCGACCGCGTCGTCCAGGTCCGCTGCGACGGTGTCGAGATAGCGGGTCTGCACGCGCCGTTCGAGCCGTTCGGGGTCGACCTCGACGAGCAGGCACACGCCGTCGTTCATGGTGACCGCGAGCGGCTGCGCGCCGCCCATGCCGCCGCACCCTGCGGTGAGCGTGAGCGTGCCCTTCAGGGTGCCTCCGAAGCGCTTGGCGGCCACGGCCGCGAAGGTCTCGTAGGTGCCCTGGAGGATCCCTTGTGTACCGATGTAGATCCACGACCCGGCCGTCATCTGGCCGTACATGGTCAGACCCAGCGATTCGAGGCGGCGGAACTCGGGCCAGGTGGCCCAGTCGGGCACCAGGTTCGAGTTGGCGATGAGCACGCGCGGGGCCCACTCGTGGGTGCGCATGACCCCGACGGCCCGTCCTGATTGGACGAGCAGCGTCTCGTCCGCTTCGAGCGTCAGGAGGGTCCGCAGGATCGCCTTGAGGTCGTCCCGGCTGCGGGCGGCCTTTCCGGTGCCGCCGTAGACGACCAGGTCCTCTGGCCGCTCGGCGACCGCGGGGTCGAGGTTGTTCTGGAGCATCCGGTAGGCCGCCTCCGTCTGCCAGTTGCGGCAGTGGAGATCGGCGCCGTGTGGTGCGTGCATGTGGCTCCCCGTCACAGGTTTCCGCGCTTCTCCTGCTCCTTCTCCAAGGCCTCGAACAGGGCCTTGAAGTTGCCCTTGCCGAAGCTCAGCGAGCCGTGCCGCTCGATGATCTCGTAGAACATCGTGGGGCGGTCCTGCTGCGGCTTGGTGAAGATCTGGAGCATATAGCCGTCCTCGTCACGGTCCACCAGGACTCGCCGCTTCTGGAGCTCCTCGATC
Source organism: Glycomyces sp. NPDC046736 (assembly GCF_040645615.1). Classification (NCBI taxonomy): domain Bacteria; kingdom Bacillati; phylum Actinomycetota; class Actinomycetes; order Glycomycetales; family Glycomycetaceae; genus Glycomyces; species Glycomyces sp. NPDC046736. The sequence continues at coordinate 179,080 of NZ_JBEYYO010000006.1, read as the reverse complement.
GGGACGCGGACGGTGCCGATGCGTGCGCGCATCTCGGGGTCCTCGTAGTAGGCGTCCGGGGCCTCCAGGAACTCGATGCCCCTCTCGCGCATCGCGTCGACCGCGGCGAGGATGTCGTTGGTGGCCAGCGCGATGTGCTGGACGCCGGGGCCGCCGTAGAACTCCAGGTACTCGTCGATCTGGGACTTCTTCTTGCCTTCGGCGGGCTCGTTGATCGGGAACTTGATCTTGCGGTTGCCGTTGGCCACGACCTTGCTCATGAGCGCGGAGTACTCGGTGGCGATGGCGTCCTCGACGAACTCGACGATGTTGGTGAAGCCCATGACGCGCTCGTAGTAGCCGACCCACTCGCGCATCTTGCCGAGCTCGACGTTGCCGACGATGTGGTCGATCGCCTGGAAGAAGCGCTTCTCGGGCGGGGTGACCATGGGCTCGGCTTTGACGAACCCGGGCAGGAACGGGCCGGTGTACTTCGAGCGGTCGATGAGCACGTTCCGGGTCTCGCCGTAGGTGCCGATGACGGCGCGGCGGATCGTGCCGTGCTCGTCGGTGAGGTCGTGCGGCTCCTCGATCGCGATGGCGCCCTGGGCAATCGCGTGCTTGTAGTTCGCGTCCACATCGGGCACTTCGAGGGCGACCTCGATGACGCCGTCGCCGTGGCGGGCGTAGTGCTCGGAGGCCTCGGACTCGGCGGTGACGCCGCCGGCGAGGACGAACGTGACGCCGCCGGACTTGAGCGCGTACTCGGCGTGCTCGCGGAAGCCCTGCTCGGGGCCGCGGTAGGCGAAGAGGGTCATGCCGAACGCGGTCGAGTAGTAGTGGGCGGCCTGGCGGGCGTTGCCCACGTAGTAGCGCACGTGGTCCCAGCCCTTGATCGGGAAGGCGTCCTGGCGGATGTCGTGCTCCACCTCGCCCACGAGACTCGGGTCGGTCTCGGGGGTGTCGTTGCGGCTGGTGGTGTCGACCATGACGGCCTCCTCGGGTCGCGGACCGGCGCGGCCGGCGGGTCTCGCCGTGCCACGGACTGTGGGCTTGATCATTGTTCAGATTCCGGCACTGGGCAAGCAGACCTCGGAATGCTGCGCAACTTGCGCGAATATGCCAACGAATCGCGGATTAGACTGGACAACATGACCAGTCTCTCGCAGGTCGACGCCCTCGACGCCCGACTCATCGAACTCCTCGACGCCGAACCGCGCATCGGCGTCCTCGAATGCTCCAGGCGCCTTGGCGTCGCGCGCGGCACGGTCCAGGCCCGGCTCGACAAGCTCGCTTCGCGCGGCGTGGTCCGCGACTTCGGCCCGCGGATCGACCCCGCGGCCCTGGGGTACCCCGTGACGGCCTTCGTCACGCTCGAACTGCGCCAGGCCGTGGGCCACGAGAGCGTGGCCCGCGGGCTCGGGCACATCCCGGAGGTCCTGGAGGCCCACACGGTCACCGGCACCGGCGACATGCTCTGCCGGATCGTCGCGCGCACCAACGCCGAGCTGCAAAGCGTGATCGACAGGGTCTTGGCGGCCGACGGCATCCTGCGGGCCTCCACGGTCGTGGCCCTGGTCGAGCAGATCCCCTACCGGACGCTTCCGCTGGTCAAACGCGCCGTCGGGGCCTAGTCGGCCGGGGCGTCGGTCCTGCGGGCGACCACGGTGATCTCGTGGCGGTTGTGGCGGAGCTGGCGGGCGTGCAGGATCTCGTAGGGCCCGGTGAGGATCTCCAGGCAGGCCTTGACCGTGGCGAGGACCTCGCGGGAGCCGGTCTTGAGGGTCACGACCGCCAGAGCGCCGGGCGCGAGGTGCGCGGCGACGCGGACCATGAGCTCGCAGCTGAGCTTGGGGTCCATGCGCATGTCGTTGACGGCCACGTCGAACACGGTGCGGTTGCTGTGGAGGAAGCGCCCGGCGGTGACCTTGAGGTGCTTGATCTGGCCGTCGCGGGCGAGGCGTTCGTCCAGGTCGCCGGGGTCGACGGCCCAGACGCGGAGGCCGCGGCGGCGCAGGATCCGGGTCCAGCCGCCGGGGGCGGCCCCGAGGTCGAGCGCGTTGCCGCCCGCGGGCAGGTCGAGGCCGAACTCGGTGAGCGCCTCTTCGAGTTTGAACTCGGCGCGGGAGATCTGGTCGCGGCTCTTGGAGAGGCGCACGCCGCCGCCGGGCCAGTCGCTGAGGCTGTCGCGGGTCTCGTTGAGGCCCAACAGGATCCCTCGCGGCGTGAGGCAGCAGGAGAGGACGTGGCGGCGGCCGGACCTGGCGACGGCGTACCCGGCGGCGTCGAGCTCGGCGGCGATCGCGCCGAAGACGGCGGCGGGGCCGAACTCGTAGGAGGAGGGGCCGCTGACCCAAACTTGGAGGGCGAGCGAGGGCGGGAGAGCGGCCTCGCGGACGGCCGCGAGGGCGGCCGCGGCGATCCGGTCGAGGTCGGCGTCCGCGTCCAGGAGCGCGACCTCGACCGTCAGGTGGCGCGGGAAGACCAGCGGCGCGGCCTCGCAGCGGTCGGCGACCTCCTGGGCGGAGAGGCTCGGGGCGGTGACGACGGCCATCTCGGGGCCGATGGCCTCCACCTTCGCTTCGGGCCCGAAGTCGAGTTCGAGTTCGCGAATGGCGAGGGGAAGGGACTCTTCGGCCGTCGAGACGACGATGCGCGGGTCTGGGAACACGCGGTGATCCTCCCACAGCGATCGCGCGCACCCGAGCGGGAACGAGGCCCGGGTGCGCGAGGGTCTCAGGCCAGGGCCGGGAGGATCGTGCCGCTCACCTCGCCCAGGCCGATCCGGGTCCCGTTCGGGCCCGGGGCCGTCGCGTTCAGGACCACCGTGTCGCCGTCTTCGAGGAACGTGCGCCTCTCGCCCTCGCCCACGCTCACCGGGTCGCGGCCGCTCCAGGTCAGTTCCAGGAACGAGCCGCGCTGGTCGGCCTCGGGACCCGAGACCGTGCCGGAGGCGTACAGGTCGCCGGTGCGCAGGCTCGCGCCGTTCACCGTCATGTGCGCCAGCATCTGCGCCGGGGTCCAGTACATGCCCGCGAACGGCGGCCGCGAGACCTCGGTCCCGTTCCAGCTCACCGAGATCGAGAGGTCGTAGGCGAACCGCTCGGCCTCCTTGAGGTAGGCGAACGGCTCCGGGTCCTGCACCGGCGCGGTCGTGCGGGCCGGGGCCAGCGCGTCCAGCGGGGTGACCCAGTGCCCGATCGAGGTCGCGAAGGACTTGCCCAGGAACGGCCCGAGCGGCACGTACTCCCAGGCCTGGATGTCGCGCGCCGACCAGTCGTTGACCAGGACCGCGCCGAAGACGTGCTCGGCGAAGTCGTCCGGGCTCACCGGGGTGCCCAGTTCGGTGCCGACGCCGACGACGAAGCCGACCTCGGCTTCGATGTCGAGGCGCGCGCTGGGCCCGAATTCGAGCGGGCCGTCCTTGGTCTTGCGCTGGCCGCTGGGACGCGTGATCGGGGTCCCGGAGGGGACCACGGTCCCGGCGCGGCCGTGGTAGCCGACCGGGAGGTGCTTCCAGTTGGGCAGCAAGGGTTCTGCGTCGGGTCGGAAGAGCCGCCCGAGGTTGGTGGCGTGGTCTTCGGACGCGTAGAAGTCCACATAGTCCGCCACCTGGAACGGCAGGTGCATGCGGGCCTTGGCGACCGGGGTCAGCAGCGTCGCGGACTGGTCGCGGTGGCGGGCGTCGCCGAGGAGTTCGGTGAGCTGGTGGCGCACGAGCCGCCACGCGGGCGGGCCCATGGCCATGAAGCCGCCCAGGTCGTGCTCGTGGAAGGCGGGGCGGATCCACGGCAGGAAGAACGTGCCGGTGGCCAGGGCCCGCAGGTCGAGGATCTGGTCGCCGATGCGCACCCCGATGCGCGGGGCGGGGTCCTTGGCGGTCGAGAAGACGCCGTAGGGCAGGTGGGCGAGGCCGTACGGGCCCGCTTCGGCGCCTTCGACCCAGCTGGTGTCGGTCATGATTGCTCCCCTCGGTGCAGGAGGCCGAGTGCGATGAGGTCGTCGATGGGTTCGTCCACGCTGCACGAGCCGTACGCGGTCCACAGGGCGCGGGGCCGGTGGAGGAACCGCTTGGCGCGGGCGGCGAGGCCTTCGGCGTCGGTGGACGCGAGGGTCTCGGTGACCTGGTCGAGCGAGGCGTTGCTCTCGGCCTCGTCGACTGCGACCAGCACGTTCAGGAAGCCGTGGTGGTCGAAACCGGTCCGCGGGTCGCGGTGGCGCACGGCGTTGTGGAGTCCGGCGGTGAGTTTGAAGTGGAGACCGCCGCGGCGGCAGGCGCGGATCGCGGCCGCGAGCGCCTCGGGCGGCGGGAACGCTTCGGCGGTGAGCCCGCCGGTGCGGAACTTCGGGGTGAAGCCGGTGGGGCGGACCGCTTCGACGGCGGCCTCGTCGAAGGGGATCTCGGCGTAGACCGGGCGGCCCCACGCGGGGGCGTGCTCGGCGAGCCGGTCGAGGGGGTGGCGCGACTCGTAGTGCGCGACGGTGACGCGCGGGTCGAGAGCGGCCACGTCGGCGGGGACGCGTTCGAGGTCGCCGTCGACGATGACGCCGATGCGCAGTTCTTCGCGCGGGTGCAGGTCGCCGAGGCGGGACTGCGGGACCAGGAGCGGTCCGATCATCGGGGCGAACCAGGACTGGCGGTACCCGCGGTGGGCGGGGACGGCCGCTTCGAGGGGCGCGTTTCCTGGTGGGAAGAGCGCCGCGTCGTCGATCAGGCCCCGCAGCACCGCGGGGATCGCTTCAACCATGCCCAGAGCCTAAGGGCGCGCGGCGGCTCGGGTCCACCGGTCCGCGCACGCGGTGCGCGAAGCGGCCCGATGCGTGCGCGCGGGTGCGCGGAGCGGTCGAAATCGAACGGCGGGACGGTTATCCTCGGGGCAGGCTCGGCGACGCTTGCGAGCCGCAAATTGGTATAGCCACCGCGTCAGGGGCCACACCCTCGGCCCGCGCGCGAACCGACGAAGGAGTCGACGTGCCGTTCTACCGTTCGGTCGGGCAGATCCCCGACAAGCGACACACGCAGTTTCGCCAAGGCGACGGAAGCCTGTACTCCGAGGAGCTGATGGGCCAGGAGGGGTTCTCCTCCGACTCCTCGCTGCTCTACCACCGCTTCGCTCCCACCGCGATCAGCTCCAGCACCGAGCACCGGCCCGAGAGGGCCGAGCCGGTGGCGAACCACCCGCTCAAGCCGCGGCACTTCCGCACCCACAAGCTCGACGCCGCCGGGGACGCGATCTTCGGACGCAACCACCTGCTGTCCAATTCGGACTGTCGCATTTCCTATGCGGTCGCCGACCGTCCTTCGCCGCTGTACCGCAACGCGATCGGCGACGAATGCATCTACGTCGAAGCCGGTTCGGCCACTGTGGAGACCTCGTTCGGGGCGATCGACATCTCGAGCGGCGACTACCTGATCATGCCGATGTCCACGATCTACCGGGTGGTCCCGACCGGCGACGAGCCGCTGCGGACCCTCGTCGTCGAGTCCACCGGGCACATCACCCCGCCCAAGCGGTACCTGTCGGTGCGCGGCCAGTTCCTGGAGCACTCCCCGTACTGCGAGCGCGACCTGCGCAGCCCCACCGAGCCGCTGCTGGTCGAGGGCGAGGACGTGGAGGTGTACGTCCAGCACCGCGGGCGCGGCTCGGCGACCCTGTGGACGAAGTTCACCTACGCGCACCACCCGTTCGACGTCGTCGGCTGGGACGGGTGCCTGTACCCGTGGGTGTTCTCGATCCACGACTACGAGCCGATCACCGGCCGCATCCACCAGCCCCCGCCCGCGCACCAGGTGTTCCAGGGCCCGAACTTCGTGATCTGCAACTTCGTGCCGCGCAAAGTGGACTACCACCCGGACGCGATCCCGGTGCCCTACAACCACCACAACGTCGACTCCGACGAGGTCATGTTCTACTGCGGCGGCGACTACGAGGCCCGCCGCGGCTCGGGCATCGAGCAGGGCTCGATCTCCCTCCACCCCTCCGGCTTCACCCACGGCCCCCAGCCGGGCGCCGCCGAACGCTCCATCGGCGCCGAAGCCTTCGACGAACTCGCCGTCATGGTCGACACCTTCCGCCCCCTCGAACTCTGCCAAAGCGCCCTCGACGCCGAAGACCCCGAATACGCCTGGACCTGGAACCGCTAGGCACCGGTGCCCGGCCGCAATCACACTGGCGGCCGGGCATCGCCCGCGGTTAAGGTGAGGCGGCCGACCGCGGGACTCAGGTGCGATTTCCGGATCCGTTTTGTAAGCGTCAGTTCGCCTTCGCTCCATCATTCCCCGGTCGGCGCCCCGTTCCCCTCACCCCGAGAGCCCCGTCATGGACACCGCCGCCGACCGCGTCGCCGCCGAGGACACGCTGCTGTTCGTCAACGCCGCGATCACCTCGACCGGCCAGCGCGAGTTCCATTCGGGCGACGGCCTCCAGCAGTGGTCGATCGAGTTCCTGCACGAGTACATGCGGGTGAACTACCGGGACCTGTACGCGGCGACGCTCGCGCTCGGCGTCAACGACTTCAACGCGGCCGCGATCATCGCCGCGCTGCTGCACTCGGGCCGCGAGGCGACTGCTGCGCAGCGCGAACGCGAAGGCCGCCTCATCCGCGTCACGCTGCGAAGGATGGCGCCGCAGCGGGTGTACCGGCTGTTCACCGCGTTGCAGCGGGAGGGCGTCAACAACCGGCGGACCCGGGCGGTGATGCGCGAATGGCTCCGGGGCCGCGAGCATCTGGCGTTCGAGGCCGTGAAGTACCGGGCCGGGTTCAAGCGGGCGGTGCGGCACGCGCACCTGGCCGTGGACGGCTTCGGCGGGTCCGAGGGCGCCGAGTTGGAGCGGTTCCTGTTCGCGCCCATGTCGGTCGGCCGGTACGCCACGCCGTTGTTCGAGACTTGGCGGCGCGCGCACTTCGACCGGTCGGCGGTGTTTGAGCTGCCGTACACGGTGGCCGAGGGACTGGCCGCGAAGCACCGGATCACGCGGGCCGAGTTCTTGAAGCGGATCGAACCGCGGCTCACTCGGGGTGAACGGTTGCGGCTTCAGCGCAGCGCGCTCCGCACCGGTGCGGGCATCGCCGCCGACGAGGCCGATCTGGGTCGGATGCCGTTGACGCGGTTGGCCGCGTATGTGCTGGCACTGCCGGTGCCCGAACGCGAGGAGCGCCGCTCGGAGTTGACCGGCGCGCTTCGCGGTGCCGCGGCCCGCGTCGCGGGCGACCGGGCCGGGACCTGGGGGCCGGTGGCCTCGGTGCTGGACGACAGCTATTCGTCGAGCGGGTCGGACGAGAAGCGGCGCAGGCCGCTGGTGGTGGCGCTCGCGGTGCACTTCCTGCTCGAAAGCCTCTCCGGGGACTATCGACCGCATTGGCTGTCGGAGCGCGAGGACGCGCTGACCGTGGTGCCGCGGGGCGTCACCGCGCTCGGGCAGGGTCTCCTCGACGGGCTCGAGGCCCGACCGGAGCTCGTGGTGGTGGTATCGGACGGGTGGGACAACGCGCCCGCCGGGATGGCCGCCGAAGTGCTGCGCGTGTGGCGCGAGCGGCTCGACCCTGACGGCGCGACGACCGTGGTGCACCTGAACCCGGTGTTCGACGCTGCGGGTCTTCAGGTGCGGTCCTTCGACGCGGCGACGCCGACCGCGGGGATTCGGGACGCGGAGGACCTGCCCGAGCTGGTGGCGTTCGCGCGGTTCGCGGCCGGTCGGGCCGGGCTCGACGAGCTGCGGTCGCACATCGACGCGCGCGTCGAACGGCGGCTCGCCGAGGAGGACGCATGACGCGGTTGACGTTCACGGGCCTCAAGACGCGCCCCGGCCAGGTGTGGGGCGGGATCCGGTTGGTGCCGCTGGTGCGGCCCGAGCCGATCGAGTCGCTGCGGCTGCACCCGGCGGCACGGGATTCCATTGTGTACGAGAAGATGCGCGGCTGCTGGTATGCGCCGCACGGCCTCATCGCCGAATGGACCGGCGACGGCACCGCCGTGCCCGCGTACGGGAGCGCACTCCAGATGGCCGCCAACACGGTGCGGCGTTCGCGGAAGCCGCCGACGAAGCTCGGCCGCCGCACCCGGGTGCGGTTCGTACCGCACCGCGTGGCGCTGGAGTCGTACCTGCCGCTGACGTTCATGTCGCCCGAGATCGCTTGGCCCGCATGGCGACCGGAGGCGTTCAGGCGCGGACTGCCGAATGCTGAGACGCCGCGCCGTACGGGTGAGGACATGACCGGTCTGCGGGAGGCGCTGCGCGTCTTCGAGATCTACCCCGGGCAGTGCGGGGTGCTGGTGTACACCGCCGACGCCCTCGCGGGGGTGCTGGTCACGCCGCATCCCGACGACTACCGGGCGTTGCACGCGACATTGATCGAGGACCACTACAGCGAACTGATCTATCGCTATGCGCTGACGCACCGGGCGGTCGGCGAGTTCGAGGCCCGGATCGACGAGTCGTCGGTGACCACAGTGGAGGAACTGCGGGCACGGGTCGCGACCGCCGAGGCCGAGTGGGCGGCCTTCCACGACGCGACGATGGCGGCCGGGCTGATCGGGGCCGCAAGCCGGTTCCACGAGCAGTATCGGATGGGCGAGTACGCGCTGCACGGGTTCAGGCCCACGGACCTGATGCGTCCGGAAGGCCATGTGGGCGAGGCGATCACGCATGAGGACGGCACGCTCGCCTACCTCCGGTCGTACCGGCTGTCGGAGACGCAGCTTCGCCGCGCCCGGCTGCTCGACGCGCTCGCCGAGCACCAGTGGCACCTGGAGGCGACCGCTGCGTCACTCCGGCTCGAACCCGGGGCGCTCGCCGCGCGCATCCACCAGGCCGGGTTCGGCGAGCTGCTCCAGCAGCACATCGTCGACCACTACCGCGCGGTCCAGGCGTACTAGCCCCGGATGGCCTGGACTCGCTTGACGAAGGCGGGGTTGTCGAGGTCGGTTGGTGGGCGCCATTCGGCCGCTAGGACTTCTCGTTTGTTGGGATTGAGAGTGGCTGTAGGGGTGTGGAAGGCGTAGCGGATGTCGTAGTGGTGGTGGGGGCCTTCGTGTTTGCGGGGGTTGGCGGGGATGGGGTGGATGTCGATGTGGATCGGGGCGGGGTCGGCCAGGTGGAGGTCGGCCGGGGCGATGCCGGTTTCCTCGGCGGCTTCGCGGCGCGCGGCGGCCGGGAGGGTGGGGTCGGCGGGGTCGAGATGGCCGCCGGGCTGGAACCAGCGGCCGATCGCCTTGTGGTGGATGAGGAGCACCTCGCCGGAGGGGTTGAGGACGATCGCCGAGGCCGTGACGTGGCCGGGCATCGTGGCGCGGTCGAAGCCCGCCGGCGAGTCGAGCGCGAGGAGCGGGGCGATCTCGGCGGCGTCGCCTGGCCAGCGTTCGAGATAGGCGTCGAGCTGGTCGCGAAGGTGGGCGATGGTGATGGGCACGGGCGTATTGTGCCAGGCGGCCGGTCCGGCAGGCGGAAGGCGGCGATCCAGGCGCCCGCACCCGCGTCATGGAGGGCCGGGTGGGAACGCACGACGCTCCTGACACCCGAGCACCCAGATGGATGCCGGGTCTCTCAGCCGTGTTCCCTGGCGTGGACCGCGTATAGGCGCACCCCGATCGCGGCCAAGGCGAGGAAGCCCGCGAAGTAAAGCGCACCCGCCGGGTTCTTGTCGCCTTCGCTCATGTAGTCGCCGGTGCGGGCCTTCAGGATGCCGAGGGGGTCGTATTCGACCTCATAGGACGTGGGGCCGTCGTCCCAGGTGTACTCGGCGTCGTAGCCCGAATCCCAGTCGTAGTCATTGTCGTAATCACTGTCGAGGTCGTAGTCGGATTCCCCATCGGTGTCGTACGACTCCTCCGGGGCCGCCGCGGCGAAGGTGACCTCGGCCTCGCCCTGTTCGCAGTCCAATATGTACCTGGTCTCCCAGTGGGTGCCGAACTTGTTCGAGACCTGGTAGGTGTACTCGTCGCTCACCGGGCAGTCTTCGACCACGCCGCGCTGATACATGGCCAGATCGTCCACTGCCGACCATGCCAGGCCGACCGGGAGCGCGAGCGGGACGATGAGGAGGATCGCGGCGCGGTGGCGGAAGCGCTGGATGTCGACCAGGCAGAACACGATGAACCACAGCCCCGCGAGAATCCCTGCGCCCACACCGTATTGGCCGCCGGGCGGGGACAGGTACGCCTGGTACCACAGCGACCAGAAGATCGTGCCGAGCGCGGCCGGGACGAGGGCGAGTTCGACCCACCAGTCGGCGGCGGGAATCCAGCGGGTCATGGGCGCACCGGATAGCGAGGGTTCGCGGGCATGCGTCGACGGTAGCGGCCCTGCGCCACCGGCTCGATTCAGGCCGATTCGCGGACGATGAGTTCGGGGTCGAAGATCACCGACGTGGGCTCGGGCGAGGGCTGGTCGATGCGTTCGAGGAGCAGGCGGACCATCTCGGCGGCCATCGCTTCGAGGGGCTGGCGGATCGTGGTGATCGAAGGGCGGCTGATCCGGGCCGGGGCGCTGTCGTCGAAGCCGACCACGGCCACGTCGCCGGGGACGTCGCGGCCCGCGTCGTGCAGCGCGTGGATCGCGCCCTGCGCCATGAGGTCGCTCGCGGCGAACACCGCGTCCAGGTCGGGCGCGCGGTCGAGCAGGTCCTTCATCGCCAGTTCACCGCTGTCGTAGGTGAATCCGCCCTCGGCGGTGGGCACGAACGCGCAGCCGTGCCGGGCCCAGCCCTCCTCGTAGCCGGCCTGGCGCTCCAGCGACGCGGGGATCTCCAGCGGGCCGCTCACCGCTACCGGCCTTCGCTTGCCCAGGGACGCAAGGTGTTCGGCGGCCATACGTCCGCCTTCGCGATGCGCGAGGTCCACATAGCTCACCGGTGCCGGGCGCGCGGGCCGCGCGAAGCGGACCGAGGGGCGCCCGACCCCGGCGAGGAGTTCGGGGAGCCGCTCGTCGGGGTAGGTCGAGATGAGCAGCGCGCCGTCGGCGTTGCCCTGCTTGAAGTACGCGGTGATCGCCACGTCGTCGGCCTCGTTCTCGGCGAGCATCAAAGCCGGGAAGATCCCGCGCGGCTTGAGCGCGCCGATGATGCCGGTGAGGAGCCTGCCGAAGAACGGGTCGGTGAGGAACTGTCCAGCATGGAGGCTGTCGGAGAGGTTCGTGCCCGCCACGACCACGCCCACGGCCTCGCTGCGGCGGGTCACCAGCGACCGCGCGGCGCGGTTCGGCACGTAGCCGGTGGCCTCGACCGCGCGGAACACGACCTCCTGGATCTCGGGGGCCACGTTGCGCGTCTGGTTGACGACGCGCGAGACCGTCGCCCGGGAGACCCCGGCGACGCGGGCCACGTCCTCAAGCGTGGGAGAGGGATCAGCGCTCATCGCCAAGTTATAGCACATTCTTGGAAATCGCTCTCCCATGCGAACGCGGCGAAACCTCCTGCGGTGCCCGAAATTTCGGCCGCATATCAAGATATCGAAGTACTTGACAATCTCGAAATGACCGGTTTAGCATGGCGATATGGGAGAGCGCTCTCCCATATGTACCAAGAATTTCCCGACAGAAGCTCATCGTTCCGATCCTCCTTGGAGGCGCACATGCAGGAACAACTCCCAACCCCCGGCCGCGGCGTCGGCCGCCGCGTCGCCCTCGGCGGGGCCGCTGCCGCCGCCGTCACCGCGGGCCTCGGCCTCGGCGGCGTGATCGCCCAAGCCCAGGAAGCAGACGCGGACGACTGCGCCGCGCACCCGGGCATGCTCGACCCCACCGACGCGTTCGACCCCGACCTCGGCCCGAACACCCTGGTGTTCTCCGAGTCCACTCCGGCCGCCGAGATCCAGAGCGCGGTCGACGCCATCACCGACCAGATGCGCACCAACCAGTTCGGCCGCGAACGGCACGCGGTCCTGTTCCGCCCCGGCACCTACAGCGCCGACATCGACCTGCGCTTCTACACCCAGGTCGCCGGTCTCGGGCTCCTCCCGGGCGACACCGTCCTCAACGGACACCTGCGGGTCGAGGCCGACTGGCTCGACCAGGGCGACCCGAACTACAAGGGCAACGCCACGCAGAACTTCTGGCGCTCGGCCGAGAACCTCACCGTCAGAAACCCCGAGGGGCAGATCGCCCGCTGGGCCGTCTCACAGGCCGCGCCGTTCCGGCGCATCGACCTCCAGACGCTCGAAATGCAACTGTGGGACGGCTACGAAGGCTGGGCCTCGGGCGGGTTCTTCGCCGACTCGCGCTTCTCCGGGACCGTGGTCTCCGGCTCCCAGCAGCAGTTCTTCACCCGCAACTCGGTCTTCCAAAGCGGTTGGGCCGGTTCGGTGTGGAACATGGTGTTCGTGGGCGTCCACGGCGCCCCCGCGCACCACTTCCCCGACCCCTCACACACCACAGTGGACACGACTCCGGTGATCCGCGAGAAGCCGTTCCTCTACATCGCCTCGGACGGCGAGTTCCGGGTGTTCAAGCCCGCGATCCGGCGGAACGTCTCGGGCACGAGCTGGGAGGGCGGTTCGCCTGAGGGCAGCTCGATCTCGCTCGCCGAGTTCTACGTGGTGCTGCCGGGCACCAGCGCCGCCACCGTCAACCAGGCGCTGAGCGAGGGCAGGCACCTGCTGTTCACGCCCGGGGTCTACGAGTTCGACCAGACGATCCAGGTGGACGCCCCCGGCACCGTGGTGCTGGGCCTGGGCCTGGCGACCATCATCCCCACCGCCGGGCAGACCGCGATCGCGGTGGCCGATGTGGACGGTGTGGTGCTCGCGGGTCTGCTCATCGACGCGGGCGCCCAGGAGTCGGCCGTGCTGGTGCAGGTCGGGACTCCCGGCTCCTCGACCGACCACGCCGCCGACCCGACCTCGCTGCACGACCTGTTCGCCCGCATCGGCGGCGCGCACCCGGGCGCGGCGCACACGAGTCTGGAGATCAACAGCCGCAACGTGATCACCGACCACCTGTGGCTGTGGCGCGGCGACCACGGCGAGGGCATCGGGTGGGACGTCAACCCCGCCGTCACCGGCATGGTGGTCAACGGGGACGACGTGACCTCCTACGGGCTCTTCGCCGAGCACTACCAGGAGCACCAGGTGGTCTGGGCCGGAGAGCGGGGCCGGACCTACTTCTTCCAGAGCGAGCTGCCCTACGACCCGCCGGACAACGCGACTTGGCGCCCGGCTCCCGCACTCGGCTGGGCCGCGTACAAAGTGGACGACGGGGTGGCCGAGCACGCCCTGTGGGGCGGCGGAGGCTACTCGTTCTTCAACGTCAACCCCGGCGTGATCTGCGACCGCGCCTTCGAAGCGCCCGAACGTGAAGGCGTGCGCTTCACCAGCCTGGTCAGCGTCTCGCTCGGCGGGGTGGGCACCATCCGCCGCGTCATCAACGAGACCGGCGACCAGGTCGACGACTCCGTGTTCACCAGCTACGTGGTGAGCTACCCGTGAATCCCCTCCCCCGCAAAGGAACGCACATGAGATCGCCGCTGTCGCGGCAGGCCCGCAGGGCCACCGCGCTCATCACCGCGCTGTTCTTCGCCGCCACGGCCTGGGCCGTCGCGCTGAGTCCGGCACAGGCGCAGGAAGAGGTCGCGCTGCTCTCGCAGCAGCGCCCGGCCTCGGCCTCGTCCGAGGAGAACCCCGACTACTACCCCGCCTCGAACGCGTTCGACGGCGACCCCGACACCCGCTGGTCCTCGGCCTTCGCCGACGACGAGTGGATCCAGGTCGACCTCGGCGACGTGTTCAAGCTCGACCGCGTCGAACTGGTCTGGGAAGGGGCCTTCGGCAAGGGCTACCAGATCCAGGTCTCGGCCGACGGCTCGAACTGGACCACCGTCCACACCGAATCCGCCGGGGACGGCGGCACCGACACGATCGCCCTGGACGCCACCGGCCGGTACGTCCGCATGCAAGGCACCGAGCGCGGCTCGGGCTACGGCTACTCGCTGTGGAGCTTCGAGGTGTTCGGCTGCGTCGCGGGCGAGGGCAACCAGCTCCCCGACGGCCCGTCCGTCGTGGAAGTGGTCGGCAGCCAGGGGAACTGGCAGCTGACCGTGGACGGCGAGCCGTTCACCGTCAAGGGCCTCACCTGGGGCCCGTCCACCGCCGAGGCCGCGACGTACATGCCCCAGCTCAAGGACATGGGCGTGAACACGCTGCGCACGTGGGGCACCGACGCGTCCTCACTGCCCCTTCTGGACTCGGCGGCGCAGCACGACATCAAGGTCATGCTCGGCTTCTGGCTCCTGCCCGGCGGCGGACCCGGCTCGGGCGGCTGCATCGACTACACCACCGACACCGCCTACAAGTCCCAGGCGCTTTCCGACATCGTCGGCTGGGTCGAGACCTACAAGTCGCACCCGGGCGTGCTCATGTGGAACGTGGGCAACGAGTCGGTGCTGGGCCTCCAGAACTGCTACGGCCCTGACGAAGTCGAGGCGCAGCGCCACGCGTACACCTCGTTCGTGAACGAAGTGGCCGTGGCCATCCACGCCGTCGACGCCGACCACCCGGTGACCTCCACCGACGCGTGGACCGGCGCGTGGGAGTACTACGAGGCCAACTCCCCCGACCTGGACCTCCTCGCGGTGAACTCCTATGGGGACATCTGCGGCGTGGAGCAGGCCTGGAACGACGGCGGCTACGACCGGCCCTACGTCATCACCGAGGGCGGGCCCGCCGGTGAGTGGGAAGTGCCCGACGACGCCAACGGGGTCCCCGACGAGCCCGGCGACGTCGAGAAGGCCGCGGCCTACACCGAGGCCTGGGAGTGCATCACCGACCACGAGGGCGTCGCGCTCGGCGCGACCCTGTTCCACTTCGGCACCGAGGGCGACTTCGGAGGCGTGTGGTTCAACCTCATCCCCGGCGGCAACAAGCGCCTGTCGTACTACACGGTCACCGAGGCCTTCGGCGGCACCGCGCCGTCGAACACCCCGCCGGTGATCTCCGATATGGATCTCGGCCTCGACGGTCCGGTCGTGGGCGGCGAGGAGTTCACCGTGACCCTCGACGTCGCCGACCCCGACGGCGACACCCTCGAATACATCCCGATGGTCAACAGCGCCTACGTGAACGGCTCGTGGGACATGCTGCTGGCCGACTACACCGTGAACGGCGACGGCACGATCTCGATCCGCGCCCCCGAGATCCTCGGGGTCTGGAAGCTCTACGTCTGGGTCGAGGACGGCAACGGCAACGTGGGCGTCGAGAGCCGGTCCTTCGAGGTCACTCTGCCCGATGTGGACGGCGAGAACATCGCCCAGGGCAAGAACGCCGACGCGTCCACCTTCCAGGAGTGGGGCGGCCACACGCCCGCGCTCGCCGTCGACGGCGACCTGGCGAGCCGCTGGGCCAGCGAATGGGGTCCGGAGCAGTGGATCTCGGTCGACCTGGGCCAGAGCGAGGACTTCGACGCCGTGCAGCTGGTGTGGGAGACCGCCTACGCCACCGGCTACCAGATCCAGGTCTCGGACGACAACGCGAACTGGACCACCATCCACACCGTGACCGGCGGCAACGGCGGCGCGGACACCATCGAGCTCAGCGGTTCGGGCCGGTACGTGCGGGTGCTCTGCACCGAGCGGGCCACCGAATGGGGCTACTCGCTCTACGAGTTCGGCGTCTACACCTGATGATCCACCCCGGGCGGGCCGCTCGCGCGGCCCGCCCCCACGAAAGGAGACCGAGATGCGACTGCGTCTCGCCGCGATCGCCACGGCGGCGCTCGCGGCGGCTGCCACAGCACTCATGGTGGCGCCCAATGCCACCGCTGACGACCTGGTGACCCACCACGAGTTCCAGGCCAACTGCACCGTCGACCACATCGCCAACGACGACCCGATCGTCTTCCCCGGCCAGCCCGGGGCCTCGCACAGCCACACGTTCATCGGGAACACGAACGTGGACGCGTACACCGACCTGGAGGACCTGGAAGCGGGCAACACGACCTGTCTGGTGCCGGCCGACCGCTCGGCGTACTGGTTCCCCACGCTCATGCGCGGGGACGAGCCGATCGTCACTGACTGGCAGCTGGTGGTCTATTACAAGTCCGGCATCCTGGACTACACCGCCGTCGAGCCGTTCCCGCCGGGGCTGCGGTTCGTGGCCGGGGACATGCTGGCCACGCCCGAGGAGTTCGCGAACGCCCCCGGGTCGGTCGAGGGCTACGAGTGCGGGGAGGACTTCTTCAACTGGGAGATCCCCGACTACTGCCCCGACTACTCGTGGCTGAACATCCGCTACCAGGCGCCGAGCTGCTGGGACGGGGTGAACCTCGACTCGGCCGATCACAAGAGCCACATGGCGTACCCGGTGAACGGCTCGTGCACCTCGACGCACCCGGTGGCGGTGCCGATGATCGAGTTCAAGATCCACTGGCCGGTCAACGGCGACATGTCGGACGTGCGGCTGTCCAGCGGCGGCGGGGAGTCGTGGCATTACGACTTCTTCAACGCCTGGGAGCCCGAGACCCTCGCGGCGATGGTCGACCACTGCATCAACGGTGGCCTGCAATGCGACTCGCGCGGGTACGACCTGTACAAGCCCGACCGCGGCGCGGTCCTCGACGAGGACTACGTCCTGATCCCGTGACCCTCCTATAGAGACCAGAGTCCCCGCCCGGCGGTTCCCGGGCGGGGACTCTTCTTGCGTCACTTGCCGGGCTGGATCTGGATCTTGCGTCCGGTCCCGGCGCGGAAGAGGTCCACGGCCTGGGCGTAGTCGTCGAGGCCGAAGCGGTGGCTGATCATGACGTCGGGGTCGACGACCTGCTTGGCCATGAGGTCCACCGCGCGCCCGAAGCTGTGGAGCACGGCCATCGAGCCGACGATGTGGATCTCGTCCTTGTAGACCCGGAACGGGTTGAACTTGGCCGTGGCCGCCTCGGGGGCCACGCCGAAGACCTGGAAGGTCCCTCCCTTTCGGACCCTGGTGAGGCCGTCCTCGATGGCCGGGACGGCGCCGGTGCAGTCGATGACGACCTCCCAACCCTCGGGCCGGTCGAGCTCGTCGGCGCTGGTGGCCACGCGGTCGGCGCCGAGGGCGGCGGCCACGGGGAGCCGGTCGGCGTTGATGTCCACTACGGACACCTCTGCGGCGCCCGCGAAGCGGGCGAGCTGGGCCATCATGAGGCCCATCGTCCCGGCCCCGTAGACGAGGTAGCGCTCGCCGATGCGCCCGCGCAGCAGGTCGAACCCGTGCACCGCGCACGAGAGCGGTTCGATGAGCGGGGCGTGGTCGAGCGAGACCGACTCGGGCAGCAGATAGCAGTTCCCCACGGGCGCAACGCAGTACTCGGCCGCCGCGCCGGGGTCGGCGATCACCCCGAGCGCGTTGTACTGCTCGCAGAGGTTGCCGTGGCCGATCTTGCAGTAGTGGCATTCCCCGCAGAAGATGTTGGGGTCCACCGCGACCCGGTCGCCGACACTGAATTCGGTGACGGCGGTCCCGACGGCGGCGACGGTGCCGGCGAACTCGTGGCCGGGCACGATCGGGTAGACCGAGCCTTCGAGGTCGCCGTCGAGCACGTGGAGGTCGGTGCCGCAGATGCCGGCTCCCGAGACGGCCAGGACGACCTCGCGGGGACCCGGCGTCGGGTCGTCCACTGTGGTCACGTTGATCTGATGCGGGCCTTCGATGACGACGGCTCTCATTACTTCACGGCTCCCATGGTCAGGCCGCGCACGAGCCACTTCTGGGCGATCCAGCCCGCGAGGATCACGGGGAGGGCGGCCATCGTGGCGGCGGCGGACAGGCGGGCGAGGAACAGGCCCTCGCTGGTGATGAAGCCGGTGAGGAACACCGGCACGGTCGCGGCCCGGGTCGAGGTCAGGCTCACGGCGAAGAAGAACTCGTTCCAGGCGAAGATGAAGCAGATGAGCGCGGTGGCCGCGAGGCCGGGCGCGATCATCGGCAGGATGATGCGGCGCATCTCGGTCAGGAACCCCGCGCCGTCGACCTTCGCGGCCTCCAGGACCGCGGTGGGCACTTCCAGTAGGAACGAGCGGATCATCCACACCGCGATCGGCAGGTTCATGGCCGTGTAGATCAGCGAGAGCATCGTGATGTTGTCGAGCACGTTCGCATTGTTCGCGATGATGTACAGCGGCAGGATGATCGCGGCCGGGGGCATGAACCGGGTCGAGATGAAGAAGAACAGCGAGTCCTTCCATTTGGGAATGGGCGCGAGCGACAGCGCGTAGGCCGCGGGCGTGGCCAGGACGATCACCAGGATCGTGGACCCGACCGAGGCCATGAGCGAGTTGAGCAGGAACGGCGTGAAGTCCCGGCCCAGGATCGCCTCGAACTGGTCGAGCGTGGGCGTGAAGAAGAACGTGGGCGGGTCGGTGGCCGCCTGGGCCTCCTGCTTGAAGCCCGAGACGAACATCCACAGGACCGGGAAGAAGAACACCAGGGCCGCGAGCCAGGCCAAGAGGGCCACGCCGCCGGACTTGAGGGTGCGGGCTCCGCGGCCTGGTCGGCGGCGGCGCACGGGGGTCTCGGTCTGGACCATGTCAGCGCTCCTCTCGGAACATGCTCGCGAACAGGCGCAACGCGAACGTGGCGATCACGATGGTCGCGATGACGACCACCACGCCGGCCGCGGCGGCCTCGCCCACTTCGAACGCGCGGAACGTCCGCTGGTAGATGAAGTACGGCAGGTTCGTGGTGGCCTGCCCGGGACCGCCCTGGGTGACCAGGTAGATCGGGTCGAAGGTCTGCACGATGAAGATCGAGCCGAGCAGCACCGCGAGCTCGATGAACCGCCGCAGCTGCGGGAAGGTGATGCGCCAGAAGATCTTCATCGGCCCGGCGCCGTCCACTCTGGCCGCTTCGAGGATCTCGGTGCTCTGGCTCTGGAGCCCGGCGAGCACGATGAGCATCATGAACGGGGTCCACTGCCACACCAGCATGACCACGAGCGAGAACATCGGGTGCTCGGAGACCCAGTCGACGCGCTCGACCCCGAACGGCGAGAGCATCCAGTTGAGCGTCCCGAACAGCGGGTTGTAGATCGCGTGCTTCCAGATCAGGGCCGCCGCGGCGGGCATGACCAGGAACGGGGTGATCAAGAGGGTGCGGACCACGTTGCGGCCCAGGAACTTCTGGTCCAGGAGCACCGCGAGGGCGGTGGCCAGGGCGATCGAGCACAGCACCACGGTGACGGTGAGGAACACCGTGTTGAGCACGGCCCCGCGGAACTGCGCGTCCCCGAGGACTTCGGCGTAGTTGCCGAGCCCGGCGAACGCGGTCTCGCCGGGGCGCATGAGGTTGCGGTCCTGGAGGCTGTAGTAGACCGTGGCCAGGAACGGCAGCTGCGTCAGCACCACCACCAGGAGCAGCGCGGGCAGCAGCGGGAAGCGGCGGCGCCAGCCCTCGGCGGCGCCGGGGGCCGCCCGCCCGCGGCGCACCGCGGGCGGGGTGTCGGTTGTGCTCATCTGGCTCACTGGTCCTTGTAGCCGCCGCTTTCGGCGACTTCCTCGGCGTAGCCCTGGGCCTTCTCCAAGGCCTCGTCGACGGTCTGGTTTCCGGCGATCGCGGCCGAGATCTCCTGGGCCACACGGGTGCCGAGGTCCTGGAACTCGGGGATGGAGATGTACTGCACGCCCTTCCAGTTCTGCTCGTACAGGCCCGGCTTCAAGACGTCGACGCCTTCGATCGCGGCGAGCGTCTGCGGCGCGAACGCCCCGGCGGCCTCCTGGTACTCGGGGATCTCGTAGGTCGAGGCGCGGCTGCCGGGCGGCACGCGGGTCCAGCCGAGCTCCTCGCCGACCAGGTGCATGTAGTCCTTGCCGGTGGCCCAGGACACGAACTGCCAGGCCTCGTCCTTGTGCTGCGAGGTCTCGGGGATCGCGAGGGACCAGGCCCACAGCCAGCCCGAGGCGTCGGTCTCGGCCACGGGGGCCGGGACGTAGGCCATCTTCCCGGCCGCGTCCGAGGAGTTCGGGTCCTCCAGGATGCTCGCGGCCACGGTCGCGTCGACCCACATGGCGGCGTTGCCCTGGCTGGTCGCGGTCAGGCACTCGGAGAACCCGGCGTTGGCCGCGCCCGGCTCGCCGTACTCGCGCACCAGGTCCACATAGAACTGGACGGCGGCCTTGGTCTCGGGGCTGGTCAGCTGCGCGTTCCAGTCCTCGTCGTACCAGCGGCCGCCGAAGGTGTGGATCACGGTGTTGAGCGGGGCGAGGACCTCGCCCCACCCGGCGAGGCCGCGGAGGCAGATCCCGGCCACGTCGTTCGCCGGGTCGTCGAGCTCGGCGGCGAGGTCGGCGACCTCCTGCCAGGTCGGGTTGTCGGGCATGGTGAGCCCGGCGGCGTCGAAGAGGTCGGTGCGGTACATCAGGAACGAGGACTCGCCGTAGAAGGGCACGGCATACAGTTCGTCCTCATAGGTCAGTGCCTCCCGCACGGGCGGGAGCAGGTCGTCCACATCGTAGTCCGGGTCGCTCGCGTAGTCCTCGAGTGAAGCGAGCCAGCCGTTCTCGGCCCAGATCGGGGTCTCGTAGGTCCCGATCGTGACGATGTCGTACTGGCCGGACTCGGTGGCGATGTCCTGGGTGACCTTGTCGCGCAGCTCGTTCTCGGGCAGGACCACGAACTGGACGTCGATCCCGGTCTCCTCCTCGAAGACCTCCGAGAGCTGCTCGATGTCCTGCATCTGGGGGTTGGCGACGGTGGCGATCGTGATCGATCCCCCGTCGCCGTTGCCGCCGCCTGCTCCGGAGCAGGCGCTGGCGGCGAGTACCGCCACCAGTGCGGCCGCGAGGGCGGCGCGCGGGGTCGAAGGGGTTTGCATCTGGACCTCCTTGTCCTGGGCGCCCGCTGGGGCGCCGGTTTCACAGGGCTGGTGAGTGGGTGTATGCGGTTGTCGTGCCGGGCCGCGCGACGGCGCGGTAGCTCACGTCCTAAAGGGACGATTCGGGTGGCGTGATCTCGCCCGAGGAGCGAGGGACGAGCCTGACCGGGACGCGGGCGCCGCGGTAGGGCGCGGCCGGATCCCGGAGGCGTTCGAACAGGGAGCGGGCGGCCTCGGTGCCGATGGCGGTGGTGTCCTGCGCGATGACGGTGAGCGCCGGTCGCAGCAGGTCGGCCAGTTCGACGTCGTCGAAGGCGATGAACGCGGTGCGGTCCCTCAGGCCCAGGTGCTGGAGGGCGTGGACCGCGCCGACGGTGATGCGGTTGTTGCTGGCGATGAGGGCGGTGGGGCGGGGCGCGGCGCCGAAGATGTCGAGGACCGCTTCGTGGGCGGCGGCGCTGGTGTGCAGGCCGGTGCGGATGTGGCGCGGGTCGGCGCCGCCGATTTCGGCCATGGCGGTCCGGAAGCCGCGCAGGCGCTCGGTGAAGGTGTAGATGGTCTCGTAGTCACCGAGGTAGGCGATGCGGGTGTGGCCGGCGGCGGCGAGGTGCCGCACGGCCGCGGCGACGCCGTCGGCGTTCTCGGAGACCACGGAGTCGGCCTCGATCCGGGCGCCGGGGCGGTCGACGAAGACGACGGGGACGCCGCGGGCGCGCTCGGGTTCGAGATAGGACTGGTCGTCGCCGTTGGGGACGATGATGAGGCCGTCGACGCGGCGGGCGCCGAACTCGCCGACGAGCTCGGACTCGCGCTCGGGCGAGCCGTCGCTGGAGCCGATCAGGACGAGGTGGTCGCGGGCCTGGGCGTACTCCTGCACGACGCGGGTGAGGCTCCCGAAGAAGGGGTTCGCGAGGTCGTCGACGATGAGCCCGATCGAGGAGGTGCGCTGGTCGCGGCGGCGGATCGAGGAGGCGATGGAGTTGCGGCGGTAGCCGAGGGCCGCGACGGCGTCCAAGACCTTGTCGCGGGTCTCGGGTCGCACGTTGGGTTCGTCGTTGAGGACGCGTGAGACGGTCTTGAACCCCACGCCCGCCCGCTCGGCCACGTCCTTGATCGTGGGCGCGCGGAGCGGAGTGACCTGGGGATCGGGGACCGTGGGCATGGCGTCCTCTCGTGGCGAAAATTGACCACGTTGTCGACAACGTTGTCAGTTAGATGGTGAGTATGACATGCTTCACTGACACAGTCAAACCCCTCGATGGAAATTCTGGAGGTCAACCGGTGATCACCGTTGTGGGCGAAGCCCTGCTGGACCTGGTCGCGGGCGGCGACACGACCCGCTTCGACGCCCGCCCCGGCGGCAGCCCGGCGAACGTGGCGGTCGGCCTGGCCCGTCTCGGCACTCCCGTCGCCTTGGCGACCCGGCTCGCCGACGACCTCCCCGGCCGCATCATCGCGGGCCACCTGGAGGCCAACGGGGTCCGCGTCGAGCGTCTGCCCGGCGACACCGATCGCACGAGCCTGGCACTGGCGGCGATCGGCGCGGACGGCGGCGCGGACTACAGCTTCCACCTGTCCTGGGACCCCACGGCGATGCCGGACCTGCCGAAGGACTGCGCGTGCCTCCACACCGGCTCGCTCGCAACGGCATTGGAACCGGGCGCGAGCGCGGTGGAAGCGCTCCTGGACCGGGCCCGGCAGACCGGGGTCCCGATCAGCTACGACCCGAACGTCCGCCCGATGCTCCTGGGCGACAGGAAGACCGAACGCGAACGCGTGGAACGCCACGTGGCGGGGGCCGACGTGGTGAAGGTGAGCGAAGAAGACCTGGCCTGGCTCTACCCCGGCGAGACTCCACAAGGGATCGCGAGGAAGTGGGCGACCTCCGGCCCGTCACTGGTGGTCCTCACCCGAGGAGCCCGGGGCGCGACCGGTTTCAACACGGCGACCGAAGTGGAAGTCAAGGCCCCCAAGGTAACCGTGAAGGACACGGTGGGAGCGGGAGACGCCTTCACCGCGGCCCTCCTCGACTCCCTCACCAGAACCGACCTGCTGCGCCCCGGCCTCACCGACCTCGACCCCGAATCCCTCACCCCCCACCTGACCTTCGCCGCCAAGGTCGCAGCCATAACCTGCGAACGAACCGGAGCCGAACCCCCGACCCGAGCAGAACTCCTCGACTAGCGGCCGCATCCTGGCCGCCTTGCCCGTGACCATCGGGCGCATGACCTTTGACGACAACCCGATGCCCGTCTCCGACGCGCTGCCGCGCCCGCCTTACGGGGCGGAGTTCGCGGCGCTCCTGGGGACCTTCCGCGAGAGACTGCTACGCGGGCCTGCTGTGGCTGTTCGACCAGGCGGCGGCGCTCGGGGTCGACCCCGAGCGGATCGTCGTCGCGGGCAGCAGCGCGGGCGGCGGCCTGGCGGCCGGGACGGCGCTCCTGGCGAGGGACCGGTCCGGTCCGGCGCCGCTCGGGCAGGTGCTCGTGTACCCGATGCTGGACGGGCGCAACGACTCCGTCTCGGCACACCAGTTCGCCGACCTGGGCGTGTGGGACCGGGGCAGCAACGACACGGGATGGACGGCGCTGCGAGCCCCCGCAACCGATCGACGTCCCGCCGCAACGTGCGCCCACTGACCCCAAGCCGCCCGGTCAACTCGACCCCAGCCCATTCAAGCCGCGGCTGAAGCTAAGAAAGCAAAAGCAGCAACCGAGCCGCAGTGTCCATCACATCCCCAATCCTCGCAGCGCCAACGGCCAGAACCTGACCGCGTATGAAACGGGTGGCGGTCGGCGCGACGGCTCGCGATGATTGCACCGTGAAATCTCTGAGACTCGCGATCGAGGATTACCTCTACGAGCTTGACGCCCTCGACTTGACCATGGCCGCAGCCGAAGCGCTCGCCCGTGGCGTCGACTCTCCCGCGCTCGCGGAGCTGGCGGGCCTGTCGAAGAACTCGGCGTACGAGATCCGCGAGATCGTGCCGCAGGTGATCGAAGAACTGGCGATCGAGGTGTCCCCATTTCCCGAAGCGGCTTTCCGAAGGGCCGCTGACACTGCGCGGTCATATCTCGCGGGCGATCTCGATTTCCGCACGGCCGCGCGCCGCGTCACCGACTTGGTGTTCCACACCGGCTACGTCGACTTCGACGAGCGCCCGGACATAGGGCTCGGGATCCTCGACGACCTCACGCTGCTCAACGAATGGGTCTATGCCGTTGACAACGGTCCCGAGGAGTATGGCTGGTACTACTTCGAGTCGAGCAAGGACGCGGAAGCCTCATTCAGGTCTGTGGCGTCAGCGCTGAGCGCCGCAAGCGTATGAGGGTCGGGTCGTCAGGGCAGGCGGGTTCGGAGTTTTGCGAGGGTTTTCAGGAGGTCGTCTCGGTTCTTGGCGGATTTGATCCAGGCGGGGAGGCGGCTGGCGAGGGTGCTGTTGAAGGAGCCGGTTTCGCGGACTCCGGCGGCGACGTAGTCCTCCAGGAAGCGCAGGTGCTGCTCGTTGACGGCCCAGAGGCGTTCGCCTCGGAAGTCGGTTTCGAGCCAGAGCCTGGTGCGGGGTAGCGGCTTCGAGATGTGGTGGATCGTGGGCTCCTTGGTCCAGCCGCAGACTCGGCAGACCATGCGATGGAGCCGCAGGTCGGTGCGGTAGGTGCCGAGGTAGCGGTTGCAGTCGGCGCACATCACGGGTTGCGGCGGCACCGGTTCGGGCTCCGGCTTGCGATGCAGGTCGCTGGTGTACGCACAGGACTCACACGTCAGGCGGTCCGTGCGCCGCATAGCCATACCGTCGCAGGTCAAGCGGTCCCTGCGCCGCACGGCCATGCCGTCGCACCTCGGGCAGTGCACGAGCGCGTGGTCGAAGCCCCGCAGATACTTGACGGGCTGCTCGTCCTCGACGAACCTCGGCAATTCCGACGCCACGTCACGCCTCCGGGGATAAGCGAAAAGGCCCGCTGAAAGGCGGGCCTTGTGCTGGCTGGGGTACCTGGACTCGAACCAAGAACAACTGAACCAGAATCAGCCGTGTTGCCAATTACACCATACCCCAATGGTGTGAGCGCTTTGAAGATCGCTGCGCCGACGGGATGTAACTGTACCGGATGCGCCCGCGCCGCCACAAACGGGTTCCGGTGACCGGGGACACGTGAGCGGGGGCGCGGGCGGCGGGTTCAGGCGGGGGTCGGGGCTCGGTCGAGGCGGCCTTTGAGCAGGAGGGTGGCGAGGATCGCGAACGCGGCGAGGATGAGCAGGTCGGCGACGTGGGCGATCGCGGCGGTGCGGGAGATGCGGCTCAGCGGGAACGCGACGCCCGCGGCGATCAGGAGCGCGGCGAGCCACCACGGGGCCAGCCGCGTCCAGGCCAGCGCGATGCCGAGCCCGGCGATGCACAGCGGCATCGCGGGCCCGGGCAGCCACAGGACGAGCGCCGAGGCGATGGGGTGCTCCGCGGCGGCCTCCAGGGAGCGTTCGCCCGAGACGGCGAAGATCCCCTCGAAGAAGCCCTGCATGCCGAAGGCGATGCCGCCGGTGCAGCCGACGATCGCGAGCAGGAGGCCCGGGTGGCCGAGCCACGGGCGGCGGGCCGCGACGCGTTCCCACACCCCGATGAGGCCGTAAACCCACAGGGCGCTGGAGATGACGATGAGGACCCCGGCGGTGACGCCGTAGCGGTCGCCCTCCCAGAAGAGGGTCGCGACGGCTCCGAGCAGGGGTCCGATGATCAGGGACGTGAACTGGAGAAGGTTCTTCATGTAGACAGACTATATGTAGTCCGTCTACATAACAAGTCCGTCTACCTATCACCGCGTACGCTGGACGGATGGACGCAGACGGCATTCACGGCCAGCTCGACACCCTCATCCTCGCCACCCTCAAACGCGGTGAGGCCCATGGCTACGCGATCATCACCGCCCTCCGCGAGCACAGCGGCGAACGGCTCGACCTGCCCAGCGGCACGGTCTACCCGGCGCTGCGGCGGCTCGAACGCGCCGGGCACGTCAGCGGCAAGTGGACCCAGTCCTCGGGCCGCCGCCGCCGGGTCTACGCGATCACCGACGACGGCCTCACAGCCCTCGACAAGGGCCGCCAGAGCTGGCTGACCCTCCGCGAGGTGATGACGGCGGTATTGGGCACATGAGCGACTACGTCGAAGCCGTGGCCCGCCCCCTGCGAGGCCCGCGCCGCCTGCGCGCCGACATGCTCGCCGAACTCGCCGACGGCTTCGACGAGGCCGTCGCCGAAGGCGTGACCTCCGGCCTCGACCGCACCGAGGCCGCCGGAAGAGCCGCCGAAGCGTTCGGCCCGGCCCGCGCCGTGGCCGCCGAGTTCCAGCGCGAACTCGAAGCCGCCCAGGCCAGGCGCACCGCCTGGACCCTGCTCGCGGTCCTGCCCGCCATGACGATCCTGTGGGACCTCTTCGGCGGCGAAGGCGAGACGGGCCTGGCCGTGACCCTCCTGGCGCGCGTCATCGACACCGCGACGGCCGCGGCGTTCGTCACCGCCGCGCTCGTCATCGCCGGACGCGTCGGCAGCCGCGCCGCGTCCCTTTGCGGCGCTTCGGGTCTGGCCTCGATCGGGGCCGCGCTGGCCGGGTCGGTCGCGATCATGCTCATCGCCGACCCCGCCGGGACGCCGGCGGCGCTGCCGTTCCTGGCCGCGGCCTCGGCGGCCGGTTCGGCCTGGGTCGCGGCCTCCTCGCTGCGGGCCCTGCGCGCAGCCCGCGCCGCCGCCTGAGAATCCCCGTTTTCCGGGGCAACCCCGGCACCGCCCGCCGCGTACTCAGATAGCCGGGTTCGACCGCATCCACCGTGCGGGGTCGGGCCCGACCCCCTACCCGTCACCCGAAAGAGGCCAAGTGAAGACCAAGGAGCAGCAAGAGGCCGAGTTCCGAGCCTTCGCGACAGCCCAGCGCGACAGCCTGCGCAGATACGCGTATCTGCTGTGCGGAGACTGGTTCGAGGCCGACGACCTGGTGCAGAAGGCGCTGACGAAGATGTTCGCGGCCTGGCACCGGGTCGAACCGGGCGGCGCTCCGGCGTACGTCCGCAAGATCGTCACGAACGTCTTCATCTCCCACCGCCGCCTGAGCTGGGTGCGCCGCGAGCGCGCCACGTCCGAGCTCCCAGTGCAGCGTCTCGAACGCCCCCAGGAGGCGGTTGACCAGCGACTCGAAATGATCGCTGCGCTCAACCGGCTGCCCGCGAGGCAACGCGCGACGCTCGTGCTCCGGTACTGGGAGCAACTGTCCGTCGACGAGACCGCCACCGCCATGGGCTGTTCGACCGGCACGGTGAAGAGCCAGTCCGCCAAAGGGCTGCGCAAGCTCAAAGAGCTCCTCACCGAGTCCGCCGTCCCCGTCCGGGCCTAGCCGAGAAAGCGAATGAGCATGAACTTCCAAGACGATCCAGGGGCGGTGTTCCGGGAGGCCGCGTCCGAGCCCCCGCCTCCGCCCGCCCAGCTGGACCTCGACCGGATCGTGAGCGACGGGTATCGCGCGCGCCGCCGCCACCGCGCCTTCCTCGGCGGCGCCGCCACCGCGGGCGTGGCCGCCGTGGCCGCGGTCCTGGCCGTGTCGATCACCGGGCTGCCCGGCGGCACCGGGGAGACCGACGAAGACGCCCCGGACGCGAACCCGCCTGCGGCCGAAGAGGTCACCGACCCCTCGATGGCCGGCTACCCGTACAGCGAGAACTGGGGTCATCTCCTCTACGGCGAGGGCTACCAGCACGAATCCGAAGAGCTGATGCAGGTCAAGGAGGCGGCCACGGCCGCGTTCGGAGATCTGCTGGTCGACGGCGGGGTGTGGGACGACCCGCAGAACCTCGGTGAGGAAGAGAACTGCGAGTGGATCCTCAGCGATCCCACCTACGGCGACGCCGCCCAGGACGAGTACGAGCAGTGCATGGCCTACGATTCCGGCGCCAACGTCGGTGTCGACCAGCGGCCCGGCGCGTACGGCCAGACGTACCTCCGCAGCTACCGAGGCGGCGAGGTCGAGGAGCAGGACCAGTGGCTGCGGACGATCTTCGAGTTCGAGGTGGCCCTGCCCGGCGGCTGGACGGCCGAGCCCGGCCCGATCACCGAGCAGCTGTTCCCCCAGCACCTCATCAGCGACGGCCCCTACTTCACCGACGAGGCCCCCGAGTTCACCACCGAGGCACTGGACGACGGCCGGACGCTGATGGTCGCCGACCACGGCTGCGCCGCCGAGGTCGCGGTGGTCTACCCGAACGGCACGGGCCTGCGCGTCACTTGGAACAACTGCTCGGGCACGGATTACCCGCTGGACCTGGACGCGCTCACCGAGGCGGCGCTGGCCATGCCGGAGCTGGAGTTCGACACCAGCAGCCTGGCCCCGGTCGGCGAGCTGGTTGAGGTCCCGCTGGGCTGGGTCTACGACGAGGACGAGTGGGCCTTCTCCGATGAGGCCGAGGCGCAGGCCGAGGCGACGTACGACGAAGCCCTCGACGCGTTGGTGCGCCTCTACCCGGAGGCGACCCTCAGCAACGGCTCATCCGTCTCGCTCGGCCAGATGTACCGCGGCGCGAACATGCAGCGGTCCTACTCGGCCAACGGCACGCTCCCGTTCGAGACCACCATCGACGAGTCCACCGGAGACGTCTACTTCGACCTGCGGTACTACCTGCCCGGTGGCTGGATTCCGGGCGCTTCGGACACCGGCTTCTGGGACCCGCACCTGACGGTGTGCAAGGAGAGGTTCGAGTGCTCCACCGAGGAAGGCGACGACGGCGAGACCTGGACCTTCGAGGAGCGGACCACGCTCTACGAGCCCCAGTTCGAGGAGGAGGACTGGGACCCGTACACCGAGCACGAGATCTACCTCACCCGCGCCTCCGCCGAAGGCTGGGCCGTGGGCATCTGGATCCAGTGGCAGGACGAGGCCCCGATCGACCGAGCCATGCTCACCGAGCTGCTCGCCGCGCTCCCGGCACCTGAATACGACGCGGACGACGTGCCGACCGTTCCGGCCGGTTAAAGGCGAATCCTTAGGGAGACAAGGCAACGGCGCGGGCCCGGCTCTTTCGAGCCGGGCCCGCGCCCCCGTTTCCCGAAGCCCTAGGGCGTGTGTGGGAACTCGCGGCGCGTCGGTATCCGAGTCCATTCGTTCGGTCGGGAGGCGGAAGGGCCCCTGCATACCGGTGTTGTATGCAGGGGCCCGACAACGAAGCAAGCGGGCGAATGGGCCGGATAACGGCCGTCGGGGGTTCCCACACACGCCCTAACGCAGGACCTGCCAGTCCCGCGACCCGAGGTGCTCGGGGCGGGGTCGGTCGGCCGCGAAGGGGTCCTCAAGGGCATTGTGGACACTGTTGAAGACGATGAACAGGTTCGAGCGCGGGAACGGCGTGATGTTCCCGTTCGAGCCGTGCATGCAGTTCGAGTCGAACCACACCGCCGAGCCCGAGGCGCCCGTGAACTGGTGGATGCCGTGCTTGTCGGCGAGCATCCGCACCGAGTCCTGGTCGGGCACACCGGCTTCCTGACGCACCAATGAGGACTTATAGTTGTCCTCGGGGGTCGCGCCCACGCACGAGACGAACGTCTGGTGCGAGCCGGGCATGATCATCAGCGAGCCGTTGAACGCGTAGTTCTCGGTGAGCGCCAACGAGAGGCTGACCGCCCGCATGCGCGGCATGCCGTCCTCGGCGTGCCAGGTCTCGAAGTCGGAGTGCCACTCGAAGGGCGCGCCGCCGAAGCCGGGCTTGTAGTTGACCCGGCTCTGGTGGACGTAGACGTCCGAGCCGAGGATCTGGCGGGCCACCCCGGCGATGCGCTCGCTCTTGATGAGCTCGGCGAAGAACTCCGAGAGCCGGTGCACGTCGAAGACCGAGCGGACCTCGTCGGTGCCCCGCTCCCGGATGACGCGCTCGTCGCCGTCGAGGGCGGGGTCGTGCATCAGCCGCGTCAGTTCGGCCTCGGCCTCGCCGAGTTCGGCGCCTTCGAGCAGGCCCGGGAGGGAGGTGAAGCCGTCGAGGGCGTGGCCGTCGAGCTGCTCGGCGGTCAGCGGCCCGTCGGCCGGGGTGCCCCACACGGTGGGGTCGTCGGTGCGGTAGACCAGGCGCGGTTCCCGGTAGCGCCGGGTCGGGTAGCGGTCGGTGGTGGAGGTGGACAACATGGTGATCCTTCCTGCGCGTGGTTCCGGCTATTCGGTCAGGAGCGGGTAGACGCCGTTCGCGTCGTGGACCTCCCGGCCGGTGACCGGGGGGTTGAACACGCACACGCAGCGCAGATCGGCCTCGACGTCGAGCGTGTGGCGCTCACCGCCGTCGAGGACGTACATCGTTCCGGGGGTGAGGGCGTGGACGTCGCCGGTCTCCAGGTCGCGCAGTTTCGCCGCGCCCTCGATGACGTAGACCGCCTCGAGGTGGTTGGCGTAGTGCATGGTCGTGGAGGTTCCCGCATAGAGGACGGTGTCGTGCAGGGAGAACCCCGCGCCGTCCTTGGCGAGCAGGAGACGGCGGGAACGCCAGGTGCCGTGGGCGCGGTCGCGGTCGCCGCCCTCGACATCGGCGTCGGTCCCGATGAGGTCTTCGAGGCGTCTGACGATCATGCCGCCACCTCCGCTTCGGCTTCCTTCGCCACGGTCGCGACGGCTTCTCGGATGACCGCGATGCCCTCCTCGAACTCGTCCTGCGGGGTGTTCAGCGGCGGGAGCAGCTTGACCACCTCGTCCTCGGCGCCCGAGGTCTCCATGAGCAGGCCGTTCGCGAAGGCCTCCTGGCATACGAGGCCGGCGTGGGCGGGCTCGGCGAAGACCAGGCCACGCGCGAGACCCCGGCCGCGGGTCGAGAGCCCAAGCTCGGGGTGGGCCGACACGATGCCGCCCAGTTCCCCGTCGAGCCAGTCGGCGCGGGAGTCCACATCGGCCGTCAGGGAGTCGTTGCGCCAGAACGTCTCCAGGGCGGCGGTCGCGGTGACGAACGCGGGCGCGAACCCGCGGAAGGTGCCGTTGTGCTCGCCGGGCTCCCACACGTCCAGGTGCGGTTTCATCAGCGTGAGCGCGAACGGGAGCCCCATGCCCGACAACGACTTCGAGAGCGTCACGATGTCGGGGGTGATCCCGGCCCGTTCGAAGGAGAAGAACGGACCTGTTCGGCCGCAGCCCATCTGGATGTCGTCCACGATGAACAGCAGTTCGTGCTCGCGGCAGACCGATTCGAGCCCGCGCAGCCACTCCTCGCTGGCCACGTTCACGCCGCCTTCGCCCTGCACGGTCTCCACGATGACCGCGGCGGGCCGGTCGAGGCCGGAGCCCGGGTCCTCCAGAAGGCTTCGCAGCCACAGGAAGTCGGGCGTGCGACCGTCCATGTAGTTGTCGTAGGGCATGGTCGCGGCGTTGTTGAGCGGGACGCCCGCGCCGCCGCGCTTCATGGAGTTCCCGGTGACCGCGAGGGCCCCGAGGGTCATGCCGTGGAAGCCGTTGGTGAAGGAGACCACGGTCTCGCGGCCGGTGTACTTGCGCGCCAGCTTGAGCGCGGCCTCGACGGCGTTGTTCCCCGCGGGGCCGGGGAACTGGACCTTGTAGTCGAGGCCCCGCGGCGCGAGCACGAGGTCGCGGAAGGTCTCCAGGAACCGGGCCTTGGCCGCGGAGTAGGTGTCGAGCGTGTGGACGATGTTGTCCTCGGCGAGATAGGCCAGGAGGGCCTCTTTGAGCTCGGGGTGGTTGTGCCCGTAGTTGAGCGAGCCTGCCCCGGCGAAGAAGTCGAGGTACGACCTCCCCTGTTCGTCGTCGATGCGGCTGCCTCTGGCCGTGGTGAACACCGTGGGCCAGTTGCGGCAGTATGAGCGGACTTCTGATTCGACCTGTTCGAAAACCTGCATGAGTCTCTCTGGGTCGGCCTGATTGGCGGTTCTCCGCTTCCCGGCCGGGCAGCCGGGGCACATACCCGGGTCGGCTACGGCGACGCCTGCCTTGGCGCAGTCGTCGATGCCCGGGTAGGGCGGACTCAGTCCGGGGCCGAACCGCGGGAGTCCGATGGGGACTCCAGCGGTTCGAAGGAACCGGAGAACGGACGAGAGGCGCCTTCGGCCCGCTCGGGGAGCGGTCCGATGCGTTGCAGCACCTCAGGTTCGTGGTCGGAGCCGAGCTCGTGCTCGGAGAACAGCACGTCACGCGTCAAATCCGCGCCCGCCTTCTCGGCGAACGACGCGAACAGGTGCAGCGACGCTTTGTTGTCGGGGGTCACGGTCGCCTCGATGAAGCGAACCCCTTGCGCGCGCAGGGAATCGACCACGTGGCCGAGCATGCGCGATGCCAGTCCGCGGCGGCGGAAGTCCGGGCCGACGGCCACCTGCCACACGAACAGCGTGTCGGGCGCGGCCGGGCGCCGGTATCCGGTGATGAACCCCGCCATGCGGTCGCCCTCGCGGGCGACGACGCTGGTGTCCGCGAAGTCGCGGCACCACAGCAGGTAGGCGTACCTGCTGTTGACGTCGAGTCCGCCCGCGTCCGCGGCGAGTTCCCACATCGGGGTCCCGTCTGCGGCGCTCGGGCGGCTCAGGTCCAGCGACCGGGGGTCGTCCGTTCCTCTGACCTGGGTGCCGGAAACCCGAGGGCTCGCGGCACTTGCGTCTGCGGATGGCATGACAACGACCGTAGCAAGGATTGCCACGATTGTTAAGGCCAACGAAACATTATTGTGAAGTTCTGTCAGCGAGCGTCTAGGATGCGTCCTCGTGCTCGATGGTCTCGGATACGTGCGGACCTGGGGTTTCGAGCGGCTCCAGGCCTGCGCGCTCGGTCACGGCCCGGCGCAGGGCCAGCTCCGGGTCGACCCCGGCGGCCCGGGCGGCGGCGACCGCGGCGAGGAGGAAGTCCCCCACGTCGGCGGCCTCGACCTTGATCCCCTCGGGCAGCTCGGGCAGGTCGAGCGCCTCGCCCTGGTCCTCGAAGCGCTCGATCACCTTGGCGGCCAGCGCGAGTGAGGGGAGCTGGCGCGAGACGCCGTCTGCCGGGTGGTCGCGGTGGGGCTTCTCGGCGGCCTTGGCCTCGTTCCAATGCCGGTACAGGTCTTCGGGATCGGCGTCGCCCCACACGTGGGGGTGGCGGCGCACGATCTTCTCGACCAGGTCGCCGGCCACGTCGTCGATGTCGAAGTCCTCGGCGAGCGAGGCGTGCAGGAGCGGTTGGAAGAGCAGGTCGCCCAGTTCCTCGCGGAGTTCGTCGGGGTCGTCCGCGGCGATCGCGTCGAGGACCTCATAGGACTCTTCGAGGAGGTAGGGGCCGAGGGTGGCGTGGGTCTGGGCGCGGTGCCAGGGGCAGCCGTCCTCGGCGTGCAGGCGGGCCACGGCCTCGACCAGGTCGAGCAGGCGCGCGCCGGGCGGATCCCAAGAGCCGTAGACGATGTCGAGTTCGATCTCGCCGCCCGCGACGTATTCGGCGAGGGCTTCGCGCAGTTCCTCGTCGCCTTCTTCGCCTACGATCCATACGCCGCCCGCTTCGAGGAATTCGGCGGCGTCCTCGACGAGGTCGACGTCTATCCCCGCGTCCCGGACGGCCTCCACTGTGGGCGATTCGTCGAACGCGGCGACGGCTTCGGCCTCGTGGAGGGCGTCCCAGGCCTCGACCGAGAGCAGTCCGGCGGGGATGCGGGGCGAGGTCAGGAGCCAGGTGACGGTGCTCAACGCTGCGGCACCTCGACGGGGAAGATCGAGGGGAGCGGGCTGAGGTCGAAGTCGCCGTAGCGGGGGTTGACGGCGATGTCGTACTCGTCGACGTAGGCGGCGAGGTCGTCGGTGAACCCGGCGAGCATCTGGAGGTCGGTGACGGTGGCGCCGGCGAGCCCGGGGTCTTCGGCGGCGGCCGCGACCAGGGCTTCCATCTCCGCTTGGGTGAGCTCGCGCGGTTCGGAGGCGGTCATGATGGCCTCGTAGTACCCGGCGGCCTCGAGATAGAGCTCCTCGAACTCGTCGGCGGCCCCGGCGGTGTCGACCGGCCCGAGGTCCGCGGCCCGCCCGAGTTCGGCGTACAGCACGTAGATCACGGCCTGCTCGCGGTCCTCGGCGAAGTCGTGGATCGCGAGGTCCTCGCCCTGCTCGACCCGAAGGTCCACGATGCCCTCGACATACCCGTCGATGACGTCCTCGGAGACGCGCTCATCCCCCACGAACATCGCCGCACCCTGCTCACTCCCGCAGGCCCCCAACGAAACCAACCCAACAGCCGCCACAGCGACCAACCGCGAACCACGCACGACGAAACCCCTTCGATTCAACTGCCCCTGTGACCCTAACCTCACCTCCGCCTCCCCCACAATCCGCCCACCCCCGGTCGCGCGAGAGCAGTTCCGCTGGGTGGGCGGGGTATTGACGGTTGTTCGGGTTTCTAGTATTCCTATGGGAGTAGTCTGCTTTCGTGAAAGGACGTGCCCCGTGAGCAGTGATGGTTCCTCCACCCCGGAGAAGGCCGGTAGGACGGCTGTCAGTGAGGATTGGGCGGCGGTTGTCGTTGGCCTGGTCTTGCTTGCCCTGGTGTTGATCGGTGTCATTCCCGAAGGGGTGATTCCGTAATGGCCGAAGAGACCGTGCGGCCGAAAGAGGCCGCTGAAGAAGCCCCTGAAGCGGCCGAAGCGCCGCTGAAGGAAGCCCCGGAGTCTGCTGACCCGCAGCCTGAGGAAGTGGAAGTCGCCGAGGAGGACGCGCCCCGTGCTCCTTGGGGGTTCGCCCTGGTCGGCGTGCTCATCGTGCTCGTGCTCGGGGCCGCGACGCGGTACCTGGAGCAGAACGTGCCCGAGTGGGCGGCGGGGACCTCGTTCGCCGACTTCGCCTCGGCCGTCGAGTATCCGGTGTACGCGATCGTGCTGGGACTCCTCGGCGGCTTGATCGTGACGCTCACCGGGTTGCGCGACAAGGTCTCCGGCGGGTTCCGGACCGAGTTCTTCATCAAGACCGGTCTGGTGCTGCTGGGCGCCTCGATCAACCTGTCGGTGATCGCCCGGGCCGCGGGGCCCGCGATCGCCCAGGCGCTCATCGTGGTCACCTCGGTGTTCTTCTTCACCTGGTGGCTCGCAGGGCGACTGGGCGTGGACGAGAAGCTGCGGGCGCTCCTGTCCTCGGCGGTGTCGATCTGCGGCGTGAGCGCCGCGATCACCGCCGCCGGAGCGGTGCGCGCGCGGCGGGAGCAGTTGGCGTACACCGCGAGCCTGGTGATCCTGTTCGCGCTGCCGTCGATCTTCCTGCTGCCGTGGCTGGCCGAGACGCTGGGCCTGTCGGCTCCGGTGGCCGGTGCCTGGATCGGCGGCAACATCGACACCACCGCGGCCGTGGCCGCGGCGGGCGCGCTCGTCGGCGAAGAGGCCCTCCAGATCGCGGCGGTCGTCAAGGCCACCCAGAACGTGCTCATGGGCCTGGTCGCCGTCGCGCTCACCGCGTACTTCACGTACAAGGTCGAACGCAAGCCCGGCGCGGCCCGCCCCGGGCTCGGTGCGCTGTGGACCCGGTTCCCGAAGTTCGTGCTCGGGTTCGTGCTCGCCTCGGTGATCGCCACGCTGTACCTCAACTCCGCCGGCGACGCCGGCGCGGCGACCATCGGGGTGGCGAACGACCTGCGCACCTGGTTCCTCATCCTCGCGTTCGTCTCGATCGGGCTGGAGTTCCGCCTGACGCGGCTGCGCGAGGCCGGATGGAAGCCCATCGCGGTCTTCGGCGGCGCGGCGGTGTTCAACCTGCTGATCGCGCTCGGCGTGGCCTCGATCCTGTTCCGCGGCTTCGAAGTGTGACCCGCCGCGGCCCGGCCGAGAGGCCGGGCCGCGGTTCAACGACGCGGGCGGGGACGGCCCCGGGCCTGGTCCTGCGCGTAGCGCTCGTACCAAGGGGCCCAACCGCCTTGACGCGACCACTGCCGGGCCTTGCGGGTCGCGAGCCCTCCGACCACGCCCGCGGCCAGCGCGATCCAGATCGGCGAGAGCACGTACGTGGGGACCGTCCCGTAGGTCTGGTCGAGCCCGGCGATCCCGATCACGGTGTTCACCAGGACGAACACGACCGCGGTGGGCCGGGCCCACGGGCGGCCGGAGCCGAGGGCCAGAACTGTTGCGACGTAAGGGATCGTGAGGATCACGACCGAGGGGATCACCACGAAGATGGGGAACCCGCCGCCGATGCGCACGGCGTCGGCGAGGTCGGCCATGAACGGCACGTCGGAGGTCTGGGCCTCGCCCCATTTGAGCAGGCGTGGTCCGAGGCCGATGCTGGTGGAGACCACCATGAAGTACTGGAAGACCATCAGGACCTGGGCGAGGTCGACCGCGTGGGGCTTGTCGTAGAGCGGAGCGGTGTCTGAGCTGTTCATGGGGCACTCCTATGAACGAGGTGCCTTCGATTCTACGGTGAATCCGCCCTCAATCGCGGTTCGATCCGGGGCGGACCCTGGCCCAGCGCCAGACCGGGTGCGAGACGAGGAGCCCGACGCAGGCCAGGTCGAGGAATCCGGCGAGCTTCCCGAGCGGCGGGGCGGCGAGCCAGGCCCCGACGTCGGCCAGGAGGAGCATCGCCGGGACGCCGGTGGTGATGATCGCGAGGAACCAGGCCCAGGCCTGGCGGTGCCAGATCGCGAAGGCGTACAACAGGAGCAGCGAGGCCGCGACCACCGCGAAGGTGAGGAACGCCGGGCTGGTGTAGCCGAGGCGGCGGCAGTCGGGGTCGTGCGGGCCGCACGCGAAGTACTCGGGGATGAGCACGGCCATGAAGTCGAGCCAGCTGAGCACCAGCAGGACCATGAGGACGCGGACGGTGAGCGGCCGGGGCTGCGCGGGCGCGGTCATGTTCCCTCCCGGGACGCCGATGGTCCGTCGATGATGGCATGTCGGGGAGGCTCGGTCGCGCAGGCGCGGGGCGACACCCGCGCGCAAGCGCCTCGAAGGCAACTGTTTCCTTGGGGGCGTTAGCATGTGGACGATCCCTGTATCCACCCGCAATTGAACAGAGTTGGAGCGTTCCTCGATGAAAGCTCAGATGCGCACGGCCACGCGCCGCGTCGTCATGTCGATCCTCGCCGTGACCCTCGGCGTGGTCTCGGCGACCTTCCTCATCGCCTCCCCGGCCGCGGCCGTGGGGCCGTGCGGCTCCTCGTACGGCCACATCGGACACTACGCGGTCAACCACGCGACCAAGGGCACCGTCGCCTACATCGACGTGTACTACTCCTCCAGCGCCAAGCGCAACTGCGCGGTGCTCAACGCCACCGGCGAGACCTACGGCTTCAACGGCCGCAAGGGCGTCATCATCTGGGCCGAGGGCTACTACGACAGGTACGACCAGGACGACAAGGACTACTCGTACTACGCGGGCCCGGTGTACACCCCTGCGGGCGTGAACATGTCGGGCCGGTGCCTGAACGTGGAGGGCATCGTGGAGACGCGCAACGGCTCCTACGCGACCGGCCAGCGCTACAAGGTCCACTGCGGATAGACCGCAGGTCCCGGCCCGCCGCGGCGGGCCGGGATCCTCTCATGCTTCGGGCACCACGTCGGTGATGAGGTCGGCGCACCACTGGAGCAGCGCGAGGCCTTCGAGGGGCTTGCCGCCGATCTTGGACGTGGTCGGGCGCGGGACGCTGATCAGGCCCGCGGCGTCCTTGTAGTGGGCGTCCGGGTAGTGGCGGCCCAGACGCAGCTGCCTGGAGTCCGGAAGCTCCACTGTGGAGAACCTGAGGTTCTTGCCCTGCACGGCCACGTCGGTGAGGCCGTGGGCGCGGGCCAGAAGCCTGAAGCGCGCCAAGTGGAACAGGGTCTGGACCTGATCGGGCGCGGGCCCGTACCGGTCCTCCATCTCCTCGCGCACCTCGTCGAGCTCGGCCGCGTCGTGGACCTCGGAGATCTTGCGGTACATCTCCAATCGCAGGCGCTCGACCTCGATGTAGTCGAACGGGATGTTCGCGTCCAGCGGCAGCTCGACCTTCACCGGCGCCGGGGGCTCCTCGCCGCCGCCCTTGAACGAGGTCACGGCTTCGCCGACCATCCGCAGGTACAGGTCGAACCCGACGTCGGCGATGTGCCCGGACTGCTCGGCGCCGAGCAGGTTCCCCGCGCCGCGGATCTCCAGGTCCTTCATGGCCACGTACATGCCCGCGCCCAGCTCGGAGTGCTGCGCGATCGTCGCCAGCCGCTCGTGCGCGGTCTCGGAGAGCGGCTGCTCGGGCGGGTACAGGAAGTAGGCGTAGGCCCTCTCGCGCGAGCGCCCGACGCGGCCGCGGATCTGGTGCAGCTGCGAGAGGCCGAGGAGGTCGGCGCGCTCGACGATGAGCGTGTTGGCGTTGGGGATGTCGATGCCGGACTCGATGATCGTGGTCGAGACGAGCACGTCGAACTCGCCTTCCCAGAAGCCCTGCATGATCCGTTCGAGCTCGGTCTCGCTCATCTTGCCGTGGGCGACGGCCACGCGGGCCTCGGGGACGAGCTCGCGCAGCCGCGTCGCGGCCCGGTCGATCGACTCGACGCGGTTGTGCAGGTAGAACGCCTGCCCGTCGCGCAGGAGCTCGCGGCGGATCGCGGCGGCGACCTGCCGGGCCTCCCACGCGCCGACGTAGGTCAGGACCGGGTGGCGCTCCTCGGGCGGGGTGGCGATCGTGGACATCTCGCGGATGCCGGTCACCGCCATCTCCAGGGTGCGCGGGATCGGCGTCGCGGACATCGTGAGCACGTCCACGGCGGTGCGCAGGGCCTTGAGTTTCTCCTTGTGCTCCACCCCGAACCGCTGCTCTTCGTCCACGATGATCAGTCCGAGGTCCTTGAACCGGGTCTCGGCCTGGAGCAGCCGGTGGGTGCCGACCAGGATGTCGACCTCGCCCGCGGCGATGCCCTTCTGGATCTCGGCGGCCTCCCGCGTGGACTGGAACCGCGAGAGCTGCTTGATCTTCACCGGGAACTGGCCCATGCGCTCGACGAAGGTGCTGTAGTGCTGGCTCGCCAGGAGCGTGGTCGGAACGAGGACGGCGACCTGCTTGCCGTCCTGGACGGCCTTGAACGCGGCCCGCACGGCCACTTCGGTCTTGCCGTAGCCCACGTCGCCCATCACCAGGCGGTCCATGGGGACGCGGGCCTCCATGTCGGACTTGGTGTCCACAATGGCCGACATCTGGTCGGGGGTCTCGATGTAGGGGAACGCGTCTTCGAGCTCGCGCTGCCAAGGCGTGTCGGCGCTGAACGCGTGCCCCTCGGCGGCCTGACGCGCCGCGTACAGCTGGATGAGCTCCGCGGCGATCTCGCGCACGGCCTTGCGGGCCCGGCGCTTGGTCTTCTGCCAGTCGGTGCCGCCGAGCTTGTGGACGGTCGGCTGCTCGCCGCCGACGTAGCGCGTGAGCTGGTCGAGCGAGTCGGTCGGCACGAACAGGCGGTCGCCGGGCTGGCCTCGCTTGGACGCGGCGTACTCGATCACCAGGTACTCGCGGTCGGCCCCGCCGATGGTGCGCCGCACCAGTTCCACGTACTTGCCCACGCCATGCGCGTCGTGGACCACGAAGTCCCCAGGGGACAGTTCCAGCGGGTTGACCGAACCGCGGCGCTTGGCGGCCTTGCCTTTGCGGGGCTTCTGGGCCGCGAGGGCCTTGCCCCCGGCGATGTCGGCGGCCGTGACGGCCACCAGACCCGAAGCGGCGTCGGCGAAACCGAGCGCGAGCGTGCCGGTGCAGGCGACCACTTCGCCGGGCCGGAACGACTCCGGGACGGCCTCCAGGTGAGCGCCGATGCCTTCGGAACGCAGTTGCTCGGCCGCCCGCTCGGCCCCGCCGAGCGCCGGATAGACCACCGCGACGGCGCGGCCCTCGCCGGTCCAGGCCCGCATGTCGGCCACGAGCTGTTCGGTGTTGCCGTGGTAGCGCGGGGTTTCGGTGATGCCGAGGTCGACGGTGATCGAATCGTCGTCCACCGATCCATAGTGGAGCGGTTCACCGGTGATCGCGGCGAGCTCGGCCGCCGTCTCGTCCTCGTCGGGGGCCACGGCGAACGGCGAGATCGTCCACCAGCGCTGCCCGGCCGCCAGAGCCGCGGTGCGGGCCTCGGCGAGGTCGTGGAAGTTGCCGCCGCCGAGGTCGACGGGCGCTTGGGCACCGGCCGCCGCCGCGGCCCAGGAGGCCTCCAGGAACTCGTTGGAGGTGGCGACCAGGTCGAGCGCTCGGGTGCGGATGCGCTCGGGCTCGATCGCGACCACCAGCGCGTCGGGGGGCAGGACCTGCTGGAACAGTTCCAGACGGTCGGGTCCGGCGAGGGCCGTGAGCAGGGACTCCATGCCTTCGACGGGAATGCCTTCGGCGAGCTTGGCGCACATCTCGGCCAGGCCCGGGTAGGTCTCGCCGAGGTCGGCGGCCCGCTCGCGCACGTCCTCGGTCAGGAGCAGTTCGCGGCACGCGACGGCGCGCAGCTCGGGGACCTCGTCGAGGGAACGCTGGTCGGCCACCGAGAACTCGCGGATCGAGTCGACCTCGTCGCCGAAGAACTCCAGGCGCAGCGGGTGCTGCGCGGTGGGCGGGAACACGTCGAGGATGCCGCCGCGCACGGCGAACTCGCCGCGCTTCTCGACCAGGTCGACGCGCTCGTAGGCGAGTTCGACCAGGTGCGCGGCCAGGGCGGTCAGGTCGGTCTCGTCGCCGCGGCGCAGGTGCACCGGTTCGAGTGCGCCGAGGCCTTTGAGCTGCGGCTGGAGCGCGCCGCGGACGGGCGTGACGATGACACGCGGGACGTCGCCGGCGTGGATGCGGTGCAGGAGTTCGAGGCGCGCGCCGACGGTGTCCGAACGCGGGGAGAGGCGCTCGTGCGGGAGGGTCTCCCAGGCCGGGTAGAGCGCGATGTCGTCCTCGGCGATGAAGGACGCGAGCGACTCGGCCAGCTCCTCGGCCTCGCGGGAGGTCGCGGTGATCGCGAGCACCGGCCCGGCGGCGTGGGTCGCGGCCTGGGCGAGGGCGAGCGGGCGCGCGCCGGGCACGGCCACGACGTCGACCTGGCGTCCCGAATCGGCGGCCAGCTCGGCCAGCCGCGCGAGCTTCGGGGAGGCGGCGGCGGCCGCGAGCAGGTGTTCCAGCTTCGGCTGCGGGTGGTTTCTGCCTTCGGACATTCGCGGGCTCCCTGCGCGGTGTGCGTGCTGCGGGCACGACGGACGGCCGGAGACATTCCCTGGCGGGGATGCTCCGGCGATCGGTCGAGTCTACCTCGGGCGGGCCCGGGGCCCGCCCGCTCGGCGGCCTACTCGGACGCGCCCCGCCCGCCGGTCTCGAACAGGAGGTCCTGGATCTCGGGCAGGTTGTAGAACATGCCGATGACGACCAGGACGGTGAGGATGGGCAGGAGGATGCGGTTCTCCTCCTTGCCGCCCGCGCGGATGGCCACGTTCTTGGGCAGGCCGATGTCCTTCCAGCGGGCGCCCTTGATCGGGACGGGGAAGATCAGCGGCGAGCCCATCTTGGTGATCATGTCGCCGAGGATGTGGATGAAGCAGCCGATCCCCATGGCCAGGCCGAGGATCCAGTAGTCGCGGCCCTCGGGCAGGAGCCGGTACATGCCGTACGAGGAGGCCAGGGCCACGCCGG
The DNA here is from genome assembly GCF_040645615.1 of Glycomyces sp. NPDC046736. Lineage (NCBI taxonomy): Bacteria > Bacillati > Actinomycetota > Actinomycetes > Glycomycetales > Glycomycetaceae > Glycomyces > Glycomyces sp. NPDC046736. The sequence goes on along the minus strand of NZ_JBEYYO010000006.1, from coordinate 137,788 downwards.
TGGTGACCATCCAGCCTTTCTTGGCCACGGTCTCGGCGAGCAGGCCGCGCACGGCCAGACCGGTGAGCACGAACAGGATCGCGATCACCGCGGGTTTCCCGAACTGGGCGGCCAGGTACCCGGTGCCGAGGCCGACCAGCCCCGCGTGGACGGCGGTGTGGGTGAAGGTGCGGTGGCCGTTCTTCCGCTTCTTGTCCTTTTTGGACTTGGTCAGGAGATAGAACCAGTAGCAGAGGCGCTCCACGATCTCGGCCACGAACAGGGAGGCCACACCGAACGAGCGGGCCACAGTGGACCCGCCCTTGTTCTCGGTGACCTTGCCCGCGCAGTCGATGTCGGGGTAGAGGGCGGCGCCTGAGCAGACGATGGTGCCGACGACGAGTTCGGCCGAGGACTGGTCGATGCCGAACGCGATGTCGGCCACCGCCGATCCTGCGAGCCACAGGGCGGCGCCTGACATGGCGTGGGTCGGGCCCATGACCATAGCGGGGACTCCTTCAAGGGCAGTTCTGAGAGCACGGTCGGGGAGAGATTGGTGAGACTATCCCACACGCGCACGACACTCGCGGTCCCAAGGGGGACGAAACGCCAGTCCCGCAACGTCATTCGCGTATCGGTCCGATCACGAGGAGACCCAGGTCGACGCGGTCGCGCTATGGTCGAGGGGTGTTCGACTCCGCCCAGACGGCCGCCTACCTCAAGCGCGTCGGCGTCAAAGCTCCGCGCCGTCCCACGCTGCACGCCCTGCGGCGGATCCACCGCGCCCACGTCGATGCGATGCCGTACGAGAACCTCGACATCCAATTGGGACGGTCGATCAGGATCGACGCGGACGCGCTCCACGCCAAGCTCGTCGAGGGCGGCCGGGGCGGGTACTGCTACGAGCAGAACGGGACCCTCGCGCACGCGTTGGAGGCCTTGGGTTTCGACGTGCGGCGGGTCCTCGGCGGCGTGGCCGTCGAGACCGAGGGCGAGGGCAACTGGTGGAACCACATGCCGCTGGTGGTGCGGTTCCCCAGTGGCGAGGAGTACCTGGCCGACGCCGGGATGGGCACCGGGTTCCGCGACCCGCTCCCGATCCGCGACGGCTCGTACCGGGTGGGCGCGTTCAACTTCGGGGTGTGGAGCCTCGGCGAGGACACGTGGCGCTGCTCGATCGACCCGCGGGTGGCGAACCTGACGTTCGACTTCGAGCTCGCCTCGCGGCGCGTCGAGGAGTTCGAAGAGCGGTGCCTGAAGCTCTCGACCTCGGCGGACTCCCCGTTCGTGAAGACGCTGACCGTGCAGCGCCCCACCGAGACCGAGATGTGGGTCCTGCGGGCCCGGACGCTCACGGTCTTCGATCCGCGCCTGCCCGAAGGGAAGTCGGTGCGGGTGATCGCCGACCGGGACGCGTTCGGCGAGCTCCTGCGCGGCGCGTTCGGTCTCACGCTCACCGCCGACGAGGTGGACGGCCTGTGGGCCAAGGCGGTCGAGCAGCACGAACGCAAGCTCGCGGAGGCTTCTTCCTAGACCGAGTCGGTGACGGCGTTGCGGTCGAGGGCCTCGCGCAGCGCGGCCGAGAGCGGGAGGCCGCCGCGTTCGGCCAGTTCAAGCGCCTGTCGCCAGTGGCGGCGGGCCTTCGTTCGGTCTCGTCTTCGCCAGGCCACGTGGCCGAGTCCGGCGAGGGTGTGCGCCTCGCCCACGCGGTCGCCGGTCTCGCGGTAGATCGGGAGCGCGGCGTCGAATTCGTCTGCGGCCGCTTCGAGATCACTACGGGCCAAAGCGGTCTCAGCGAGGCCGCGACGGGCGTCGGCCTCTCCGGCGATGTCGCCGATGTCGTGGCAGGTGTCGAGCGCGCGCCGGTAGCGGCGTTCGGCGCGGTCGAGGTCGCCGCCGCGCAGGGCGACACCGGCGAGGCCTCGCACGGCGTAGGCACCGCCGCGGCGGTTGCCGATCTGTTCGCAGAGGTCGAGGGACGCTCGGTAGCCTCGCGTGGCCGCGTCCAGGTCGCCCTGTTCGGCGAGCACGTCGGCGTGAGCCCTCATGCCGTAGGCCTCGCCGAGGCGGTTGCCGATGCGACGGCATATCGCCGTGACCGCTTCGGCCTGGCTCGCGGCGGCGGTGAGGTCGCCGATGGTGAGGGCGATTTCGGCCAGGCCCCAGAGGGCTTCGGCCTCGCCCACGGGATTGCCGACTCCCCGGTGGATCGCCAGCGCGGCCCGGTAGCGTTCGATCGCAAGTGGATAGTCGTCATTGGAGGAGGTCTGAGCCAGGCCGCGAAGCGCGTCGGCCTCCCCGGCGCGGTCGCCGAGGGCGGCCCGCAGACGTCGCGCCTGTGCGAAGCCTTCGGCGGCGATCCGGAATCTGCCGGTCAGGCGGTCGAGTTCGGCCAGGCCCGCGAGGGCGTCGGCCTCCCATGCGAGCGCGCCCGATCGGCGGGCGAGGCGCAGCAGGCGCTCATTGCAGATCCTGGCCTCGTCGTAGTGGCCGAGAGTGCGCAGGCTGCGATTGAGGAGGTTCGCGAGTTCGGCCACGGCCTCGTCGTGGCCTGAGACGTGGAGGCAGGCGAGGAGGTCGGCGCGGTCGGCGTCCAGTGGGTCTTGCCCGGATTCGAGGCGAGTCCGGTAGTGCCGCAGGAGGCTCGCCACCGCCGCGTGCTGGCCGCTGGCGGGGTCCTCGCGATTGGCGAGGTCGATCGCGAGGGCGCGGACGGAATCGTGGAACTCATATGCGCCTGCGGGCCTTCGCAGGAGCAGACTCTCGTCGAACAGCCGGGTCAGCTCGCGGTCTATTTCGGACACAGAGGCGTCGGCGAGGGCGGCCACGTCGGCGGCGGTATACCTGCGCCCGGGGTGGATGGCGAGGAGTCGGAACAGGCGCTGGGCTGGTTCGGGGAGGCCGTCGTAGGACAGGGCGAGCACCGGTCCACTGTGCTCGGCCGGTGGAATCCGGCGCAGGCGTTCGACGTGGTCGCCGATCCCCCACTCGGGTCTGCCCTCCAGTTGGCGCCCGACGGCCGCCAGTTCCAGCGGAAGGCGTCTGCACAGGTCGACCAGGGCGAGGGCCGCTTCCGGTGCGGCGTCGAGGCGCCCGGTGCGGTCGTGCTCGCGGAGCAGGTCCACGGCCTCGTCCGCGGTCACGACGTCGAGCGGGATCCGAGTGGCCGCGGCGAGATCGGTGAGCCTGCGGCGGCTCGTCACCAGGGCCACGCAGGGCGTGCCGCGCGGCAGCAGCGGCTCGACTTGGGCGGTGTCGGCGGCGTTGTCGAGGACGATGAGTGTCTCGCGGGAGGCCAACTCGCCGTGGAGGAGTGCGGCCCGGGCCGCCGGGCTCAGGACGTCGATCCGGCGGCCGGGGACGCCGAGGTGGCCGAGGAAGCCGCGGATCACCGCGTCGGGGGCGGCGGGCGGTTCGAGCGGGTCGTAGCCGCGCAGGTCGGCCGAGAGGCCCGGGCCCTCGACCAGTCCGGCGTCGGCGAGGTCGCGGGCGGCCTGGTGGGCGAGCTCGGTCTTGCCGATCCCGGCCATGCCTTCGATGACGATGAACGCGGATTCGCCTGCGGCGCGGGCGTTCTGGACGAGGCGCACGATGCGGGCGCGGTCCTCGGTGCGCCCCGTGAAGCGCGGGGTGGGGGCGGGGACGGCCGCTCGGGTGGTGACGATGAGGGAGCGGTCGGCGCGTTCGAGCACCCGATGGCAGGTCTGCTCGAGGGAGGCGAGCGCGGCGGCGTCGAGGCCGAGGGCCCGGGCGATGTCGAGCACGGTGCCGGGACTCATGCGCACCCGGCCGTGCTTGAAGTAGCCGTGGAGGGTCGCGATCGACGGCGCGTCGTCTGGAATGGACTGCGCGCGGCGGTGGGCCCGAATGTTGTCGCGGATACGGCGAAACGGCATCGACCCCGCGGCCGTCCGCAGGTCCCGCAGGAAATCGGCCAGGTCGTCGAGCGTCTGCGCCGTGCCCGGATGTGGATTTGGACGCATCACACCACCAATCGGCGATTTCGGCCGAATACGGCCGAAGAGAAGGGAATGATATCCCGCTCTCGCCGCCGCTACGCAATGGCGTTCGCTCGCCGGGGCCCGCCGCGAGCGGCGGGCCCCGACTCATCCCCATCGGGCCGATCGGCGGCTAGAACTGCACTCCCGCATTCCATCCGGTCTCCCATGAGCCCAGCGGCCTGCATGCGCCCGAGTGGCAGTTCCATTCCACGTACTGCCACTTGTGGACGTATTCCATCGGGGAGTAGTAGTAGCCCCGGAAATAGCCGTTCTCGCAGACGTGGTACCGCTGCGCCTTGGTGACGCCGTTCTTGATGTAGTGGTCGGTCTTGAAGAACTGGCTGTGCGTGGTCTTCTTGAAGAAGAACCCGGAATTGCGCTGATCGGGATTGACACTGACGACGCCCGCCGGGGTCCACTGATTGCCCGCGCAGGGGCCGGACGCAGGCTCCCACCACCCGAGGTAGGCGGTCGCGCCGTCCGCCTGCGCCGCCGATGGGGCGAGGCTGAGCGCCCCGCCCATGACCAGAGCGCTCAAGATCGCGACCATGAGCGCTCTGAGCGCCGTGCGGGACTTCGGTCTCGGTGACGCCGATTGCACTGTCATCTGTCCACTCCTCGGAGCCGTTGTCGCCCCTGAATCGGGGCACGACGACAGCATCCCCGAGCATCGGCGGGTCAGGGCGAATCCGAACGAATCCGAACGGGAACCGCGCTCGCGGCGGGCTCCGGATCTATTCGGCGCGCTGACGCGCCGCCTCGTACAGGGCCACCGATCCGGCGTTGGCGGCGTTGAGGGAGGAGGCCGCTTTGGGGGACATGGGGATTCGGGCGGTGGCGTCGGCGAGGTCGAACCAGGCCTTGGACATGCCGGTGGTCTCGTTGCCGACCACGATGAGGGTCGGGCCCGCGAGGTCGTGGTCGGCGAGGGTCCGCTCGCCCTTCTCGTCGGTACCGACGATGAAGGGCTGCTCGGGACGGGCGCGGGCCCATTCGGCGACCTCGTGGGCCGAGGCGGCGTGGACGACCGGGACGGCGAACAGGCTGCCGGTCGAGGCGCGGACGGCCTTGGGGTCGTAGGGGTCCGCGGCGTTGCGGCCGGTGATGACCACCGCGTCGGCGCCGAAGGCGTCGGCCGAGCGGATCAGGGTGCCGAGGTTGCCGGGGCTGGTCGGGCGGTCGACCACCAGGCCGAGCCAGTCGGGTCCGGTGGTGAGGTCGACCAGGCGCGGCTGCGGGATCTTGACCTGGGCGAGGAGTTCGGGGGCGTCCTCGTCCTTCTCGCCGAGCTCGGCCATGAGCGGGGCCGAGACGGCGAACCGCTCGATGTGCGGCGAGGCGAGTTGCGCTCGGGCCCAGTCGGAGAGGCGCCCTCGGTCGGCGTCGTAGAGCAGGGCCTCGATCGTCCAGCCGTGCTCGACGGCGATCGTGATCGCTCGGACGCCCTGGACCAGGAACGACCCGGCCCGGTGGCGCTTGGTCCGATTGTGCAGCAGGGTCTCCCACTGCTGGAACCGGGCGTTGCGCACGCTCACTCGCAGGGTCTTGGACATGGCTCTCCCGGGTCGGATGGAGCGCCGAACCTACCACGGCCGGTTTCAGGCGAGCACGCACCGACCCTATAGGATATATCCTATAGGGTCGGTGCGGTGCGATCAGCCGGTGTTGCGCAGGCCCGCCGCGATGCCGTTGACGGTGATGAGCAGGGCCCGCTTGAGCTGCGGGTCCACGTCGCCGTCGGCGCCGCCTTCGGAGCGGTAGCGCTTCAGGAGCGAGATCTGAAGGTGGTGGAGCGGCGCGAGGTAGCGGTCGCGCACTTCGAGCGTGCGAGCGAGCTGCGGGTTGGCGTCCAGGAGGCGCTCGCCGCCGGTGAGGGCGAGGGTCTCGGCCACCGTGGTCTCGTGCTCGGCCTTGATCGCGGCGAAGATCGGCTGGAGAGCGGCCGGGACCAGGGTCGAGACGTACTGCTCGGCGATCGAGAGGTCGGTCTTGGCCAGCGTCATCTCCACATTGGAGACGAAGTTGCGGAAGAAGTGCCACTTCTCGTACATCTCGGCGATGTCGTCGCCCAGGCCCGCCGCGCGGGCGGCGGCCAGGCCCGATCCCACGCCGTACCAGCCCGGGACGATCTGCCGCGACTGCGTCCAGCCGAAGACCCACGGGATGGCGCGCAGGCCTTCGAGCCCGGCGTCGGTGTTCGGGCGCTTGGAGGGGCGCGAACCGATGTTCAACGCGCCCAAGAGCTCGGTGGGGCTCACGGCCCAGAAGTACTCGGCCAGGCCCTCGCGGGAGGTAAGGCCCCGGTAGGCGGTCTTGGCGGCCTCCGAGGTCTGGTCCATGACGCTGAACCAGCGGTCGAGCACGGCCGGCTCGTGGCGCGGCTCGCGGTGCAGCAGCGTCGCCTTGAGCGAAGCGGCGACCGTCAGTTCGAGGTTCTCGCGCGCCAGCGCGGGCAGCGTGTACTTGTCGGAGAGGACCTCGCCCTGCTCGGTGATCTTGATGGCGCCGTCGAGCGTGCCCGAGGGCTGGGCCAGGATCGCCTCGTGGGTGGGGCCGCCGCCGCGCCCGATGGTGCCGCCGCGGCCGTGGAAGAGTCGCAGGCGCACGCCGTGCTTGGCGGCGGTGTCGCGAAGTTGCCGCTGGGCGGCCTGGATCGACCACTGGCTGGCGGTGATGCCGGCGTCCTTGTTGGAGTCGGAGTAGCCGAGCATGACCTCTTGGACGTCGCCGCGCGCGGCCACGACGGCGCGGTAGGCCGGGTGGCTGAGCAGCTGGTCGAGGAGGGCGTCGGCGCCGGAGAGCTCGGCGACCTCTTCGAGGAGGGGCACGAAGCCGATGTCGGCCCTTCCGCGCGCGACGTCGATGAGCCCGGCGTCGCGGGCGAGGATGACCGGGGCGAGGACGTCGGCCGGATCGTGGGTCATGGAGATGATGTAGGACTCGACGATGTCGGCGCCGAACTGGGCCTGGGCGTCGCGGATCGCGGAGAACACGTCGAAGGTCTTGCGGTTGGCCGAGGTGAGTTCGACGTTCGCGGGGGCGAGGGGCCGCTGGCCGGAGAGTTCGCGGGCGAGGAGTGCGCCGCGCTCGGCGGCGGTGAGGTCGGCGTAGGGCTTGTCGAGTTCGCCGGTGGCGTCGTAGAGCTCGGCGAGGACGGCGTGGTGGGCCTCGGAGTGCTCGCGGACGTCCATGGTGGCGAGCTGGAGGCCGAACGCGCCGACGGTGCGGATGACGCGGTCGAGGACGCCCTTGGCGGGCAGCTGGCCCCGCTGGCGGGCGAGGGAGTCGCGCATGACCTGGAGGTCGGCGAGGAGTTCGCGGGCGTCGGCGTAGTCGAAGCCGGGCCGGTGGGGCAGGCTCGCGGCGTGGCGGGTGCGGGTGTTGGCGAGCTTGGCCTCGATCGCGCGGGCCTTGAGGCGGTAGGGCTCTTCGGCGTAGTTGCGGAAGTAGCGGGCGGGGATGGCCCCGTCGAGGAGGTCGAGGTCGGCCTTGACCGAGTCGAGGAGTTCCTGGGAGGCCGGGCGCACCGACTGGGAGACCGAGAGTTCGTTGATGAGCCCGGCGACGGCGCCTTCGGCGGCGGCGATGCCGTGCTCGTGCTGCATGAGCAGGACCTGCTTGGTGACCTCGGGGGTCACGAACGGGTTGCCGTCGCGGTCGCCGCCGATCCAGGTGCCGAACTTCAGGGGCGCGTTGCCCGGGCGCGGGCTGCCGCCGAGGTCGGTGAGGGTGGCGTTGAGGTCGGTGAGGACCCGCCCGGCGGCGTCGCGGTAGAGGTCGGTGAGGTAGTAGATCGCGTTGCGGGCCTCGTCGGTGGGCTCGGGCTTCTCGACGCGCAGTTCGTCGGTCTGCCACAGCAGGTCGATGATCTCGGCGAGGCGGGAGTTGACGGCGTCGACGTCGGCCGAGCCGAGGACGGCGCGCTCGGCGGTCTCGGCGTCGAGGAGGTCGGCGATGCCTCGGAGCTTGATGAGGATCGAGCGGCGCGCGGCCTCGGTGGGGTGGGCGGTGAAGACCGGGCGGACTTCGAGGCGCTCGGCCGCGGCGGCGATCTGGTCGGCGGGGATGTCCTCGGCGGTGATCTCGGCGCGGGCCTGGGAGAGCCAGCCGCCGTGCTCGGCGCGGGATCGGCGCATCTCGCGGGCGCGGTGGACCTGCTCGGTGATGTTCGCGAGGTGGAAGTAGGTGGCGAACGCGCGTGCGAGGTCGACCTCCTCGTTCACGTCGAGCTTGGCCAGGCGGGAGGCGACCGCTTCGGGCTGGTGGCGGACCAGGCCGCGTACTTCCTCGACGAGTTCGAGGAGCTGGGGACCCTCCTGGCGGACGAGCGCCTGGCCGAGGAGGTTGCCCAGGCGCCGGATGTCGCGCCGCAGGGGCTGGTCGTCGGTGCCGCTGGAGGAGTCGAAGTAGTCCATCAAGGTCTCCACTGGAGGTCTGGGCGAACCCTGCGGGTCGCTCGCGCCGACGCCCTTGTCCGCGGTCAGTCACTGTGCACTAGTGCTCTATGGCGCTGTCAGCGTAACTTACCGGTAATGGCCGCGCCACTTTCCGAGTCCGGCATGCGGGACGGTGCCGTATCGGGGTGCGCTCGGCGGGTGATGCGGGTGACGGGGTCGTGGCTTACCCTGGTGCGACCGATATCGATGCCGCCCCGACCGGTTGCTTTGCGAAGGGATCCCGACCGCTGATGTCTGACTGGGTACTGCCCGAGGAGATCCTCGCCGAGGCGCCGAGCCACACTCCGCTTCCGCATGAGCTGGCCGATCTCGAACTGCTGTTGTACGGAGCCTATGCGCCGCTGCGCGGGTTCATGGGCGAGGCCGAGGCCCGCTCGGTGACGCGCACGGGCCTGTTGCCGGACGGGACGGCGTGGCCGGTGCCGGTCACGTTGGACGTGCCGGTGGCTACGGCGCGGCGTCTGGACGACCCCGACCCGAAGCGGCGTGTGCTGCGGATCACCGACCCTGAGGGCGCGCCGGTGGCGGCCGTGGAGTGCCATTCGCTCGACGCGCTGGGCCCGGACATGGTGCGCGTGGGCGGGCCGGTGCGGCGGATCGCGGACGCGGCGCACGGGGTGTTCACGGGCCTGCGGGCCACGCCCGAGCAGGCGCGCACCACGTACACCAAGCCGCGGGTGCTGGCGCTGGTGGCCGACAAGCCGCTCCATCGCCCGCAACTGGCGCAGTTGGCGCGCGCGGCGCACAACCTGGCCGCCCACGTGCTGGTGATGATCCCGACCGGCGACGAGACGAACGGCGACCGCGACCTGCGGCTGCCCACGGCGGCGCTGGTCAGGTCGGTGCTGGCGGCGAAGGACCGGCTGCCGACGGCCACGGTGCTGACGGTGCCGCTGTCCAAGCGCGGCGACCGGCTGCGCGACGGCCTGCTGACGGCGAAGGTCGCGGCCGCGTACGGCGCCACGCACCTGATGACCGGCCCCGACGGGCTCGGCGGGGGCGACGGCGTGCGCTCGATGGTGCCGCGCGAGCTGGCGTACGACACGCGGGACGGCCAGTGGCGTCCCATCGAGGACATCGAGCCGCCGTTCCGGCGGATCGCGTTGAGCGAGGCCGAGATCGCCGACATGCTCGACCGCGGGTTCGGGCTGCCCGAATGGCACACGCCCCCGAGCGTGGCCCAGGAGCTGCGCAAGGCCCGGCCGCCGCGGCGCCAGCGCGGCCTGGTGCTGTTCTTCACCGGCCTGTCCGGTTCGGGGAAGTCCACGATCTCGCGCGGGGTCCACGAGTCGCTCCTTGAGGACGGGACGCGCACGGTGTCGCTGTTCGACGGCGACGTGGTCCGCCGCCTGCTGTCGAGCGGGCTCGGGTTCAGCCGCGAGGACCGCTCGGTGAACATCCGCCGGATCGGGTTCGTGGCCGCCGAGGTCGCGCGCCACGGCGGGATCGGGGTGGCCGCGCCGATCGCGCCGTACGAGGCTGACCGGGCCGAGGCGCGGCGCATGGCCGAGGCCGCGGGCGCCGACTTCGTGCTGGTGCACGTCTCGACCCCGCTCGAAGTGTGCGAGTCGCGGGACCGCAAGGGCCTGTACGCGAAGGCGCGCTCGGGACAGATCCCGGAGTTCACCGGGATCTCCGACCCGTACGAGACCCCGCCGGACGCGGAGTTGACGATCGACACCACCGACATGACGGTCGGCGAGGCCGTCGAGCAGGTCCTGGAGTTCCTCTCCGAGGGCGGCTGGCTGGAGCCGATCGGGCTCCGACTCGCCTGAGCGACATGAGGAAAGGCCCCGGACTCCGGTCCGGGGCCTTTGCCGTCACAACAGGGTGGACCAGTAGTCCCAGAACCCGGTGCCCACGACCATGATCACCGCCGCGTAGAGGAGGGTCAGGCCGATCCAGTGGTAGCGCAGCAGGTCGTCGACCGCGTCGCGCCAGTCCGCACCGACCGGGATCGCGCCCGAGCGGAGGTTGTGGACCGTGGTGAACCACGAGATGGGCAGGACGACCGCCCACACGACCATGCACCACGGGCACAGGACGCCGATGTTGTAGACCGACTGGAAGATCAGCCAGCACACGAACACGAACCCGGCGAACGTCCCCAGGTTGAACGCCAGCGCGATCCAGCGCGGCAGGCTCACCCGCGACAGCAGCAGGACCCCGGTGAAGACCACGAGCGGGAAGGCCGCGAGCCCGATGATCGGGTTGGGGAAGCCGAACACCGAGGCCTGCTCGGTGTTCATGACGGTGCCGCAGGACAGGACCGGGTTGAAGTCGCAGGAGATGACGTGCCCGGGGTCGATGAGCGAGGCGATGCGCTCGTAGGTGAGGTCGAACGCGGCCGCGAGCCCGATGAGGCCGCCGATGAGCAGGACGAGCCCCGTAGTGGTGCGGCCTCTGGTCTCGGTTCGGGTCTCGCCGAAGGCCTCGTCCATGTGCGCCTCCAGGGTGTGCTTCGCGGTTGCCGTCGTGGTGATCACGTAAGGCTAACGACGCCGGGCGGGGTGGAGTTGCGCTTCTTGGGCCGATTGTGACGGTTCAGGCCCGCAGCGACTGCCCGCCGTCGACCACGAGCGTCTGCCCGGTGACGTAGGAGGCCGAAGGCGCGCACAGGAACACCGCGGCGGCGGCGACCTCTTCGGGGGTGCCGGGGCGGCCGATCGGGCCGTCGAGTCCCTTTTGGAGCTCGGGCACGGTCGAGGAGCCGGTGCGGATGAACCCGGGGGCGATCGCGTTGACGGTGACGCCGTCGGCGACCACTTCGGTGGCGAGGGCCTTGGTCAGGCCGGTGACCCCGGCTTTCGCTGCGGCGTAAGCGGCTTCGGCGGGGACGGCGTTGACCACGCCCGCGGTGGCCGCGATGTTGACGATGCGGCCCCAGCCGCGCTCGGCCATCGACTGCACGAACGCGCGCGAGACCAGGAACGCGGTGTCGAGATTGCGGGCCAGCTCGGACTGCCAGTCGGCGTAGGAGAGCTGCGCGACCGGCTTGACCACGGCCGGGTCGGTCTTGGAGGTCAGACCGGCGTTGTTGACGAGGATGTCGACCTCGCCGAGCGCCTCGGTGACCGCGTCGGCCAGGCCCCCGACCTCGGCCTCGTCGGCCAGGTCGGCCACGAACCCGACCGCGTCGATCTCCCCCGCCCGCTCGTGGATGCGCTTGGTGGTGGACACGATCGCGACGTGGGCGCCCGCCAGGCGCAGCCGGGTGGCGATCGCGAACCCGATCCCGTCGGTGGCCCCCGCGCCGGTCACCAGCGCGATCTTGCCCGCGAGCGAGTCGAGCTCCTGGAGGCGGCCGCGCTGGGGGTCGGCCGGATTGGCCGGGTTGGCCTGGTTGCCGGAGGCGAGGTCGATGACGTCGGCGAGGCCGCGTTCGGCTGCGTCATCAGCGGTGTCGTCGGCGTCGAACGGGGAGTCGAATGCGTCAAGGCCCAGGCGCGGTTCGTTCATTGACGCAGTCTCTCACGGCGGATGGAAAACGCACCACCGCCGGGCCGAACGGTGTCGAACCGCGCCTTCCGGACGACCCGGTCGGGTGAGGACGTGCGGGGTGCGTTGCGGCGTGCGACCATCGAAGGATGGAGCCCGAGACCGGCCCGGTCCTGGTGGCGCTGGCGCGAAGCGCGGTGGCGACCTCGTTCGAGGCCGAGGTGCCCGACGCGGCGGCGCTGCTGGCGCGCTTCCCGGCGCTGGAATCGCTTGGGCGGCGGGCGGCCACGTTCGTGACCTTGGAGCGCGACGGGCGCCTGCGCGGGTGCATCGGTACGTTGACCGCGTTGCGGCCCTTGGGTGTCGACGTGGTGCGCAACGCCCGCTCGGCGGCCCGCGACCCGCGGCTGCCCGCGGTGGTCGAGGCCGAGGTGCCGCATCTGGTGGTGACCGTGACGGTGCTGACTCGCCCCGAGCCGATGGGCGTGACATCGTTCGCGGAGCTGTTGGGGGCCTTGCGTCCCGGCGTCGACGGGCTGGTGCTGCGCGACGGGGCGGGCAGACGCGCGACGTTCCTGCCTTCGGTGTGGGAGCGGCTGAGCGAGCCTGAAGGGTTCGTGACGGCGTTGCTGCGCAAGGGAGGCTGGGGTGTCGGCTCGGCGTTGCGGTCGGCGGCCTGGCCCGAGGGCCTGACCGCCGACCGGTACACCGGAGCGTCCTACACCGAACAGTCCTTAAGGGAGGACCGTGAGCGTGCCCTCGGCGGTCTGCACGGCCGAACCGGTCACCGAAGCGGCGACCACCTCGCCGTTCTCGACCACCACTTCGCCGAGCAGGCGCGAGGGGCGTCCGATCTCGGTGCCCTGCGAGATCTCGTAGGTGTGGACGCCGTCGCCGGTCAGAAGCCCTTCGGCCACGAGGTGGACGCCGAGCGCGACCGCTGCCGAGCCCGTGGCCGGGTCCTCGGTCATGCCCTCGTGGAACAGGCGGGCGTGCACGGCGTGCGTCTCGGGGTCGAAGCTGAACAGGTAGATCCGGTTCAGGACGCCGAGGTGGTCGCTCGCGGCGGGCACGTCCTCGTCGGCGAGGCGCACGAAGTTGTGCTCCAGGCCCGCGCTGGCCCGGCCAGGACGCCCGAGCACCTTCGCGGGGTCCAGGCCGATCGTCGCGGCGGCCGTCTCCACGTCGAGCGGCTCGCCGACCGCCAAGACCGTTGAGGTGAGCTTCGCGGTATCCCCGTCGAGTTGGAGCCCCATGAGACCGGCCGCGCACTCCTGGACGACCTTGCCGTCGCGGGCCTTCACGCGGCCCGAGCGGGTCACCGCGATCGAGGCGCCGACGGTGGGGTGCCCGGCGAAGGGCAGCTCCTCCTCCGGAGTGAAGATCCGGGCCCGATAGTCGGCCTCGGCGACGGTGGCGGGGAGCACGAACACGGTCTCGGAGTACCCGAACTCCTTCGCGACGGCCTGCATCTGGGCCCCGGTGAGGTCCTGGCCGTCGAAGACCACCGCGAGCTGGTTGCCCGCGTAGGGGCGGTCGGTGAACACGTCATAGATGGCGAAAGTGATCATGGGGCATGTATAGCTCGCGGCCTGCGCGCGGCAGTGATCCGGCGGTCGGTAAGGCTACGCTCACATTGGCGCTGCGGAGTCCGTGGTTACGATTGACGCATGTCTGACAACGCTGCCGTCGTCGAGGCCGTGCACGAAGCGCTCTCGCACGTCAACGACCCCGAGATCCGCCGCCCGATCACCGAGCTGGGCATGGTCGACACCGTCGTGGTCGACGGCGGACGGCTGGAGCTCACCATTCTCCTGACCGTCGCGGGCTGCCCCATGCGCGACACGCTGCAACGCGACATCGCCGCCGCAGTGGACGGCGTGGCCGGGATCGACGCCCTCGAACTCGAATTCGGGGTCATGAGCGAGCAGCAGCGCGCCGACCTCCAGGTGAAGCTGCGCGGCGGGAAGGCGGGCGCCGAACCGGTGATCCCGTTCAACCTGCCCGAGTCGCGCACCCGCGTGTTCGCGATCGCCTCGGGCAAGGGCGGGGTGGGCAAGTCGTCGATGACGGTGAACATCGCCGCCGCGCTCGCCGAGAAGGGCCTGTCGGTCGGGGTGGCCGACGCCGACATCTACGGGCACTCGATCCCCCGGATGCTGGGCGTCGAGGGCGCGCCGACCCAGGTCGAGGACATGATCATGCCGCCGCAGGCGCACGGCATGAAGGTCATCTCGATCGGGATGTTCACGCCCGGGAACACCGCCGTGGTGTGGCGCGGGCCGATGCTCCACCGCGCGCTCCAGCAGTTCCTCGCCGACGTGTACTGGGGCGACCTGGACGTGCTCCTGCTCGACCTGCCGCCGGGGACCGGCGACATCGCGATCTCGGTGGCGCAGCTCCTGCCGACCGCCGAACTCGTGGTCGTGACCACCCCGCAGCAGGCCGCGGCCGAGGTCGCCGAACGCGCGGGCGCGATCGTGACGCAGACCCACCAGAAGCTGGTGGGCGTGGTCGAGAACATGTCGTGGATGGCGCTCCCGGACGGGACGCACATCGAGCCGTTCGGCTCCGGCGGCGGCAAGACCGTGGCCGAGGCCTTGACGCGGGACGTGGGCGCCGAAGTGCCGCTGCTCGGCCAGGTGCCGCTCGACACGCGGCTGCGCGAAGGCGGCGACGCCGGGGTACCGCTGGTGATCTCCGACCCCGACTGCGAGGCCTCGCGCGCGATCCGCGCGATCGCCGACCAGCTCGCGGTGCGGAAGGTCTCGCTCGCGGGCAAGCAGCTGGGCCTGAGCCCGGTCTGAGAGGTCGATGCGGGGCGTCGGCCTCGAACGCTTCGGCCTGCCAGCGCCGGGCTTGAGCTGGCCTGAGAAGACGTTAGTGCGCGCGGCGGCCCGATGGGCCGCCGCGCGGCTTTGTTTCCCCGGTTTCCTACGGGAGCTTGCGGACGGTCACGGCCGTGCCGTAGGCGCAGACCTCGGTGCCCATGTCGCGGGCGTCCGATACGTCGAAGCGCATCATCACCACGCCGTTCGCGCCGATCGACTTCGCCTGGTCGATCATGCGGGTCAGGGCCTCCTCGCGGGAGGCCGCGAGGGCCTTGGTGAGGCCTTTGAGTTCGCCGCCGAGTATCGACTTGAGGCCCGAGCCGATGTCGGAGACCATGTTCCGCGACCGCACCGTGAGGCCGAAGACCTCGCCGTGGGTGTCGGTGACCTCGTAGCCGGGCACGTTCTCGGTGGTGACGACCACGAAACCGGCCGCGGTCGGATTGGCGCCGCCGAACTCTCCAACTCTGTCCATGCCGCAACGCTATGGGAGTTCGCGGCTCCGCGCATGGGTCCGCGGAACCAAGTCCGCCAGCGCGTGTGGCACTCGGGTACTACGCACCGGGGAGGACTGGGGACGCCGCGAGGCCCCGGCATCGCCGGAGCCTCGGGCACTAAATCCTATAGGATATAGGATATAGGATATATCCTATCTGACCACGAAAGAGGTAGGCAGAACCCTATAGGATATATCCTATACGGTCCTACTGGGCGCTGTGGAGGGCCTCGTTGAGCTCGCCCCACGAGCCCGAGCGCGGCCGCACTTCGAGCACGCCGGTCTGGGTGTTGGTCCAGAACTGGAGGTTGTCCTTGCCCGAGAGGGTCGCGGCCTTGACGACCGAGCCGTCGGGGAGGGTGACCTTGGAGCCGGCGGTGACGTAGCAGCCGGCGGCCACGACGCAGTTGTCGCCCAAGGAGATCCCGATCCCGGCGTTCGCGCCCAGGAGGCAGCGCTCACCGATCGAGATGACCTCTTTGCCGCCGCCCGAAAGCGTGCCCATGATCGAGGAGCCGCCGCCGATGTCCGAGCCGTCGCCGACCAGGACCCCGGCCGAGATGCGGCCTTCGACCATCGAGTTGCCGAGCGTCCCGGCGTTGAAGTTCACGAAGCCCTCGTGCATGACCGTGGTGCCCTCGGCGAGGTGCGCGCCCAGGCGCACGCGCGAGGCGTCGGCGATGCGCACCCCGGCGGGCGTCACGTAGTCGGCCATCGGGGGGAACTTGTCGAGGGACTTGACTTCGAGCGCGTGGCCCTCGGCGCGCAGGCGCAGGCGGGCCTCACCCACCTCGTCGGCCGGGAGCGGCCCGAAGTTGGTCCAGGCGTTGTTGGGGAGCAGCCCGAAGATCCCCGAGAGGTTCACCGAGTGCGGGATCGCGTGGCGGTGGGAGAGCAGGTGGAGGCGCAGGTACACGTCGGCGGTGTCGACCGGCTCGTCGGCGAGGGACTTGATGCCCACCGCGATGCCCTTGGAGGTCGTGCCCGCGGGGCTTCGCCGCTCGACCTCGGGGGCCGCGGCGTCGTCGGGGGCCTCGCCGAGGCCGAGGCGGGTGAACCACACGTCGAGGACGGTGCCGTCGGCACCGACGGTGGCGAGGCCGACGCCCCAGGCCGCGTCAGTCAGGAATTCACTCATGCACAGAGCCTATCCAGGCGGCGGGTATCGTCTGCGGATGTGATGGTTTTGAGTGAGGCGGTCCTCGCCGACCCGGTGGCGCTGACCCGGGCCCTGTGCGACATCCCCTCGGTCTCCTGGAACGAGGCCGAGATCTGCGACGCGGTCGAGGCGGCCCTCAAGCCCTTGGGGCACTTGACGACCGAGCGCGTGGGCAACACGCTCATCGCCCGCACCGAGCTGGGGCGGGACAAGCGCGTCATGCTCGCCGGGCACCTCGACACCGTCCCGGTCAATGACAACTTCCCCACCCGCACCGAAGGCGACGTGATGTGGGGCCTGGGGACCTCCGACATGAAGTCGGGGACCGCGCTGGCGCTGTGGATCGCGGCCACGGTCACCGACCCGAAGTTCGACCTGAGCTTCGCGTTCTACGACTGCGAGGAGATCGAGGCCGAGCACAACGGGCTCAACAAGCTCGCGAAGACCCGGCCCGAGCTGCTCGCCGCGGACTTCGCAATCCTCCTGGAGCCCACGTACGGGCTCGTGGAGGCCGGGTGCCAGGGGACGATGCGCGCGCGGGTCACGTTGCGCGGCAAGCGGGCCCACTCGGCCAGGTCGTGGAAGGGCGAGAACGCGATCCACCGGGCCGCGCCGGTCCTGGAGCGGCTCAACGCGTACGAGGCGCGGGAGGTCGAAGTGAACGGCTGCGCCTACCACGAGGGCCTGAACGCGGTCTTCATCGACGGGGGCGTCGCCGGAAACGTGATTCCGGACGAGTGCCGCGTCGAGGTCAACTACCGGTTCGCGCCCGACCGCGACGAGGCCGCCGCCGAGGCGCACGTGCGCGAGGTGTTCGACGGGTTCGAGGTCGAGATCACCGACTCGGCCCCGTCGTGCCGTCCCGGGCTGGACCGGCCCGAGGCCGCCGAGTTCGTGGCCGCCGCCGGGGGCGAGTTCCGCGCCAAGCTGGGGTGGACCGACGTGGCGCGCTTCGCGACCCTCGGCATCCCCGCCGTCAACTTCGGGCCGGGCGACCCGAACCTCGCCCACAAGCAGGACGAACGCGTCGAGATTCCGCGCATCCTGTCCTGCGCCGACGCCCTGCGAGCCTATGTGGAGGCACCATGAGTCAGAAACGCCGCGTCACCGCCGACGAGCACCTGCTCGACACCCGGCATTCGGAGGAGTGGAAGCAGAAGGCGTCCTGGCGGGTCATGAAGATCCAGGCCGAGTTCGTGGAGGGCTTCGACACGCTCGAAGCCGCCGAGCTCGGCGACGCCATCGGCGTCTACGGGTCGGCCCGCACGCCGGTCGACTCCGAGGAGTACAAGCTCGGCATCGAGCTGGGCGCCAAGCTCGGCGAGGCCGGGTTCTCGGTCATCACCGGCGGCGGCCCGGGCGCGATGGAGGCCGCCAACCGCGGGGCCGCCGAAGCGGGCGTCAAGTCCGTGGGCCTGGGCATCGAGCTGCCCTTCGAGCAGGGCATCAACCCGTACGTGGACATCCAGCTGGACTTCCACTACTTCTTCGTCCGCAAGGTCATGTTCCTGAAGTACTCGTGCGGGTTCTGCGCTCTGCCCGGCGGCTTCGGGACCATGGACGAGCTGTTCGAGTCGCTCACCTTGGTGCAGACGCAGAAGGTCGGCAAGTTCCCGATCGCGCTCATCGGCACCGACTACTGGGGCGGCCTGGTCGACTGGCTGCGCAAGTCCATGCTCGGCAACGGCATGATCAACCCCGCCGACGTCGACCTGCTCCTGGTCACCGACGACCTGGACGAGGCAGTGGAGCACATGAAGAAGGCCGAGTAACGAGCTGAGACGGGCCGCCGCGGTGATCCGCGGCGGCCCGTTCCGCGTTCAGAGGCTGCGGTGGGGGGCCTTCGGGGGGCGGTGGCCTTGGATCGAGGCGACCATGTCGAGGACTTCGCGGGTGGCGGCCACGTCGTGGGCGCGGAAGACGCGGGCGCCGTTCCAGGCCGAGATCGCCGTGGCCGCGAGGGTGCCGTTGAGGCGGCGGTCGACCGGGAGGTCGAGCGTCTCGCCCACGAAGTCCTTGCGGGACAGGGCGACCAGGACCGGCCAGCCGGTCTCGGCCAGCTCGTCCAAGCGGCGGGTCAGGTCGAGGGAGTGGTAGGTGGTCTTGCCGAAGTCGTGGGTCGGGTCGATGAGGATCCCGTCGGCGCGGACCCCGGCGGCCACCGCGGCCTCGGCGCGCTCGACCAGTTCGGCGCGGACCTCGGCCACGACCTCGCCGTAGACGGCCTTCTTCGCGACCGTGCGCGGCTGGAGCCCCCCGGTGTGGGAGACCACGAAGCCCGCGCCGGTGTCGGCGGCGACCTCGATCACCGCGGGGTCCCAGCCCGCCCAGGTGTCGTTGATGAGCTCGGCCCCGGCCGCCACGGCCTCGCGCGCGACCTCGCCGCGCCACGTGTCGACCGAGATCACCAGCTCGGGGTGCTTCTCGTGGACGGCGGCGATGAACGGCACCACCCGCTCGATCTCCTCGGCCACCGAGACCTCCGGGCCCTCCCCGGCCTTGACTCCCCCGACGTCGAGGATGTCGGCCCCTTGCGCGACCGCGCTGTCGGCGGCCGCGACCGCCGCGTCGAACGCGAACGTCGCGCCCGAGTCGAAGAAGGAGTCGGGCGTGCGGTTGACGATCGCCATCACCGCGTAGTCCCCGACATCGAACACCCGTCGGCCAAGTTTCAACGCTCGCATCTGACTATGCTGACAGCCGCACCAGCCGCCCGCCAGCCGCACCATGGCGACGCGGGACTCCAGCACAGAAGGAGCTCCGATGCCCCGGTTCGACCGGTCGCACACCGACGACCTCGCCGCGTTCATCCAGGCCAGCCCCACGCCCTACCACGCGTGCGCCGAAGCGGGCCGCAGGCTGGAGGCCGCCGGGTTCGCCCGCCTGGCCGAGACCGACCCCTGGCCGGTCGAGCCGGGCGGCTACTACGCCGTCCGCGACGGCTCGATCATCGCCTGGCGGATCAACGGCGCCGAGTACGACTCGTTCCGGATCTTCGGCGCCCACACCGACACCCCCACCTTCAAGGTCAAACCCAACCCCGACACCGGCGCGTACGGCTGGAAGCAGGTCGCCGTCGAGGTCTACGGCGGGGTCCCGCACCAGACCTGGCTCGACCGCGACCTCTCGGTGGCCGGGCGCCTGGTCATGCGCGACGGCACCGAAGTCCTCGTCGACGTCGACCGGCCGCTCCTGCGCGTCCCGCGCCTGGCGATCCACCTCGACCGGGGCGTCAACGAGGGCCAGAAGCTCCACCCGCAGGCGCAGCTGACCCCGATCTGGGGCCTCGGCGAGCCGCGCGCGGGCGAGTTCCTGGAGTTCATCGCCGCCGAAGCCGGAGTGAACGCCGAGGACGTGTACGGCCACGACCTGTTCGCCGCCGCACTCGACGCGCCCTCCTATCTCGGCAAGGACCAGGAGCTGTTCGCGGCCTGGCGGCTCGACAACCTCACCAGCGTCCACGCCGGGGTGGCAGCGCTCATCGCCGCCGAGGACACCGGCACCCGCGTCCCGGTCCTCGCCGCGTTCAACTACGAGGAGATCGGGTCGATGACCTACTCGGCCGCGCAGGGGCCGTTCCTCGAATCGGTCCTGCACCGGCTCATCGGCGACGACTTCGAGGTCTACGCGCGGGCGATCGCCGCCTCCGCGATGATGTCCTCCGACACCGGCAACGCGATCCACCCGAACTACCCCGAGAAGCACGAGCCGGGCCACCGGCCGATCCCCGGCGAAGGCCCCATGATCAAGGTCAGCGCCAACCAGCGCTACGCCAGCGGCGCCGAAGAGCAGGCCCTGTTCCGGCGCTCGGCCGAGGCCGCGGGCATCCCGTGGCAGACCTATGTGAACCGCAACGACATCCCCGGCGGCACCACGATCGGGCCGATCTCGGGGACGCAGCTGGGCATCCTCACCGTCGACGTGGGCCTGCCGATCCTCTCGATGCACTCCGCGCGGGAGCTGTGCGGCGCCGAGGACCCCGGGCACCTCGCGGCGCTCGCGCTCGGATTGTTCACGCACTAGATGGCGACGCTGCTTCATCTGGACGCTTCGGCCGCGGTGGAGGGCTCGCGCTCGCGTGCGCTCACCGCGGCCTTCGCGGCGGCGTTCGCGCCGGGCGACACGGTCGTGCACCGGGACCTCCACGCCGAACCCGTGCCGCACCTGCGCGATCCTGAACTGCATTGGGCCGCACCGCTTCGCATGGTGCAGCGCGACGAGGACCCGGTGCAGGAGCGCCTCGTCGCCGAGCTGCTCGGCGCCGACGCGGTGGTGATCGGGTACCCGCTGTACAACTACTCGCTGCCGTCGAGCCTGAAGGCCTGGCTCGACCATGTACACGTCCCCGGCACGACCGCGGGCGCGGTCATGCCGCTGGCCGGGAAGCCCGCCGTGCTGGTCACAACCCGAGGAGGCGACTACGGGCCGGGCGGAGCGAACGCCGGGCGCGACCTGGCGACCCCGGTGCTGGAGTTGATCCTCGGCGAGGAGATGGGCATGGACGTCACCACGGTGGCGGTCGGGTTCACACTCGCGAAGACACCGGAACTGTTGCAGCGCAGCGAGAGCGAGTACGCGGAGGCGCTCGCGACGCTCGAAGCGCTCGGGAAGAGGTTGGGAGCGGAGTGAGAGCGCGAGCGGCCGTGGGCAACGGCCGCAGCGCGGCCCGTGAGTGACGACGATGCCGCTGCCGAGCAGCGCCTGCGAGCACGGCAGTGCTCGAAGCGCTCGAAGCGCTCGGGCCGAGGTTCAACACGGAGTGAGGGCGCGAGCGAAGCCGCTGCCGCGCAGCGAGAGCATCGGCGCTCGGGAAGAGGTTGGGAGCGGACAGCGAGACGGCGCAGGCGGCCGTGGTCGACCGCCTCATCACCGCCGCCGCGGACCAGCCCGCTCTCGTGCAGCGCCCGCGCGCGTTGCGGCCGCCTCGTCGGCGGCGTCGCGTCGCCGGAAGCAGCGCCACGGACACGAACCCTCGGCATCGCTTCGCCGTCCAGCGAATGCGAAGGCCGCCAGCACCCGCCGTCTGGTTTCGGGTGCGGGCACGGCGGCGCTCGCGGTCTTCAAGTGACTCACGGTTCCCGTGTGGCGCTTTCATATTCGGGGCCCGCTCCGGAGTCCTCACGGACCGTGCCGTCCCGGTAAGGTGGTGTCGTTCGACACTGCGGGCCTCGAATCGCCCGGACCCCGGGGAGGCGGCATTGACTTGGCGAACCGAAATGGAGCGCACGGCCGCGCGACTGCGCGAGGCCGCCGGGGCCGTTGACCGGGCCGAACGCCTCCTCGCCGCCTCCGCCGACCGGATGGCCGTGGACGACACCGAGCGCCGCCGCCTCGACCTCGCCGAGCGCCTGCGCGCGGCCGCCGAGACCGCCGCGCCCGGTTGGCTCGGAGCCGAACTCGCCTCCCTGAGCCCGAACACCCCGTTGTGGACCGAGGACGCGTCGTCGGCCGCGATCCGCGTCGGCACCGCCGAGGCCGAAGGCGACCCCGCGTTCCCCGCTCTCGCCGGGCTGCTCGGCAAGGGCCACTTGGTGTGCGACGGCGACGCCGCCGACCCGCGCGTGGCCGGGATGATCCAATCGCTCCTGGTGCGCGCCGCCGCCGCGCACGAGCGCATCGAGTTGAGCCTGGTCGACGGCGTGACCCTCGGGCAGGTGTTCGCGCCCGCGACAGCGCTGGTGGACGCCGGAATCGCCGAAACCGTGGCCACCGACCACCTCGCGCTCGGGCGCGTGCTCACCGGCGCGGAGAAGCGCCTGACCGAGCTGCGCGACATCGCCGCCCGGGGGCACTCGATCGCCGACCGGCCCTTCCACCTCATCGTCATCGCCGGACTGCCGCCCGAGGTCGGCAAGTCCACGCGCGAGCGCCTCGCCGCGCTGGCGCACGCCGGGCCTTCGGCCCGTTGCCATCTCGTCCTCTGCGGATGGCGGAACCTCCCCCACCGCGAGCCGCTGCCCGCGATCGAGCACGCGACCTACCTGCACTGCAACGAGAACGACGTGCGGCTCGGGACCCTGCCGGTGCCGGTGCGGCTCGACCCGGCCCCGTCGCCGCAGCTCGCCCGCGAGGTCTACGGCGCCCGCGCGCGCCAGCGCCGCGAGGCCGGGGAGCTGTCGGTGGCCGACCTGGTGCCCCAAAAGCTGTGGACCGAGTCGAGCAGGCACGGGCTGACCACGGTGATCGGGCGCGAGCAGTCCGGGCACACCGCGGGCGGCGACGTGGAGGTCTCGTTCGACGACGCGACCCCGCACTGGCTCATCGGAGGCCGCACCGGCGGCGGGAAGACCGTGTTCCTGCTGGACGTGCTGTACGGCCTGGCGACGCGCTACTCCCCCGAGGAGCTGGAGCTGTACCTGCTGGACTTCAAGGAGGGCGTGTCGTTCACCGAGTTCACGCCGTCCGCGCTGGACCCGTCGTGGATCCCGCACGTGCGGGCCGTGGGCGTCGAGTCCGATCGCGAGTACGGCGTGGCGGTCCTCGGGGCGCTGCGCGCCGAGCTGACGCGCCGGGCCGGGCTGATGAAGCGGGCCGGGGCCACGCGGCTGGCGCGGCTGCGGGAGCTGCGCCCCGACGTGGCGCTGCCGCGGATCGTGGCCGTGGTGGACGAGTTCCACGTCCTGTTCGCGGGGAACGACCGGCTCGCGGGCGAGGCGGTCGCGCACCTGGAGGAGCTGGCGCGCAAGGGCCGCTCGTACGGGGTGCACCTGGTGCTGGCCTCGCAGACGATCTCGGGGATCGAGGCGCTGTACGCGAAGAAGGACTCGATCTTCGGGCAGTTCCCGCTGCGCGTGGCGCTGCCGGGCGCGAAGCACCTGCTCGACGAGGGCAACGACGGCGCCGACGGGATCGGGGTCGGCGAGGCGGTGCTCAACGACGCCGGAGGCATCAAGGGCCGCAACCGGACCTGCCGGTTCCCCGACGCGTCCGGCGCCGAGGACCTGCTGGGCGAGCTGCGCCGCCGCCTGTGGGAGCGGCGCGACTCCGACACCGAACCGGTGGTGTTCCGCGGCTTCGACGAGCAGCACCTCGACGACGATCCGCGCTTCGCCGCGCTCGCGCCCACGCACACGCCGCGGGCGCTGCTGGGGCGGGCCGTGGACGTGAACATGTCCACAGTGGGCTACGCGTTCGACCGCAGCCCGGGACGGCACCTGGCCGTGCTCGGCACCTCGATCGTGGCCGCGGACGTGCTGGCCTCGGCGGCGGTCTCGCTGGGGCGCCAGCACGAACCCGGTTCGGTGGAGTTCCTGGTCGCGGCCACCGCGGCGGGCGCTGAGGCCGTGGCCGGTCCCGTGGTCGAGGACCTTCGAGCCGCAGGGCACGAGGTGCGCGAGCTCGCGCCGGGGGCGATCCTCGAAGGGGCGTACGCGAAACCGGCGTACCTGGTGTGGTTCGGCGCGGACGGGGCCGACGGCGACGGCTCGGCGCTGCGCGAGCTGATGCTCCACGGCCCGGCCGCGGGCGTCCACGTCCTCGGCTGGTGGCGGGGCGCGCGGCGGTTCCTCGACGACATCGGCGGCACGTCCGGGCGCGAGCACTGCGCCGGGGTCGTGGCCCTCAACATCGCCGCGAACGACCTGGCCGCGATCACCGGCGGCTACGAGCGGGCCTGGGAGGCCCGGTCGAACCGGTGCCTGGTGATCGACCGGCACGCCGGGAGCGAAACGCTCGCCGTGCCCTTCGTGCGGCCGGGCCGCCTGGACGCGGCGTCCGAAGACGAGTGGGGAGCGGTGACCCGATGAGCCTGAGCGTGTACGAGGACCTGGTGCACGAGCTGACGCGGCTCGACGCCGACAGCGCCGCCAGCAGCAACAAGTCGAAGCAGCAGCTGGAGCGGCGCAGAGAGGCCCTGCGCGAGGTCGAGGCCGACCTGTACGGGCAGACCGCCGACCTCGCCGAGCTCAGCGCGTCACTGCGGCACACCGCGCCCGACCTCGTCCCGGTCGAGGAGCCCTTGGAAGCGGACGCGGACGAAGCGCTCGCGAAGGCCCGCGTCGCATTGCGGGAAGCCGCTGAAGCGCGCACCGCGGCCGTGCGGGCGGCGCAGCGGCCCACGCTGCTGCCGAAGGTCCACCATGTCCTGCGCGAACTGCTCGTCTACGGCGCGTGCATGATCGCTTGTCTGGGCGGGCAGCTGATCTACCTGGCCGCGACCGGCGGCGGCGAGTCCACGTGGTGGGTCATGTTCCTGCCCCCGGTGCTGGCCGCGCTGGTCGGATACCTGCTGGTCGGGGCCGCGAACCGGCCCCGGATGGCCTTGAAGGACCGCAACGGGAGACCGGTCAAGACCGTCGTCCCCCACAACCCGCGTCTGGGAGTGACCCTCGCGGTCTGCACAATGGCGCTGTTCGCCTATTTCGCGTTCTTCGCCTAGCACCGCTCGGAGGCCCCCGTGGACTGGATACTGCCGCTCATCGTCGCCGTCGTCAGCGTGTGGATCGCGTTCTCGATCGTCGTGTGGGCCACCGGGAACGACACCCTCCTCGACACCGCCCCCGCCGGGCCGCCCCCCGCGCTCGGCGAGCGCGAGCCGGTGGGCGAGGCCGCCGTGGCGGCGGTCAGGTTCGACACCGGTCTGCGCGGCTACCGCACCGACCAGGTCGACGCCGCGCTCCATCGCCTGGCCTGGGAGATCGGCCGCCGGGACGAGCAGCTCGCGGTGCTCCAAGCGCGCTTGGACGGCGCCGAGGACGCAGCGGACGAGGAGCCTGACGAGGACACGTTCCGGCTCGGCGAGCGCGAGGACGAAGCGCCCGAACGTGAGGCAGGGCGCGAGGACGGCAGTGAGGCGACGCCGCGCGCAGAGGCGTGATGGGATATGCCCATGCGTTATTGGCTGCTGGCGTTGAACCACGACGAGTACACCGAGCAACAGGCCTACGAGGTCGAGGCGGTCGAGCCCGAGGGGGCGCTCCCTGAGGGCTCCGCGGGCGGCGACGAGGTCGCGCTGGCCGGGCCCGAGGGCGTGTTCGCGCTCGGGGAGGTCGTGGGCGGGGCGGTGGCCTACCGCCGCCGTCTGGAGGAGCCCGCGAAGACCGCCGAGAGCGCCGATGCCGAGGAGGGCTGGACGGCCCTGAACCCCGAGACGTGGGAGGGCCTGGTCAAGAGCCTGCCGACGCCCGAGCGGCGCTCGGACTGGCTCGTGACGCTCTCGATGCCGATCGAGGCGGTGGACAAGGCCGAGGCGGTGCGACAGTTCTGGTCCTACATCCGCTCGCTCGGCCCGAAGGAGTTGCCGACGTTCGTGGCCCCGTACGGTCGCGAGCTTGAGGGGACGGCGTTCTTGCTGGGCACGGAGCACGAACAGGACCCCGAGGAGTAAGCGGGACGCCTTCACGTCTTTGATCCACATCACACAAGTACCAAAAGCCCCATTTGTGCGTTTTCTCCGCAACTTTGTCACATACCCGGAGGGGCGAGTTGGCTCTCGCCCACGTCATCGGGGAAACTTGATCTAGCAACGTCGAGTCGCAACCTGCGGCCTTGGATCGAGGGGAGACGAATATGGCGGCCATGAAGCCGCGGACCGGGGACGGACCGCTCGAAGTTACTCAGGAGGGCCGCGGCATCATCATGCGCGTACCACTCGAAGGCGGAGGTCGGCTGGTCGTGGAAATGACGCCAGAGGAAGCCCAGACGCTCCAGAAGGAGCTCGAAGGAGCCCTGGAGTAACGGCCTCACGGTCCAACACCCCGCTGGCGGTCACCCCCGCCGCTGATCCGACCAGGGAGCTCGCCCCTAAGCCGTCGCTTGGGGCGGGCTCTCATCCTGTCTGCACCAGGGCCGATAGGCCCGGCAGCGGAGTCCGGCTTGGTCGGTCCGATCAGACCGGAAGGTCGTCCATGCCGAAGACGCTGCCGTCGGCGAGATGGAGTTCGACCGGGCCGAACATCAGATAGAAGCGCAATGCTCCCAGGGCATTCTCGTGGGAGCAGAAGTTGCCGCCGGCGCGCGGATAGACGGTGCTGGAGAAGGCGCCGACCTCGACCGTGTCATAGCCTGCGGCGATCACGCCCGGGCAGTGCGGCAGGTGGCTGCCCTCCTCATCGCCGCATTCGGCGCACCGGATGGTGAATGACTGCGGCTGTGAGAGTGAAGCGCGGTTGGCACCCGCAGGCGAGTGCGCGACAATAGGTCCGGACACGGGTCTACCTCCGATGTCTGAGACCGGGGCGGGCCTGGGACCTTCCAAATCACTGGCCCGCCCCGGTCGGCTTTCGCGAAGGGCGAGGAATGTCCGCCAGCGCGAACTTCGCTCCCCGAATCCTGTGATGAACCCTTCACGCTTGTTTGATATCTTCGCACAGTGCTATCCTTACTTGCAATATTGCATGGCTAGATTCTCGATGTTTTTTGCGAATCAACCTTTGGAGTGACGACCATGGCTCGGACAGGTTCGGGGATCAGTTTGAGGGCACTATGGCTCGGCGAGCGCATGCGTGACATCCGCAAGCGCCTCCGCATCCCTCAGCAGGAGGCGGCCGACCACATCCAGCGGAACAACGCCATGCTCGGGCGCTACGAGACTGGCCAGATCCCCTTCCGCCGCAACGATGTCATCGACCTGCTTGACTTCTACGGCGTCGCCAACGAGACCGAGCGCAATGGACTTCTTCAACTCTGCGACGACATCTGGCGCAAAAACTGGTGGGACCCCCACCGAGGAGACTTCGGCCAGGACTTCGTCAATGTGCCGTGGCTCGAATCCCGGGTGGACCACATCCTCACCTACCAGCACATCATCGTCCACGGACTCCTCCAGACCCGCGAATACGCTGAAGCGCTGATCCGGAATGACTCCGGTGACCGCACACCCGAAGTCCAGATCAAGCGGTGGATCGATCTTCGGGTGGAGCGCCAACGTGTCCTGCGAAAAGACAACCCTGCACGCCTGACGATGGTGTTGGAAGAACCTGTGCTGCAGCGGCCGGTCGGGAGCCCCGAAGTCCAGCGAGCACAGTTGCAGCATCTGGTTGAGCTCAGCGAGCTTGAGAACATCGACATCCATGTGATGCCCACCGCGCATGGGCCTCACGCTGCTCACCACGGAAGCTTCAACCTCTATGAAATGCCCTCCCCTTACCCTGACGTCGCCTACACCGAAACCGTCGGTGGCTCTCTCTACATCGAAGAGCCGACCGTGAGTCATATCCGGGAGGTGTGGAAAGATCTGGTTGAGGGCGCGTTGACTTCAGAGAAGTCAATCGCGCTGGTCAAGCGGTATATGGAGGGGTAAGCATGAAGACCGGCACATCGCAGGAGCTCTCGAACCAAGAGCTGGCCGGGATTCGCTGGATCAAAAGCAGCCGCAGCGACAGCAACGGCGGCCAGTGCGTCGAGGCGGGCCCCCTCACCGACGACTCGGGCCGGGTCGCGGTCCGCCACTCGCACCACCCGGAAGGCTCCGTGATCGTCTACACCCGAGCCGAGTGGGATGCCTTCCTCGCCGGGGCCAAAGACGGGGAGTTCGACTTCACGGCGTGATGGCCGGGCCGGACGCTCCGGCACGAGGCGAGCGGGAATCGCAGCGCGGATGAGGGTGCGGCAAATGCGGCATAGACTCGTCCCATGACATCCGGCACCCAGCCGCCCCAGGCAGAACCGGGCGATAACCGGGAACCCCTGCGGCCCACGGCCCCCGAAGCGGCGCACAGCGAGCGCCCCGAAGACGCGACCGCGCCGCGCGGCGCGACGGGCGAGTTCGGCTCGCAATCCGCGCCGGGCGCGCAGCCGCACGCTGCTCCTCAGCGTTTCACCGCTCCTTTGGACGCGATGCACCCCGCCGCTCCTCAGACTTTCACCGCGCCGCAGCGGCCCGGGGCTCCGGAGATGGCCGTTCCTCAATCTCCCGCGCCCGACCGGTCCACGTGGTGGCATCCTGAGGCCGCGTCCGATCCGTGGCGCGATCCGGGGAGTCGGGCCGTCATCGAGACCAGGCCCGCGCCTGTCGCGCCGCCGGTCGAGCCGTTGCCGGTGCGGCAGGCCTCGGCGCGGCCCGCGCTCGGGGTCGTCATCGCCGTCTCGGCCGTCACCGCGCTCATCGCCGGGGTGCTCGGCTCGGCCATCGGCATCTGGGCCACCCGCGGGAGCACCCCGCTGGGCGGGACCCTCGGGGCCGACCCCATGACCGACCGCGACGTCGAGTCCGTGGCCGCCGTAGTCGAGGAGATCATGCCCTCGGTCGTCACGGTCCTGACCGCCAACGGCGGCAACGGCTCGGGCTTCATCGTCTCCGACGAAGGCCACATCCTCACCAACCACCACGTCGTGGTCGGCTCGGGCACCGAGCCCGCCTCGCGGCTCGACGTGCTCTTCAGCGACGGCGACATCACCTCCGCCCAGGTCATCGGCTCCGACGCCGACTCCGATGTGGCCGTGCTCCAGATCGAGGGCGGCGGCCACCCCGCGATGGTCCTGGCCGACTCCGACAAAGTCGCCGTCGGCGACCCCGTGCTCGCCGTGGGCGCACCGCTCGGACTGTCCTCGACCGTCACCGAGGGCATCGTCTCGGCGATCGACCGCCCGGTGCTCACCCAGAACAACAACGGCGAGGTCGAGTCGGTCATGGCCGCGATCCAGACCGACGCCGCGATCAACCCCGGCAACTCCGGCGGGCCCCTCACCGACATCGGCGGCCAGGTCATCGGCATCAACACCGCGATCGCCTCCACCGCGTCCGAAGGCGAGGCCGGGAACATCGGCATCGGGTTCGCGATCCCGATCAACCAGGCCAAACGCATCGCCGACGAGATCATAGCGACCGGCACCGCCAGCCACACCGTGATCGGCGCCGAGCTCGGCGACTCCGGGCTCGGCATCGGCGTGACCCTCTCGCGGATCGTCCCAGGCTCCCCCGCCGACGACGCCGGGCTGGAGGACGGCGACGTCGTGACCAGCTTCGACGGCCACACCGTCACCGACAACACCAGCCTCATCGCGCTCATCCGCAAGCTCGCGCCGGGCACCGTGGTCACCGTGGTCTACGAGCGCGACGGCGAGGAGCGCAGTGCCCAGGTCACGCTCGAAGCGGCCACCGACTGACGCGGAGTACGCTAGGCGGAGGTTTTTCAGGTATCGGTCGGTCATCGGAGGGTCAGCGTGTTCGGAAACCTGGGCGGCACCGAGTTGCTGGTCATCGTCCTCATCGCGCTGTTCCTGTGGGGTCCCGACAAGCTGCCCAAGGCGCTGGCGAACCTGCGGACCTTCATCTCCAAGGCCCGGAACATGGCCTCGAACGCCGCCGCGGACCTCAGCCGCGAGATCGGCACCGACATCAAGCCCGAGGACCTCAACCCCAAGACGTTCGTCCGCAAGCACATCCTGACCGAGCAGGACCAGGAGCTGCTGACCAGCCCGCTCAAGTCCACGATGCGCGACCTCCAGGAGGGCGCCAAGCCGCTCCAGGACGGCCTCAACGACGCCACCCGGGAGATGGAGAGCACCCGCCGCAGCGTCAACCGCGGCGGCGCGGCCAAGCGCGTGAACGGGTCCTCCGAGACCCCGGCAGACGACTCGGCCCCGACCGACCGCACCCGCGGCCGCGCCGCGAGCTTCGACGACGTCACCTGATCGGGTTTGCGTGTCGGTCCCGGCTGGAACACTGGCCGGATGATCGGAAAATGGCACGGCCTCATCATCGACTGCCCTGACGCCTCCGCGCTCGCCGCGTTCTACCAGGAACTGCTCGGCATGATCCGGGTCCAGGACGACGGCGACTGGGTGGTCATCGGCGACGCCCCCGACCGGCCCGGCGTCGCCTTCCAGCAGATCCCCGACTTCACCGCGCCCACCTGGCCCGGCGGCGACCACCCGCAGCAGATGCACTTCGACGTCAAGGTCGAGGACTTCGACGCGGGCGAAGAGCAGGTGCTCGCGCTCGGGGCGAGGCGGCTCGAAGGCGGCGGCGAATCGTTCCGGGTCTACGCCGACCCGGTGGGGCACCCGTTCTGCCTCGTCAAGTTCTGAGCACGAAAAAGCGGCGCGGGCCGAAGCCCGCGCCGCCTTCGACGTGCGTGTTACAGCGCAGCGCCGGTAGTACCGAGCATCGCCACGCCCGCCGCGACGAGGATGATGCTGAGCGCCCCGAGCGCGCAGACGATGATGCCGAGCACGAGACCGGTGATCGCCTGCCCCTTGCCTCCGGCGACGCCCGCGTTGATCTTCTTCATCGAGATGCCGCCGAGGATCGCGGCGATGATGCCGCAGACCAAGGCGATGAAGCCGCCCGCGTAGGGGATGCACAGGAACGCGACCGCGATGATGCCGAGCACCATCGAGGCGATGGCCTGGCCCTTGGGCAGCTGCGGGCCGTAGGGCCCGGGCGCGCCGTACTGCGGCGGGTAGCCGGGGGCCGCCGGCGGCAGCTGCGGCTGCCCGTAACCGGGCTGCTGCGGCTGGGGGCTGTAGCCGCCGGGCTGCGGCTGGGAGGGTTGGGAACCGGGCTGGCTGCCGTACGGGTCGTACTGGAAGCCGCCCTGTCCGGACTGGTCCGGATTCGGAGGATAGGTCATCTAGGCTGACTCTCTGCTCGGGCGGAAACGGCGCGGGACGCTTCACGATAGCCCATTTCCGCCACGGGTCGGTGACGAGGCCTGTTCGCGAAATTCGGCGAGTCGGGCGAGGTCACCGGCGCTCGACCACGCTTCCCCGCAACACGATGAGCGAAGGTTCGCGCGCGGCGGTGATGTCGGTGCGCGGGTCGCGTTCGTAGACCACGACGTCGCCCAGGCCCTCGGGGATGCCGAGCCATTCGCGCGCGCCCCACGAGGACGCGGCCACGACCTCGGCGGCGGGGATGCCGGCCTTCTCGTGGAGCAGGCGCATCTCCTCGGCGGCCAGGCCGTGATTGATCCCGCCGCCCGCGTCGGTGCCGAGGTGGACGCGCACGCCCGCCTCCCACGCGGCACGCACGACCTCGGGGAATCCCTGCTTGAGGCGGCGCATGTGGTCGGCGTAGCGGGGGAACTTGACGTCGGCCTCGGCGGCGATGTCGTCGAAGGTCTCGATGTTGATCATGGTCGGGACCAGGGCGGTGCCGCCCGCGGCCATGAGGTCGAGGAGGTCGGTCGAGAGCCCGGTGCCGTGCTCGACCGAGTCGGCCCCGGCTTCCACCACGCAGCGCACGGCCTCTTCGGAGAAGGTGTGGACGGCGACCTTCGCGCCCGCGGCCTGGGCCGCCCGGATCGCGGCGGTGAGGATCTCGGGCTCGAACGAGGGGGCGAGATCGCCCTTCGAGCGGTCGATCCAGTCACCGACGAGCTTGACCCAGCCGTCCCCGAGGGCCGCCTGGCGGGCCAGCGCGGCGACGGCCTCGTGGGGTTCGCATTCGAGCCCGATGCCCCGCAGGTAGCGCTTGGAGGCGGCGATGTGGTGCCCGGCGCGGATGAGGCGGGGGATGCCGTCCTCGCCCACGAGTTCGGGGTAGGGGTAGGGCGATCCGGCGTCGCGGATGGCCAGGACGCCCGCGTCGCGGTCGGTGCGGGCGAGGGCGCGGGCCTCGTCGAGGCTCTCGATGGGGCTCGCGCCGCGGCGGATGCCGATGTGGCAGTGGGCGTCGACGAGCCCGGGGAGGGCGTAGCCGCCGGTGGCGACGGTGAGGGCGCCGGGGACGGGTTCGAAGGTGAGGCGGTCCCCGTCGAGGTAGACGTCGCGTTCGGTGTCGTCGGGGAGCCACACCACCCTCAGGTGCAGTGGCGTACGGGCGGGCGGCGGTGCGAGGCGCTCAGTCATCGCCTCGCAGTATCGCCCGGCCCGGTCGCGTTGTCCAGCGGGACCCTACTTGTCGTTGTCGGGGTTCTGGAAGCCCTGCTGCTTCAAGAACTGCTCGATGTCGATGTCGGGGAGGTCGGCCGGGTTGAGCCCTGAGAGGTCGGGCATCTGGCCGGGGAGGGCCTTGGGAGCCTGGGCGGTGCGGTTCGCGGCGGGTCCGCCGCGCTTGACGGTCTTCTTCTTGTTGGTCTTCTTGCCCTTGCGCTTGTTGTAGGGCGACTTGGTGGCCTTGGTGCCGGTGGGCAGGCCCATCGCGCCCGACATCTGGCGCATCATCTTCTGCGCGTCCTTGAAGCGGGTCAGGAGCTGGTTGACCTCGGAGACGGTGACGCCCGAGCCGTTGGCGATGCGCAGGCGCCGCGAGCCGTTGATGAGGGTGGAGTCGCGGCGTTCGGCGGGGGTCATGGAGCGGATGATCGCGGTGGTGCGGTCGATCTGCTTGTCGTCGATGGAGTCGATCTGCTGCTTCATCTGGCCCATGCCGGGCATCATCTTGAGGATGTTGCCGATGGGGCCCATCTTGCGGATGGCCTGCATCTGCTCCAGGAAGTCCTCGAGCGTGAAGTCCTCGCCTTGGAGGAGCTTCTGGGTCATCTCCTCCTTCTGCTCCTCCTCGAAGACCGATTCGGCCTGCTCGATGAGGGTGAGCATGTCGCCCATGCCGAGGATGCGGGAGGCCATGCGGTCGGGGTGGAACGCGTCGAAGTCCTCCAGCTTCTCGCCGGTGGACGCGAAGAGGATGGGCTGGCCGGTGACGTGGCGGACCGACAGGGCCGCGCCGCCGCGGGCGTCGCCGTCGAGCTTGGAGAGGACCACGCCGGTGATGCCCACGCCGTCGCGGAAGGCCTCGGCGGTGTTGACGGCGTCCTGGCCGATCATGGCGTCGATGACGAAGAGGACCTCGTCGGGATTGACCGCGGCGCGGATGTCGCGGGCCTGCTGCATCATCTCCTCGTCGACGCCCAGGCGACCGGCGGTGTCGACGATGACCACGTCGTTGCCGCGCTGCTTGGCCTCGGCGATGGAGTCGAGGGCGACCTTGACGGGGTCGCCGACGCCGGAGCCGGGCTCGGGGGCGTACACGGCCACGTCGGCCCTCTGGCCGAGGACCTGGAGCTGCCCGACGGCGTTGGGCCGCTGGAGGTCGGCCGCGACCAGGAGCGGAGCGTGCCCGTCGGCCTTGAGCCATTTGGCGAGCTTCCCGGCCAGGGTGGTCTTGCCCGCGCCCTGGAGGCCCGCGAGCATGATGACGGTGGGGGGCTGCTTGGCGTAGTTGAGGCGGCGGGTCTCGCCGCCGAGGATCGCGATGAGCTCCTCGTTGACGACCTTGACGATCTGCTGGGCGGGGTTGAGGGCCTTGGAGACCTCGGCGCCCTTGCAGCGCTCCTTGATCTGGGCGATGAAGGTGCGGACCACCGGGAGGGCCACGTCGGCTTCGAGGAGCGCGAGGCGGATCTCGCGGGCGGTGGCGTCGATGTCGGCTTCGGTCAGGCGGCCTTTGCCGCGGATCGACTCGAAGATTCCCGACAGTCGATCTGACAGAGCGTCGAACACGGGTGGGCCTCTCGGTGGTGAACGGTGAAGGTGTCCCTACGAGCTTAACGGTGCTGGCGCGCCGGGCGCGAAAAGGACGGCCGCCCGGTGAGGGGCGGCCGTCCGGCGGTGCGTTGAGGTACTAGGCGGTGACCTTCTCGGGCGCCTCGGTCGCGCCGGGCGCGTCGAGGGCGATGTTGCCGTTGACGGGGAGGTCGTAGCCGGCCTCGCCGTGCTGGGCGGCGTCGATGCCCGCGAGCTCTTCCTCTTCGCTGATGCGGACCCCGATGGTGAACTTCAGGATCAGGCCGATGATGAGGGCCACGGCGAACGAGTAGGCGACCACGGCCAGGACCGCGAGGGTCTGGTTGGCGAGGAACCCGAAGGTGCCGCCGTAGAACAGGCCCGCGGTGCCCGCGATGCCCTCGACGGCGAACAGGCCGACGGCGATGGAGCCCCAGATCCCGGCGACCATGTGCAGACCGACCACGTCGAGGGAGTCGTCGTAGCCGAGCTTGTGCTTGAGGCCGATGGCGAGCGGGCAGATGATGCCCGCGATGGCGCCGAGCGCGATCGCGCCGAGCGGCTCGACCAGGCCCGCGGCCGGGGTGATGGCGACCAGGCCCGCGATGACGCCGGAGCAGGCGCCGAGCACGGAGGGCTTGATGCCGCGGATGCGGTCGATCAGGAGCCAGCCGAGGATCGCGGCGGCGGTGGCGACCTGGGTGTTGAGCAGGGCCAGGCCCGCGATGCCGTCGGAGGCGAAGGCCGAGCCGGCGTTGAAGCCGAACCAGCCGAACCACAGCAGGCCCGCGCCGATCACCACGAGCGGCAGGTTGTGCGGCGCGAAGTTGCCGTCCTTCCAGCCGATGCGGCGGCCGACGACCAGGGCGAGCGCCAGGGCGGCGGCGCCTGCGTTGGCGTGGACGGCGGCGCCGCCGGCGAAGTCGAGGACGCCCAGTTCGGCGATCCAGCCGTCGCCCCACACCCAGTAGGCGACGGGTGCGTAGACGAGGATGACCCAGGCGGTGGCGAAGATGACCCAGGCGCTGAACTTCATGCGGTCGGCCACGGCGCCGGCGATGAGGGCCACGGTGATGATCGCGAACATCATCCCGAAGGCGGACATCGCGGCGGTGGAGACGCCCGCGTCGTCGAAGGTGAGGTCGTTGACGTACCGCAGGCCGAAGGCGGAGTCGAAGTCCATGCTGAACAGCGCGTTGCCGTTGCCGTCGCCGAGGGCGATGGACTCGCCGACGAGCGTCCACACGATCGAGACGATGCCGATGGCGACGAGACACTTCATCATCATGTTGATGACGCTCTTGGCCCGGGTCAGGCCCCCGTAGAACAGGGCGAGTCCGGGGGTCATGAGCAGGACCAGGGCGGCTGAGATCAAGATCCACGCGTTGTTGCCGGTATCGAGCTCGGGCATGGCCGCCTCCTCTCTCCGAAAGATAGGTGCAAGGTGAAGGGCTGTGGTCCGGCGTGAGGGGAGCGTCGCTGCTCTGGGTGGGTGTCACGCGCCGGCCGCGGGCCGGAGCCCGTGTCGCCCCGAAGGGAAGCGGCCGGCGCGTGATTCTCCTACCTACCGGAGTGAAGCCAGCTTCACGAAGACGTGTTACGCGGCCCGGGCCTGCGTGTTAAGAAGCTGTCGCGAAAGATTTCGAGCGTGTGAACTCCTCCGCACAGCGAGGTGTGAGACGCGCACCACTGAAACGGCTGGTGTCTCTGCGGCTTTCGCGGCTTTTGCGGAGTCCAATTCGTCCGTTACCTCGTCATGACCTGGTCGTTACAGAACCGTGCCCGAAGGGTTGCCGCGAGTCGGAGAAATGATCGCTCAGCTCACACCGCGTATCGTCGTACCAGACCGCGGCCGCACGCCCCCGGACGCGACGACGACGAAAAGAGACCGACTGCGATGGCGCAACCGAAGAAGGCAGCGAGCATCTGGGACGTGGCCCGGCTGGCCGGAGTCTCGCACCAGACCGTCTCCAGGGTCGTCAACGGCTCGCCGCGCGTCGCCGCCGCCACCCGCGACAAGGTCACCGACGCCATCACCGAGCTGGGCTACCGGCCCAATCGCCTGGCGCGGAGCCTGGCGGGCGGGGCGGTCGAGTCGGTCACCGTGCTCACCGCCGACACCTCTCTCTACGGGGCCGAGGCCGCGCTGCGGGGCATCGAGCGGGCCGCGCGGGCCCTGGACTGGAGCGTCCAGATCTCGGTGCTCGACCCGGCCGAGACGCATTCGGACGCCGACATCATCGCGCGCCTGCCGCGCGCGGGCGAGCCCACGATCATCATGGCCCACGACGAGCCGGGCATGCGGGCCAAGCAGACGCTGCTCGACACCCAGCCGCACGCGATGGTCGCGATCGGGTCCTACACCGCCGAGGAGCTCGCGGCCTCGCCGTGGCTGGTGGGCATGGACGACGGCAAGGCCGCGGCCGAGGCCACCCGGTACCTCCTCGACCTGGGCCACGACACCGTCCACCACCTGGCGATCCCGACCTCCACGGACACGTTCGGGGGCGGGAAGGCCCACCGCGCCGAAGGCTGGGCGCGGGTGCTGCGCGAGGCCGGGCGGGCCGTCCCCGAGCCGGTGACCTCGGGGTGGAGCATCGCCGAGGCGTTCAAGGCCGTGCAGCCGCTCGTGGCCGACCCGGAGGTGACCGCGATCCTGTGCGGCAACGACCACCTCGCGCTCGCCACGCTGCGGGCCGCGCACCTGGCCGGGCGCACCGTGCCCGGGGACCTGTCGATCGTGGGCTTCGACAACACGCCGTTCTCGGCGTACACCAGCCCGGCCCTGACCACGGTGAACCAGGACTTCGAGTCGGTCGGGCGCGGCGCGTTCGAGCTGCTGCGGCACCGCGTCGACTCCTCGATCGCGCGCCCCAGACCGAGCTGGCCCGAGCCCGAGCTCA
Source organism: Glycomyces sp. NPDC046736 (assembly GCF_040645615.1). NCBI lineage: Bacteria > Bacillati > Actinomycetota > Actinomycetes > Glycomycetales > Glycomycetaceae > Glycomyces > Glycomyces sp. NPDC046736. Next base: position 101,196 of record NZ_JBEYYO010000006.1, on the reverse strand, counting down.
TCGTCCGCGAGACCTCGGGGCCTCCCGGCCCCCGGTCCTGACCCGTCGAGAAGGGCTGACACCCCCTGAGGACTTGACCTGGAAAGGCCACGCCCATGACCCCTCCGCCCCACCCCCTCGGGCCCGCCCGCTTCACCGTCGACTTCGCCGCCCCGACCGGGCCGGTGCTGCACGGCGCGACCGGATCGCTGTACGGCGTGGCGGAGGACGGCGTGCCCGGCGACGAGCTCTTGGACGCGATCGACATCACCACGCTCGCGGTGAAGCCCGACGGCGGCGAGCAGCACCCCGGCGGGGACGCCTCGGACGCGGTGGCGGTGCTGCGCCGCAACGGGCGGGTGCGGGGCACCGCGGGGCTGGCGTTCGTGTACCTCCAGGACCTGTTCGCGCAGTGGCCCTATGAGGACGTGGGGATCGACGTGTACCACGAGCGGCTGTGCGCGGTGGTTCCGCCGATGCTCGACGAGGTCGCCAACCAGGGGCGGCTGGTGCTGGTGCCGTTCAACGAACCGGACTGGATCTGGTACTCGCTCGCGGGCGACGACCCGGCCGCGTTCGACCGGTTCCTGGCCGACTGGATCACCACCGCGCAGCTGCTGCGCCGCATCGCGCCCGGGGTGCCGATCGCCGGCCCCAACGAGTCGCGCTACCACCCGAGCTTCCTGCCGCACTTCCTGCGGCGGGCCCGCGACACCGAGACGCTGCCGGAGTGGACCACCTGGCACGAGCTGTCTCCGGGGTCGCTGGCCGAGTACCGCGGCCGGTACGCCGAGTACCGCGAACTCGAACGGGGCCTTGGGATCGCGCCTCGGATGGTGAACATCGACGAGTACGGCGACCACCGCGACCTGTCCGTGCCCGGCCAGCTCGTGCAGTGGGCGGCGATGTTCGAGGAGACGAGAGTCCACGCCGACATGGCGTTCTGGACCACCGCGGGCGGCTACTCGGGGGCGGCCCCGCAGCCGAACCTGCCCAACGGGGCGTGGTGGTTCCACCGCGCCTACTCGGGGATGACCGGCGAGACCGTGCTCGTCAAGCCGCCCGAACCGGACACTGTGGACACCTTGCAGGGGATCGCGACCTTGGACCGCGCCCGGGGCACCGCGCAGATCCTCGCCGGGGGCGGGGACCGGGCCTTCACCGTCGTCGCCGAGGGCCTGGACGCGGGGTTCTGGGGCGAGCGGGTCACCGCCACCGTGCACCGCATCGACTGGACCGGGTACGAGGGCGCGGCGGGCCCGCCGGTGCCGCTCCTGCGTATCACCGCGCCGCCTGAAGGCTTGGAAGTCGAAGTGCCCCAAGTCGATCCGATGGCCGCGTACTGGTTCACGATCGAGCGCGGCGAGCGTGAGCCGATCGAGGCGCCGCCGTGGACGGGCTCGTGGGAGGCCGAGGACGCGTGCGTGACCTCGGGCGAGGCCAGCCGCAGGGGCAGGCCCGGTGAGGGCTGGTTCGCGGCCTCGGGGGGCGGCGAGGTCGCCGAGCTCAACACCAACGACTCAGCGGTGGACTTCGACGTCGAGGTGCCCTCCGAGGGCGAGTACGAGCTGGGGATCTACTACGCGCACATGTACGGCAGGGGCCACGAGCCGATCGAACCGCAACCGGCCGAGCAGGTCCTGGCGGTCAACGGGGCCGAGCGGTTCGTGCGCTACCCGACCACGATGAACTGGCGGCACGGCTCGGTCCTGACCGAGGTGGTGCGGCTCCTGGAGGGCCCCAACGCGATCCGGCTCTCCAAGGCCGGGGCGATCGGGACGGCGACCGGGGAGGTCGCGCTCGACAAGATCACGCTCACGCGGCGGCGGCCCGACCGCGAGTGCTACGACGGGGCGTTCGTGCGCACCGGGCGGGGTCGCACGTTCGACGTGTACGCGAAAGCCGACGGGTACCACGCGATCGGCGGCGCCGAAAGCGGTGTGCTGGCCGGGCCGCAGAACCAGAACCTGCCGGTCGACCTGCGGCGGCCGGTGTTCCTGCACCGCGGTGTCAACCGGCTGCACACCGGGTCCGAGGTGGAGGGGCTGGTCGTGGAGCCGGCGGCCGGGCCCGAGCCGGTCGAGGTGCTCGCGCACGAAGCGGTCCGGGCGGGCGGGTCGGCGCTGATCGTCAACGACTTCGCGGTGGGCGGGCACGTGATCGGGTGGAACGGTCGCGGCGCGAGCGCGAGCATCGAGGTCGAGGCGGCGGCCGGACCGCATGTGCTGCTGGTGCACTACGCGAACGACGAGCGCGCCAGAGAGCACGAGTACAATGTGGACATCGTGGCGCTGCGGTGCGAGGTCACCGTGAACGGCAAGCGGATCGGGCGGTTCCCGATGCGGGGCACGTGGTCGTGGAACGACTTCTGGACCTTCCCGCTGATCGTCGAGCTCGAAGCGGGCGCGAACACGATCGCGTTCGCCAACCCCGAGGGGCGCACCGCCGACTTCGAGCGGTTCCGCCTCGCGCCGCTCAACCCGTGAGGCCCGCCTCGCGGGCCCCACGGGCGCGGGTCATTCGCCGAGGCCGTCGAGGGCCGCGTACTGGGCGTCGGAGAGCGTCAGATCCAAAGCGCCGTAGTTCTCTTCGAGGTGCGCGATCGAGCTGGTGCCCGGGATCGGGAGGATGTTCGCCGAGCGGCGCAGAAGCCACGCGAGCGCGGTCTGGGCCGGGGTCGCGCCCGCTTCGGCGGCGATCTTGCCGACCGGGCCGTCGGGCCCGGCGTGCGCGCCCGCCGCGATCGGGAACCACGGGATGAACGCGATGCCCTGCTCGGCGGTGTAGTTCAGCACCTCTTCGCTCTGGCGGGTGACCAGGTTGTAGAGGTTCTGGACGCTGGCGATCGGGGCCACGGCCTGGGCCTCCTTCAGCTGCGCCACAGAGACTTCGGAGAGCCCGATGTGGCGGATCTTGCCCTGCTTCTGAAGGTCGGCCACGGTCTCGATCTGGTCGGCCACCGGCAGGTTCGGGTCGAGGCGGTGCAGCTGGTAGAGGTCGATGGTCTCGACCCCGAGGCGGCGCAGGCTCAGCTCGGCCTGCTGGCGGATGTAGGCGGGCTGGCCGACCGCGACCCATTCCTCGGGCGAGGGGCGGGTGTTGCCGCCCTTGGTGGCGATCACGACGCCGTCCTTGTAGGGACGCAGCGCCTCGGCGATGAGGGACTCGTTGTCGCCCAGCGCGTAGGAGTCGGCGGTGTCGATGAAGTTGACGCCCAGTTCCACGGCGCGGCGCAGCACCGCGATCGCGGCGGCGCGGTCCTTCGGCGGGGTGAAGATCCCCGGGTCGCCGGTCAGGCGCATGGCCCCGTATCCGAGCCGGTTGACCTTGAGATCGCCGCCGATCACGATGTCGCTCATGACGAAAGCCCTTCTTGTGCGGTGCTTGGGGTGCCGGTGCCTCATGCGTCCGACGCAGGGCACAACCGCCGCGGGGCCCGCGTTTGTTCCCGGACCGGCGAATCCCGTGCGGGTGATTCAGGTCGCTGTCGGCGACACCGGGACGCGCGACACCTGTGCTGCGAGGGCGGGATGCGAGACTCTAGACCATGATCAAAGGGTTCAAAGAGTTCTTGATGCGCGGCAACGTGGTCGAACTGGCCGTCGCGGTGGTCATGGGCGCGGCGATGACCGCGCTCGTGGGGTCGTTCGGCGACGCGTTCCTCAATCCGCTCATCACACTGGTCACCGGCGGCGCGGAGGTCGGCGGCAGCTTCACCGTCAACGGCGTCGAGTTCCCCTACGGGGTCTTCCTCAACGGGATCCTGGTGTTCTTCCTGACCTCGGTCGCGGTGTACTTCGTGATCGTGATGCCCATGAACAAGCTCCGCGAGCGGTTCATGTCCTCCACTGAGGAGGCCGAAGTGGTCCGTGAGGAGCAGGTGGTGCTCCTGGAGGAGATCCGCGACCTCCTGCGCCAGCGCAACCAGAGCTGAGCATTCGTCGAGGGCCCGTCCGGTTCCCGGGCGGGCCTTCGTGTTTGCCTGTTGTAGACGGCGGGTACGCGGCGAAGGCTTGCGGGTGTCACACCCGCATGGCACGGTGGGGAGGCCTCGCCGAACCGACCTCGAAGGACTGCACCATGACCAAGTCGATCGCGCACGGAGCCCCGATCTGGGCCGACTGCTCCTCCCCCGATATGGCCGCCGATCTGGAGTTCTACACCAAGTTGTTCAACTGGTCCACGTTCGACGCCGGGGAGGACTACGGGCACTACACCGAGCTGTGCCTGGGCACCTCGGTCGCCACGGCCAGAGCGGTGGCGGGCCTGGTCTCGCGCGCGCCGGCCGATCGCGACAAGCCGGGGAGCTGGGATGTGGCCTTCCACGTGCCCGACTGCGTCAAGGCCGCGGCCGAGGCCGAGAAGCTGGGGGCTGCGATCGTGAGCCACCCGGTGCGCATCGGCGAAGACCTGGTGTTCGCGTCGCTGCGCGACCCTGACGGCGGCGAGTTCGGCCTGTTCGAGCCGCTGAACGAGCACATGGGGTTCACCGCGTACGACGAGCCGGGCGCGGTGGTGTGGTTCGAGTACGTCTACGACGGCCGCCCGGTCGAGGCGATGCAGTTCTACGCCGAGCTGCTCAACTGGGAGGTCCAGGTCCCGGGGAAGGACAAGCCCGAGCCCGAGGCGCCGTACGTGGGTCTGTGGGCGCAGGACTTCGACGACCACCACTGCCGCGGGAACGCCGAGTTCGGTGGGGCGCGCATGGCGCTCGGGCCCGAACTCGACCGGGGGCCGCACTGGCTGGTGTGCTTCGGGACCGACTCGGTCGACCTCACGGCCGCGAAGGCCGTCGACCTGGGCGGCACCCTCGCGGTCGCGCCCGTCGACGACCCGGGCGGGCGCATGGCGGTCCTGGTCTCCCCGACCGGCGCGCACTTCACCGTCATGTCGTCCAGGGAGCGCGCGCAGGACTGAGCGGTTCGGCTGCGCCTCCTGGGCACGCGTGCGACGGTGGAGGGGTCATCTCTGCGAAGGAGCAGGTCAATGAACTCGATCCCGCTGGGGGCGCCGATCTGGTCGGACTCCCTGACCGCCGATCTGGAGGCGGACACCAGGTTCTACGAGGCCCTGTTCGGCTGGACCTCCACCGACGCCGGGGAGGATCTCGCGCACTACACCACGTTCTCGCTCCCGGGCGCAGGCGGCGACCGGCCGGTCATGGGGATCATGCCGTGCCCGCCGGGCATGGCGCCCTCGCGGATCTGGAACGTCCAGTTCAAGGTCGCCGACTGCGACGCCTCGGCCGAGCAGGCCGTGGCCCTGGGCGGCTCGCTCGCGGAGGAACCGCAGAACGTGGCCGACATGCTGCGCTTCGCGATGGTCGAGGACCCCAACGGCGCCTCGTTCGGGCTCGTCGAGGCGAAGCAGCCCGACACCGGTTTCGGGGTGTTCGGGGAGCCGAACAGCGTGGTGTGGGCCGAGTACCACTTCGACGGCGTCCCGGCCGACGCCATGCGCTACTACGTGGACCTGCTCGGCTGGACCGCGGTCACCCCGCCCTGGGAGGACCCCGCGAACCCGAAACCGTACGCGGCCCTCTCCCCCGGCGCGGGCGGCCCCGAATTCGGCGGCTGCCACGCCGCCGACGGCTTCGAACTCAACATGCCCCCGCAATGGAGCGTCATGGTCACCGTCCCCGACACCGACGCCTACACCGAACGCGCCGTCGAACTCGGCGGCACGATAGCGGCCCCGCCCCTGGACGTCCCGGGTCTGCGAGTAGCGGGCATAGCCGCCCCAGGAGGAACGACGATGGGAATCCAATCCCCAAGAGCCTGGGACTGATTCGCGAAGAGGACACCGCCGGAGCGGTGTCCTCTTCGCGAATCAGTCAGAATCGGGAACCCGTACAGTGCACTCGCCACCGGGTGCCGCCGCCAGCCTGCGGTCGAAAGTCCAAAGATCCGCTCCCAGCCGCTCCGCCAGCGCGACATATGCCGCGTCATAGGGGGTCATGTTATGGCGCAGCTCCCAGATCCGGGTTTCGAAGGCGGCGACGGGCACACGTTCGACCGGAAGCTGCGCTAGGTCGACCAGCGCCATCGCAGTCCGCTCCTCAGTGACGGCCTTCCTACGGCTGTACTTACGGAGCACCGACATCACTTCGAGGTTGAGGTGGCTCGGAGCTGCCAGCTCCTGCTGCTCCAGCTCCTCGCGCAGACGTCGATGCGGTTCGGTGAACGAGATCAGAGCGGATACGACGACCGAGGCGTCGACGATGATCACCGGGAATCGCGGTCTTCGCGGATCATGGCCACGATCTCGTCGCCGTCCAGTTTCGGACCGCCGCGGTGCTCGACCCTCGCGAGAACTTCGGCGACGGTCGGCTGCTGCGCCTCGCGGGTCAGCTTGCGATGCAGGTACTCCTGCATCGACATGCCCTCCGCAGCCGCCCGGGTCTTCCACACCCGGTGGACTTCGTCGGACACGTTCTTCACCTGGATGTTCTTCATGGTTCCAGCGTAGCTCTCATGCATGCACCAAGCATACGATTCATGCACAGAAAATCCGTGGACCCGAGAGGACTCGGCGTGTCCGCTCGGAGCAGACGAGGGAAGGGCCGCCCCGGCGGCGGGGCGGCCCTTGTTTTCGGATTGGTCAGCAGGCGCTGCGGGCGGCGATGGCGAGGTCGGGGAAGTCGCTGAAGACGGCGTCGACCCCGAGGTCGTAGAACAGTGCGAACTCCGCTTCGATGTCGCCCCACGCGGCCGGGTCGTCGCCGGTGCGCAGGTTCGCGGGCAGGAACGTGTTCTCGGCGCGGAAGGTCCACACGTGCACGTCCAGGCCCCGGTCGTGGGCGCGGTCGACCACGTCGGTGGGCTCGCCGATCGCACCGGAGGCGTCGCGCGGGAAGATCCGGTTCTTGTTGAGGCTCACCGTGTCCAGGGTCGAGGCGTACTCGTCGAGGTCGGCGTCGGAGATCTCCCCCTGGCCGTCGATGTTGAGCCCGATCCGGTTGTCCACGCGCTCGGCGATGTTGAGCAGGCTCTGGTACTCGAAGGACTGCACCCACACCGGGGAGCGCTTGCGGTCGAGGCCGCGCTCCTCCAGCAGGTCGGCGAGGGCGTCCTCGATGCTCAGGCCCTGCTCCTCGTAGTAGGCCGGGTGCTTCATCTCCGGGTAGGTGATGACCTTCCGGTCGAGGGTCGCCACGTAGTCGAGGACCTCGTCGTAGGTGACCAGCGAGAACTCGCCGTCGTGGGCGGCGCTTCCGGGCCGCAGGTCGGGCAGGCGCTCCTCGGCGCGGAGGGTCTTGAGCTCGGCGAGGGTGAAGTCGTCGGCGAAGAACCCGGTCACCGGGCTGCCGTCCACGAGCTTGGTGGTCTTGCGGTCGGCGAACTCGGGGCGGTCGGCCACGTCGGTGGTCTCGTCCAGGACCGGCTCGTGGCGGGCGAGGAGCTCGCCGTCGGCGGTGAGAACGAGGTCGGGCTCGATCACGTCGGCGCCCTGCTCGACGGCCAGCTGGTAGGCCTCCAGCGTGTGCTCGGGCAGGTAGCCGCTCGCGCCGCGGTGGGCGATCACGATCGGGTCGTCGTGGTGGCCGTGCCCGGGGTGGCCGTGGCCGGGCCAGGCGGCCGCGGGGGCGGCGGTGAGTCCGATGAGGACTCCGGCGATGAAGAGTGCGGCGGTGCCGCGGAGGAGTGCGCCCTTGCGGGACATGCAGATCCCCTTCCTGGAAGGCGGTCGTTCGGGACTGGGGACCTCAGCCAACCGCGCTCATCGGGCGCGGGCCTCTCTCGCGGCTGAACTCTATTTGAAGAGTGGTTGAAAACGGGTGTTTCGGCGCACTTCGGGGAACACGACAGCGCCCGCCCGGGGTCCCCGGGCGGGCGCTGCGGCGGATTCCTATGCGGCGGTGAGCAATTGCGACGCGGCCAGGTCGCGGTACAGCTCGTCCATCTCGACCAGCTCGGCGTGGGTTCCGGTGGCGCGCACCAGACCCGCGTCGAAGACCACGATCTGGTCGGCGCTGGTCACCGTGGAGAGCCGGTGGGCCACCACGAGCACGTTGGTGCGCTCGGCGGCGTCGAGCATGACCTGCTTGAGCGCGGCCTCGTTCGCGGCGTCGAGCTGCGAGGTGGCCTCGTCGAGCAGCAGCAGGCGCGGCTTGCGCAGCAGGGCCCTGGCAATGGCGACGCGCTGGCGCTCGCCGCCGGAGAGGGTGGTGCCGCGGTGGCCGATAGTCGATTCGAGGCCGTCGGGCAGCTTGTCGACCAGTTCGGTGAGGCGGGCGACCTTGACGACCTCGTCCAGGTCGCCTTCGGTGGCGCCGGGCGCGGCCATGACGAGGTTCTCGCGGAGCGTCCCGTCGAGCACCGGCGCGTCCTGCTCCACGTAGCCGATGAGGCCGCGCAGCTCTTCGAGCGGCCAGTCCTCGACCGGGACGCCGTCGACGCGGACCGTGCCGGTGGTGGCCGGGTAGAACCGCTCGATCAGGGAGAACACGGTGGTCTTGCCCGCGCCGGAGGGGCCCACCAGCGCGGTCAGCCCGCGGCCGCTGGAGGCGAAGGAGACGCCGTGGTGGACCAGCGGCAGCTCCTCGGCGTACCGGAACGTCACGCTGTCGAACTCGACCTGGGCCGGGCCCTCGCGCACGGCGATCGGCGCCGCGGCTTCGACCGGCTCCTCGGAGTCGAGCCCGGCGACCTCCTCGATCCGGTGGATCGCGGCCAGGCCGGTCTGGAGCTGCGCGAGCGAGGCGATGAGGCCGTTGATGGGGCCCATCAGGTAGAACAGCAGCAGCAGGAACCCGATGAGGGTGCCGACCTCCATCGCGCCGGAGGCGACGCGGGCGCCGCCGACGCCGAGCACCATCAGGAACGCGATGTTGACCGGCAGGAACGCGGCCACGCCCGCGAGGGCCTCCCAGAAGGAGGCCTTGACGCCCTTGTCGCGGGCGGTGGTGGCGGCCGCGTCGAGCCGCCCGATCTCGTGGTCCTCGGCGCCGGAGGCCTTCACCGTGCGGAAGGCGCTGAAGGCGCGTTCGAGCAGGGAGCCCATGTCGCCCAGGGCCTTCTGGGAGTCGACGGTGGCGCTCTGGATGCGCGGCATGATGAACAGCATCATCACCGTCACGAACACGACCATCGCCATGGTGGTGCCGAACAGGACCGGGTCGAGCCAGGCCATGAGGCCGATGCCGCCGAGGATCATGAACGTGTCGGTGACGCCGCCGATGACGGTGGTGCTGGCGACGGTGCGCAGGAGGTTCGTGTCAGAGCTCAGGCGCGAGACGAGGTCGCCGGGCTTGAGGCGGTCGACCTCGGCGACCTGGAGGCGGATGAGCCTGCCGATGAGCTGGCGGCGCACGGTCAGCACCACGTTCTGCCCGGCGATCTGCATCAGATAGGGGCCGAGCGCCGAGAGCGCGCCGCCGATGACGACGACGGCCGTGAGGTAGAGCAGCGGACGGGTCAGGGACTCGTTCGCCGAGAGGGTGTCGATGACGTCCATCGCGATAAGCGGCTGGACGAGGCCGACGACCCCTCCCGCGAACGAGAGCGCGCCGCCGATGAGCAGCAGGCGCAGGTGGTGGCGGGCGTAGGACCACAATCGCGAGAACGGGGCCTTCGCCGGTGCTTCGGACGCGGCGGCCTCGGCCGTCGCGGTGGTGTCGGTCATCAGCTGGTTCCTCTGAACTTCAGACCGCTGGGTGTTCGCGGTCTTTTCCGACACTACCCACGCCCCCCGACACCGCCGTCGGCCGCGAGTCGCAGTTCGTCCTCATACTCAGGTCGTAAGACCCTTCAGTCCTCGGCGAGCACGATGATCTTGTCGCCGCTTTGGAGCATGAACATCTGCGACTTGTCCGGGTTGAGGTTCACGCCGTAGCCCGGGGCCTGCTGCGCCAGCGCGACCTGCCGGTAGCCGATCGCGGTCTCGCCGCGCCGCCGGGCCGACTCGACCACCGTGTAGAAGTTGACCGGCACGCCCGGCCGCACGTAGAGGTCGGCCGACTTGAGGTAGATCTCCGAGCCCTCGGGGCTGAACAGGTGCGCGAACACCTGCGACAGGTGCGGGTTCTCGGCCGTCTGCGTCAGCAGCAGGCTGATGAGCTTGTCGCTGACGATGAAGTCGTCGGCCTGCGTGACCTGCGCGAGCGCCCGGTTGCGGTCGTCGGCCATCTCCGACACGACCTTGAAGCGCGAATTCGCCCGCTGGGCCATGTCCCGCAGATGCAGCAGCGACACGAGGGTCCGGGAGTCGGCCAGCTGCGGCGACACGTCGTCCGAGCACAGCGCGATGATGTGGTTGTAGCCGCCGGGGTTGATCGACTCGAGCATCCGGCGGTCGGTGGTGTCGTCGTTCTTGAAGTTCAGGCCCTGGACGCGCATCGTCGGGCCGATCGCGCGCACCGCCTCGGGCGCGTCGGGGTGGTCGGTCACCACGTCGGTGATCGAACCGGGGGCCACGTACTGGTCGAGCTGCTCCAGGATCATCCGCGAGCGGGCGTTCCAGCCCAGGATGAGGGTCCGCTCGGGGCGCGGCGGGGCGTCCGGGCGGGTCACGATCGCGCCCTCGTCGATCGCCGGACGCGAGCCGTCGAGGCGGATCGCCGAGTCGTCGGCCGCGATCAGGATCAGCTTGTCGCCGGGGTTGAGCACCGCGTTCGAAGGCGGGTTGACGTGGCAGCGGCCGTCGCGGCCCATCACCCCGATGACCGAGGACGTGCGGTAGGAGTGCAGCGCCTGGCTCAGCGGGCGGCCGTACAGCGCGGCCTCCTCGACCATGTAGATCTCGTCGCCGCCGAAGTCGAGCAGGTCGGTGTAGACCACCGAGAGCCCCGACTGGCGGCAGGTCTGGACCATGAGGCGGGCCATGAGGTCGTTCGCGTCGACCACGTGGGCGGCCCGGCCGCCGGCCAGGCGCGCGGCGGGCAGGTTCCGGCCCTCGGCCACGGCCCCGACCACGTGGCACTTGAGCGCCCCGCCCTGGGTGACGGCCAGGAGGCTGCGCACGAGCTGCGCGTCGGGGTCCTCCTCGGCGGAGGTGAGCACGATGATGCTCTTGGCGCTGGTGGGGTTCGCGATCCCGATGTCGGCGGGGTCGGAGGGGTCGCCGGTGCGGCAGACGACCACAGTGGTCTTGAGGTCGGGGAGCTTCGTGCGGATCTCGTCCTCCATCTCGACCTTGTCGCGGTCGGCGAGGATCACGACGCACGCGCGCTTCTCGCTCTCATTGGCCTCCACCAATTCCGAGATGATGATGAAGACCTGATCGGACCAGCCGAGAATGAGGGTGTGATCCGTCTCAACCACGAATGAGCGGCCCTTTCGGAGCTCTTCGAGTTTCGCGTCGAGACCGGTGGTGAGAATACCGACCAGTGAGGAGATGATCACGATGCCGCCGATGGTGGTGGCGAACATGATGACCATATAGGGGAGCTTGTCCTCGTCCCCTGAGATGTTGCCCGGGTCCAGGACGTGCAGGAACGAGGTCCACAGGACGGTGCCCAGGCCCGCCGAGCCGCCGTCGGAGCCTCTCGCGAATATGAGCACGAGGATCGCGCAGATCGCGGTGAGCACGAGCGTGATCACGGTCAGCCAGCCGATGAGTGCTTTCGTGCCCTTCGACATGGTGTTGTCGAACCAATAGCGCGCTCGCTGTTTGAACGTCGGATCGGACATCGGGGAGGCGTCCTTTCTGGGGAAACGTCTGTCGACCGGCCGACTCGGGGCGGAGGCGAGTGGGCCGGGAGGATTTCGGGGTGTCGAACACTATTACCGCATCGCGTCCACTGCGATCGGCCTGCGCAGGGACGCTACGCGGGGTCACCAGGGCGCGAGGGGGTTCGGGCGCGCCGAAGACCTCACCTTAGAACTGGGCGAAACACCCTCACATTCGGGGCGGGCGGGCTAGCGGAGGTCGGCCTCGACGGGCGCGACGCGGATCGCAAGGCTGGTGTGGCGCTTGGGAACGGTGAAGCGCGCGTCGCCCGGGCCTTCGGTCCCGTCGCGGTACGCGGTGATCTCCAGCCGCACCCCGTCGCGGCACTCGCGGTCCCACACGCCGACCTGCTCGGCCACCCGCGCGGCGAGGTCGGCGCCGTCCGGGCCGTGGCCGCGGACCCCGATCTCGTTGCCCTCGCCCACTTTCCGGCTCACGGCGTAGGCGAAGTCCCGCCCTTCGACGACGGCCGGGTTGGCCCAGCGCATGAGGAGCCGCTGGAGCCCGTGATCGGCGAAGGGCGCGCTCATGCGCCCGTAGCCGGTAAACGCGCATGCGAGCCAGAGGGACAGCTGCGACGCGTCCTCGTTCGGCTTGAGCCGCACCGAGGTCCACACGGTCGACCCGCGCCCGTCGAGCGCCCCGGCCGCCCCGTCGGCCTCGACCCCTTGGTCCACATGGAAGGAGAGGATGCGGCCCTGCGAGAGTTCGACGGTCTGGTCCCCGTGCCCGCCGAGGCCGCGCATCGGCATGAAGCCGCAGCCCACAATGGAGCTGGAACGCATGACGCCGTCCACGGCGTCGAAGGCCACGGCGTGCTCGCAGCCGCGGATGCTCAGCGGCGCAACGAGTCTGCCGCCGGGAGCGAGCTGCTCCCACCAGGCCGGGGGCAGGTCCCAGGTGCCGACGGTGGCGATGATCCGGTCGTAGGGCGCGCCGTCGGCAACACCGAGCTCGCCGTCGCCGCGCACGACCCGCACGCGTTCGCGCCCGGTCGCGTCGAGGGCCCGGCGGGCGCGGTCGACGGTGTCGGCGTCGATGTCGACAGCGGTCACCGCCCCTTCGGGTCCGACGAGGGCGTCGATCAGGGCGGCGTTGTAGCCGGTCCCGGCCCCGATCTCCAGGACGCGCTGGCCGGGGCGCAGATCGAGCTGTTCGAGCATGGTGGCGACGATGGAGGGCTGGGAGGCCGAGCTGACGGGGTCGCCGTGGCCGTCGCGTTTGGTCACGTAGACCTCGTCGGCGTAGGCGGTGCGCAGGGGCGCTTCGGGGATGAACCGGTGGCGCGGCACGGCGAGCATGGCGGCGGCGACGGCGTCGCTGCGGATGACCCGGGCAGAGCGCAGGTTCCCGATGAGCCGGGCGCGCAACAGGCTCGCTTCATTACCGGAAGTATCGGTGTGATCACCCACGCCTCCAGCGTACGTCCGATGTGCCAGGTCCGCCTCCTCCAGTTCCATCCGTCCCACCCCCCGGGCCGTCCCCCGAGCACGCCGAATAACGCCCGATCCGCCTGGGTTGGGTCCCCGATTTCAAGCGTGACCGCAGGGTATGACAATTTCGCGCCCCGCTCCCGAGAAGTCACCCGTAGGCGGGAGAAAGCACGCCGAACCCTCGCGTTCGCGTTCGCGTGAGCGAGAGCGAGAGCGAGAGCGAGAGCGAGAGCGAGAGCGAGAGCGAGAGCGAGAGCGAGAGCGACGGCGACGGCGACGGACGGTATCGCGGAAGCCGTCGCGCGCCAACCCCGCGTTCGCCGCGCTGGTGTCGCCGCGCGGCCGTCAGTCGTCGTGGTCGCAGCGGCGGTCGAGCATCGTCCACAGCGCGTCGCGCTGCGGGTCCGCAACCTCTATCGGGGTCGCCACCGGGTCACCGCCGTCGATCGCGATCCACACCGTGAACCCGAAGGGCTGCTTCGCATCACCCACCGCATGCCCATCGCAGCGATGCGCGTCGAAGCCGAGCGGCACCGCGAGCGCCTCCCCTGCCCCGCCCTCAGCCGGTTCAGCGGCGATCGTGAACAGGACACTCCCGCGCACCTCCGTCACCACCAGCGCGGCCCCGGCCAGCGGCGTGAGCACCAGGTCCCCGGTGAGCGTGCCGCCTTCTGCCGAGGTCAGCTCTCCCAGCGCGACGTCCACAGCGGCGGCGACCACCCGCGCCGCGCAGGCTTCGCTCAGCAACCGGTCGAGGGTGCCGTTCGGGTGCGGCAGGGCCGCTTCGACTTCATGCGTCGCGCCGTCCTCGGTCACGACCGTGAGCACGGCAGTCGAGGGCGCGGCGACCGAGTCGAGGCCGTCCGGGCAGCGGGCCTCGCCGTAGGCGGTGATGAGGTCGCGGGGGTGCTCGCTGGGCGGCACGCGCGCATCGAACTCCTGGATCCCCAAGGGCGCGAATGAATCCGAGACGAGCTCAACGCCGATCACCTCGACCGGCGCCCCGCCGTGGTTCGTCACCGCGATCGCGACCGCCCCGGGAGCCATGAACGAGCGCCGAAGCTCGGCGGTGGCCGTCAAGTCGGGCGCCGCGGACACCCCGGCCTCGACCGAAGCTCCGCTCTCCGGAGCCGACTCCGGCACTGCCGCATCGGATCCGGGCGAGGCGAGGCTCCCGGCGAGCCCGGCCGCAGCGGCACTCAGCGCGAACGCGGCGATCGCTGCGAACCGAACCCAGCGCATGGAACCTCCTCAGGCCACCATTCCTACACCTTCGCCGCCGTCAGCAGATGGTTCCCCGCGCCCAGCAGGGACGGCTCGGTCTCGATCTCGCGCAAGCCCTCCATCAGGTGTGCGAACCCGGCCGGGTCGTCCACGAGCGCTTCGAGTTGGGGGATGAATCCGGGGAAGCCCTGCACCGAGTACTGGGTCGCGTCCAGGCCCACGTCGGCGAACTCGGACGCCACCTCCCACGGGTGCGCGAGGTACGCGGTGGTGAACATGTGCTGGTCGAAGAACCGCAGGTCGCCTTCGCGCAGCACCCGCAGGCTCGCCTCGGCGCTGATGCCCTTGTCGTCGCCGCCGGCCCTGAACAGGAGGTGGTCGTTCCAGCCCGCGACGCGGTTGATCGTCACCGCGGCCACGAGCCCGCCGGGCCGCGCGCAGCGGCGCGCCTCGGCGATGGCCCTCACCCGTTCCTCGCGTTCGACCAGGTGGTAGAGCGGGCCCATGAGCAGCACCGCGTCGAAGCTCGCGTCCTCGAACGGCAGCTCGCGCGCGTCGCCGACGAGCGCGGTGACGCCGGGGAGCGCGGCCGCGACCGCGACCTGGTCGGAGACGGGGTCCAGGAGCGTCGGCTTGTGTCCGTCGGCGGCGAGCCAGGCCGAGTGGATGCCGGTCGCGCCGCCCACGTCGAGCACGTCGAGGCCTTCGCCGGGGAGCAGGCGGCGCAACAGGTCCTGCATGCGCACGAATTCGAGTCGCCCTCGCGGGTTTCGCGTCAGGCGCTCGCGTTCTTCGCCTCGTTCGTAATACGCGGTGATCTCGCGTTCGAGTTCCCATTCGCTCATGGGTATAGATCGTCCGCCCGCACCCGGCGGCCCGCCACCGATTTACCGGCGGGGACGCGGAACGGCGGCCGGTCTGCCGGTCCTTCGCACTCCCGCAAGCGCGAAGGGCCGGCGGCTGGCCGCCGCTTTGTCATCTCACCGCATGGGTACGACATCGCCGCGCGCGGCTCCCCGCGAACCGGCCCGGCCGGTCACGTCGCGGCCACGCGGAGCCCGAGCGCGACCATGACCGCGCCGGTCACCCCGTTGAGCCAGGCCCGCACGCGGGGCCGGTCGAGGATCTTGCGCATGAGGCCGATCAGGTTGGCCAGCAGCAGGAACCACACGGTGCAGGTGATCATCGCGACGACGGCCAGCTCGCTGACGAGCGTCCACTGCGAACCGGAGCCGATGAACTGAGGCATGAGCGCGGTGAAGAACACGGCGGCCTTCGGGTTGAGCACGTTGCAGAGCAGGCCGGAGCGGAACGCGGCCCAGCGGCTCATCTCGCGTCCCAGGTCGAGCTCGTCGACCGGCCGCTTGCGGTCCTTGACGGCGGCCCGGATCGACTTGACGCCGAGGTACACCAGGTAGGCCGCGCCCACGACCTTCACGATCGTGAACGCCAGCGCCGAGGCGGCGAGCAGCGCGGCCATGCCGATCGAGGCGGCCACGACCCACACCGAGACGCCGAGGCCGATCCCGATGGCGGTCCACATCCCGCTGGCGCGCCCCGAGAGCACGGTGTTGCGCACCACCATCGCGAAGTCGGGTCCAGGGACGATCGCGGCGACGATGATCGCCAGCGAGAACAGCAGCAGCACGGTCATGGCTCGATGCTGCCACCGCCGGGGCCGGGCCCGCATCCGCCGGTCGACTGGGGTGACCTACCGGGTCTTATTCGGCGGACCGCCAGTACTGCTTCTTGTCCTTGTCTCGGACTACGACGCCGAGGGCGGTGAGTTCGTCGCGCAGTTCGCGCAGGTCGTCGTCCTTGGACTTCTCCAGGGCGGTGGCGCGGGCGCTGAGGACGGCGTCGGCGCCGCGGGGCAGGCCGTCGGCGCCGGGGACCCAGCGCTTGAGCTCGGACGCGTAGGGGTCGCCGTCGGGTCGCCAGGTGTAGCCGTATTTGCGCAGGGCCGCGGCGAGGTCGTCGCGGTCGACGTCGAATTCGGCTTGGAGGAGTTCGCGGCGGCCCTGGCCGAGGATGACGAGGAGTTTGTCTTGGACGAACACCGATTCGATGTCGGCGCGTTCGATGGTCCGGTCGAGGTTGCCGCGCTTGACGCGGATGCCGTCTCGGTCGACGTGGATTTCGAGCATCTCGCTCACGAACAGGAACGCGAGGACCAGGCCCACGATCGCGCCGAGCGCGAGGCCGACGACGAGTTGGAGGGTCTCGGAGAGGTCGGTGAAGAGTTCGAAGAGGCCTTGGAAGGGGAACCAGGCGAGGCCGGTGATCCATTCGGCGACGAACGTGAGGCCCCAGCCGAGGGCCGCGCCGATGAGGGGGAAGGCCACGAGGATCGCGGGGGCGACCCAGCGCGGGTCGGCCACGACGGTGCGGTCGGGTTGGTTCTCGGGCACGGGATCGCCTTTCCTGCATAGGTGAACGCGCCTACTGTAACCAGGGGTTTCACCCTTCGAAAACGCCGTACCTGGGTACTAGTCCCCCCGGATGAGTCCGGCGGGCGGCATAGGATCGGGGTATGGCGATCCGATGGACTACCGCGTTCTGGGACTTCCCTTCTGAGGGTTTCGAGGAGGGTGTCCTGTTCTGGCTCAAGGTCACCGGGTCGACGCTGTCGCCGCGTCGGGGCCCGGACGGGGCGTTCGCGACGCTCAATCCGCTTGCGGGCGATCCGCATCTGCGGGTGCAGCGGGTCCGCGAGGGCGCGGGCGGGAGTCATCTCGATCTGCACGTGGACGACGTGGAGGCCGACGCCGAGCGCGCGCAGGTGCTGGGTGCCGTTGTGCTGCATCGGGAACCGGGCCTGGTGGTGCTGCGTTCGCCGGGTGGTTTCGCGTTCTGCGTGGTCGAGCACGAGGGGGAGGCGAAGGTTCCGGCGCCGCTGTCGTGGCCGGGCGGCTCGCGCAGCCGGGTCGACCAGCTGTGTCTGGACGTCCCGGCTGATGCGCTCGAATCCGAGTTGGAGTTCTGGCGGCGGCTCACGGGCTGGCCGCTGGCACAGACGCGTTCGCCGGAGTTCCGGCGGCTGCTCTCGCCGATGGAGACGCCGCTGCGGCTGCTGATCCAGCGCCTGGACGAGTCCGGCGGCCGGGTTTCGGCGCACCTGGACCTGGCCTGCGCGAACATGGAAGCCGAGGCCGAGCGGCACGTGGCCCTGGGAGCCGAGGCGGTTCGCCGCCACGAGTGGTGGCAGGTGCTGCGGGACCCGGCGGGGCTGGAGTACTGCATCACCTCGCGCGACCCTGACACGGGCGCGGTTCCGGCCTGAGTCCCGCGGGTCTCACTGCATCGTTTCTCCCCCAAGAGAAGTCCGAAATCCCTGGAAGCGGGCGGTTGCGGAGCCTTGTGCCATGACACCGAGAAAGTTACATTTATCCATAAGGAAGGTTTCTTTTTTGATATGAGGTGAACCATGCTCCAACGATCTCGCCGACAGCTCCTCGCGCTCTTCGGCGCCCTCGTGTTCTCCCTTGCGATCGCCGTGGCACTCCCGTCCTCCGCGGCCACGGCCCAGGCCGCGTGCGCGGCGCCATGGAACAGCGGCGCCGTCTACACCCAGGGGAACGTGGTCTCCCACGGCGGCCAGAACTGGACCGCGCAATGGTGGACCCAGGGCGAGACGCCCGGGACCACCGGCGAATGGGGCGTCTGGCGCAGCGCCGGAGCCTGCGGCGGCGGCTCGGACCCCGACCCCGATCCCGACCCGTCGGGCCTGGTCGTCTCCGAGGCCCAGTTCAACCAGATGTTCCCGAACCGGAACTCGTTCTACACCTACCAGGGCTTCGTGAACGCCACCGCGTCCTACCCGGCCTTCGGCAACACCGGCGGCGACACCGTCGCCCGCCAGGAGGTGGCGGCGTTCCTGGCGAACGTGTCGCACGAGACCGGCGGCCTGGTCCACATCGTGGAGCAGAACGAGGCGAACTACCCGCACTACTGCGACCCGGGCCAGCCCTACGGCTGCCCGGCCGGTCAGGCCGCCTACTACGGCCGCGGACCGATCCAGTTGAGCTGGAACTTCAACTACAACGCGGCGGGCAACGCGCTCGGGCTGCCGCTGCTGACCAACCCGTGGCTGGTCCAGCAGGACGCGACGGTCGCGTGGCAGACCGCCCTGTGGTACTGGAACACCCAGAGCGGTCCGGGCTCGATGTCCGGCCACACCGCGATGACCACGGGCGCGGGCTTCGGCGAATCGATCCGCTCCATCAACGGCGCGATCGAATGCAACGGCGGCAACCCCGGCCAAGTCCAGAGCCGCGTCGACAAATACCAGTCCTTCACCAGCATCCTCGGCGTGGGCCCCGGCGGCAACCTCTACTGCTGACAGCGGAAAACGGTGAGAAACGGGTCGGCCGGGCTCCACCCGGCCCGGCCGACCCGTTGAGGCCCCGCCCGTCCTGGGGAGACGCGGGGCCTCGAAGTTCCGCGACCCGCCCGAGGTTCAATCGCCGGGCCGCGGAACGATCTGGGGCTCAATCGAACGCACGGCGAGCGGGGCCAGCGGGAAGCGAGCCCTTACCCATTGCAGAACCTCGCGGAGGCGACGGTGCGGCGCTGCGAGTAGAAGGCCCGGAACGCCTGCTCCTCGATCCAGATCTTCGACTGCGGTTTGAGGCCCGACCAGTACCGACCCCAGGTTCCCTTGAGGTCGCCGGAGTTCAGGCCGGAGACCACGAGGACGACATCATCACCGCGCTCGCCGGTGAGGACTTGGAACGAGTCCGGGGCCGTGGCGTTTGAGGCCCGCACCGAATAGGACCGGTACTCATCATGAAAGGTCCCTCGGTAGAGGGGATTCCGCTGAGGCTCGGCGGCCTCGTTCGGGTCGCTCATCACGCGTCTCCATTTCGCACGGTTGGACACTGCCGGACACTGTCATGCACTGTCGGATTCCCGACTGGTCGCGAGTCGAACGGGGAGACTCGCGTTGAGACAAATCTAAGCGGTCCGCAAGGGCGGCAGAAGAGCCGACACAAAGGAAGTTCCTGCTGGTAAGAGACCTGCGCAAGCCTTACCGGAAAGTTTTGCGCCCCAACCTTTCCGGTCGCCGGTCGGTATTGCGTCGTACGGGCGGCCACGTGTATTTTGTGATCACCGTCCGTTCCCACCACCGAACTCCGGGAGGGTCCATGCCGCTCTCAAAGGTCGCGGAATGGTACTACCGCAGCGAACTCGTCGCTCTGGCCGAGGAAACAGACCTGACCTACGCGCAAATCGCCTCCTCCCTCGGCGTGAGTGTGCGCACTGTCCAGAATTACGTCTCCGGAGAGACCCGCCCGAAGATGGGCATGGCGACACGGTTCGCGCAGATATGCGGCGCACCCGAAGCCCGAGTCAAGTTCCTCGAACATGTCATTCAGCAGCTCTACACCGGCGGACTCGTTTCCGAACGCGAGAAGCGCAGTCTCTTCATCCTCGAACGAGCAGAAGCCAGATCGGCGAAGTTCCTCCAGTGGGAGCCTTGGTTCATCCCCGGTCCGCTCCAGATCAGGCGGTACCACTTGGAACTGCTCCCAGAGCCGTCAACGAACCCTGAGCTGAACTGGCAGCGCAAACATCGCCGCCTGATGACCATAGGCGGTCGAAACCCCATGCCGACCACACGGTTCCTGTGCAGCTCCAACGCCCTGCAACAGACCAGCGGCTGGGATTGGGCCAAGGAGCAGTTCGAGCATCTACTGGAAATCAACCAATGGCCGAACTGCGAAATCCGCATCCTCGACGGACTCCACTACGGCGCTGAGCACGCCTTCGAAATCTTCCTCCCAGGCAATCTCCCCGAAGCACCCCCGGAATTCGTCTTCGTCGAATCCATCGACGAAACCCGCCACATCGAAGAAGCAGAGAAAGTCCAGCTATACGACATGCTCTTCAACTCGATGTGGTCAGCAGGCCGCCAAATCGAAGGCGACCTCAGCGACTGGATCAGATAGCCAGCGAAGACCACCCACAGCGACGGCGGCGACAACAGCTACTGTGTCGAATGCCGCGTGACCTGGAGAAAAAGCACTCGCAGCTCGGGCAATGACGACGCCGTCTGCGTCGAAGCCCGCCACCAGGCAGACGCGTTCCAGGTCAAAGACTCGAAACTCGGCCACGACTCCCCGATCTTCGACCCCACCCCCACAGACTTCAAGGCCCTCCTCACCACAGTCAAATTAACGCCCACCCACCAACCCCCGGCCGCAGCCCACCCAGGGCAGCGGCCATTTTCATCCCCCAACAACCCCCACTCAAACCCGCACCCACGGCCGGGAAGCACCCAAACTCACAGCTTTCGATCCGCCAAAGCTGAGGCTCATCCCCGCGCTTGCGGGGAGCACATCAGGCGCACCTTCGGTTGTCGTGCTCAACCAGGCTCATCCCCGCATATGCGGGGAGCACGAGTCCGGCAACCCCATCGACTACGCCGACCTGGGCTCATCCTCGCGCTTGCGGGGAACACCACGAGGAGTTCCGGCCCGGCGCGGAGTTCTGCGGCTCATCCCCGCGCTTGCGCGGGAGCACCGCTTGGCATTGAGGCGCTTGGCGTCTTCTTCGGGCTTATCCCCGCGTTTGCGGGGAGCACAGGTTGAACCCGACCCAACGAGGCCGGGCGGCGGGCTCATCCCCGCGCTACGGGGAGCACCTCCGGCGAGGCGGGCGGCGCGAGAGACGGTCAGGCTCATCCCCGCGCTTGCGGGGAGCACCAGAACGCCCAGGTGCGGCGGGCCCTGAACCCGGGCTCATCGCGCACTTGCGAGGAGCACCGCCAGCCACCCGTTTCCGGATCGCGTTCGGCCGGCTCATCCCCGCGCTTGCGGAAAGCACAACGACATGACCGCGATACAGCACGCCACGGTGGGCTCATCCCCGCGCTTGCGGGGAGCACAGGATTGCCAGGAGCGGCATCTCGTTCACCCCCGGCTCATCTCCGCGCTTGCGGGGAGCACCCGCCCCCGAAAGCGATAGACGCGTACTCGTCCGGCTCATCCCCGCGCTTGCGGGGAGCACGACCACGTTTACGAGCTGAGCGAAGTCAGAAGGGGCTCATCCCCGCGCTTGCGGGGAGCACCGCGGACCTTCGCGTGTGCCTCGGGGACTGGCAGGCTCATCCCCGCGCTTGCGGGGAGCACGGCCACATGGAGAGTGAGAGCCGCGGCGGTGTGGGCTCATCCCCGCGCTTGCGGGGAGCACCCGCCGAGCCGGTAGGAGACCGTGACGCGCGCGGGCTCATCCCCGCGCTTGCGGGGAGCACGCCGGGGCCGCGAAAGCCCCTGGCCGCTGCAAAGGCTCATCCCCGCGCTTGCGGGGAGCACCCGCGCGCCGCTTCGGAGATCCTGCTGGCCGGGGGCTCATCCCCGCGCTTGCGGGGAGCACGGGCAAGCGCTCGTACCCGACCGACACAACCTGGGCTCGTCCCCGCGCTTGCGGGGAGCACAAGGCGTTGAGTTCCTTGTTGTGCGTCTCGCACGGCTCATCCCCGCGCTTGCGGGGAGCACGTCCGTTCCCGGCCGTCCTTGTTGTCGCGGGTCGGCTCATCCCCGCGTTTGCGGGGAGCACCCACTTGTCGGCGGTGGTGGTGATCGGGACGACGGCTCATCCCCGCGTTTGCGGGGAGCACTCGTTGAGCGTCCCCGACAGTTCCTTCACATCGGGCTCATCCCCGCGCTTGCGGGGAGCACGACATCTGCCTGGACGTCGCGAGTGAACTCCGGGGCTCATCCCCGCGCTTGCGGGGAGCACGCCATCAACGAGGCCCTGGCCGACGTGCCGGACGGCTCATCCCCGCGCTTGCGGGGAGCACCCGGTCCACTTGTGGTCGCCGACGTAGCGGCGAGGCTCATCCCCGCGCTTGCGGGGAGCACGGGTCCATCGTCCACGTCGCCCGGCCCCGCTGGGGCTCATCCCCGCGCTTGCGGGGAGCACGGCGCATCGTATGTTTCCGTCATGAATGGTCCCGGCTCATCCCCGCGCTTGCGGGGAGCACGACCCGAGCGGCCACAGCGCGGCCCTGTTCGCGGGCTCATCCCCGCGCTTGCGGGGAGCACGAATCTGCGGCCCTTGGTAGGGCCGCCTAGGTCGGCTCATCCCCGCGCTTGCGGGGAGCACACGCACGGACTTCCGCGATAAGGCCGGGATCAGGCGGCTCATCCCCGCGCTTGCGGGGAGCACACTTCTTTACCTTGGCTTCTGGTGGGGCATGACTCGCTTTTGCAGTCACTTTCCATAGTAGCCATATGAATTGAACCTGCTGGAGGCACTTGGGGGGTGGCTTGTTTCGGGGTTGGTGCTGCGTTTTGGTCGGTCGGGTTTGTCTCGCTTCCGTGTGCTTGGTTCGTCATTTGCGGATTGGATTGAAGCGGCACTTCAAGGCCCGCCCCCGGCCCGGCTTTTGATTTGGTGCGGGTGGCCTCCTCGGGTTGCGGTTCTTTTGCGCGCTGTCTTCTGCGTCAACAGGTCGGCGCCAAGCCGCGTTCTTAGATCTCGGGTGCGAGCGACCAGAACTCGCTGGCCGCTCGCAGCCCTATTACGCCTCGGGTTGGAGTTCGGGTTCTGCCGCGGCTTCGGGCTCGGCGGGGGCCGTGGGCTTGGCCAGGACCGGGACCAGGATCGCGGCCACTGCCACGTGGAGGATCAGGAGGGTGATCTTGGTGCCGGTGGTCGCCTCGGTCAGCAGCGGCGGGAGCAGCTGCAAGAGGAACACGACCGAAGCGCCGATCAGCCACACCTTGGCGGCCTTGCGGGGCGCGATGCGGTCGAGGACCTTGCGGGCCAGCCAGCCCAGACCGCCCGCGACCAGGGCCGCGATCGCGGCCACGACAGGGGTGATCTCGATCGTCGGTTGGCCCGGGTTCGTGGCCTTCATCTCGGCGCCCAGCGCCGAGCCGATCACCGCGATCAAGGCCACCGCCGCCGCGGCGGCGAGGAGGGCGATGAGGCGGGTGCGCCAGACCGGGGCGGTCCGCGCCGATGCATTGTCTTGTGTGGACATTCATTCTCCGAACGCTCGGGCTTTCGACAGGGGAACGCGTTCCACGCTATTGCAGGTCGGGCCCTGTGTCCATCCTCGCGCGTCCTCGCTTCATGCGCGATCGTCCCGCCCCGGCTAGGCTTCGGGCATGGACGTGCTCAGCGATGTCATGACCGTGCTGCGCACCGGCCGCCCCTTCGCGGCCCGGTTCGCGCGCGTCTCGCCGTGGGCGAACCGCCACCCAGGCCACACGGGCGGCTTCGGCGTGCAGGTCATGGTGCGAGGCAGCGCGGTCGTCACCATGGACAGCGGCGAGACGTTCAAACTCGAAGAAGGCGACGCGCTGCTCCTCCCCCTCGGCGGCTCGCACACCATCGGCGACGCCGTCGACACCCCCCTCGACCCGCCCTGCGACCCCAACGCCATCAGGACCGACTCCATCGTCAGGACCAATGTGGACAACCCGACCCACGTGGCGCTCTGCATGGCCTACGAACTCGCCCCCGGCCGCACCCACCCCATGATCGCCTCGATGCCCGCATACGTGCACATGCCCGCCGACCCCGAAGCGCGGCCGGAGTTCGCCGCCGCCGTCGCGTTGCTGGACGCCGAGCTCCGCCAACAGCAGAGCGGCGGCGACACCGTGGTCCACGCGCTCCTGGACGCGATCCTGATGTACCTGCTGCGCGCCATGCTCGGCCACCGCACCGAGCAGTGCCCCTTCAGTGGCTGGGGCGCGGCCCTCGCCGACGACGCGATCGCCGCCGCGCTCGGCGCGATCCACGCCGACCCCGCCCGCCAGTGGACCGTGGCGTCCCTCGGCGAAGTCGCCGGACTCTCGCGCTCGGCGTTCTCGCGCCGCTTCACCGACCTCGTGGGCCAACCGCCCCTGGGCTACCTCACGTCCTGGCGGCTGACGCTCGCCGCGCGCCTCCTCGCCGACACCGACGCCCCACTGTCCTCAGTGGCCCGCCAAGTCGGCTACGCCTCCGAATTCGCGTTCGCCGCCGCCTTCAAACGCGACTTCGGCACGCCCCCAGGCCAATTCAGGAAGCGAACCCCCGCCTGCGACCCCACCGACCACGGCCCCGCCCTGACCGGCGAGGCGGCGCACCTGTTCCGCAGCCCCACCGTGCCGGTCTGAGACCGGCTCAGGCGCCCACTTTGCGCGCGCCCAAACCGACCGCCGCCAGGCACATCCACGCCAGGTCGGCCGCGATGGCGAGGCGCTCGGTCACCCCGATCAGGCTCGGCAGCGCCCGGAAGAACATCGCGTCGAACGTGCAGACCATGAACAGCCCCATGGCGATCGCGGCGCACACCGCGACCGGGCCGAGCGAGCCCGGCATGCCCTCGCGCCCGCGCCAGCGCCGGGACAGCAGCAGCATGGCGACGTTGGCGCAGATCAGCCCGATCCAGGCGGCGAGGCCGTGGATCTGCTCGGCGGTCGAGGGGTTCGCCCACTGCCCGGGCGGGTCGGCGGGGAAGACTGCCGCGAGTAGGACTCCGGCGGTGAGGACGCCGAACAGGACGCGTCCGGCGCGGTCGGGCACGGCCAGCGTGAGCGCGGCCGCCGCGAGCACGAACCCCCACAGCCCCAACGTGACCAGCCATCCGTGCCCGGTGTTGACGAAGCGGCTGACGGTCTCGGCGACCGGGCTCATCTCGCGGTTGACGACATCGGAGAGGGCGAAGGCGGCAGCGGTGAGGGCGCTGCCTGCGAGCACGAGGGCGTGTTGCGGTTTCATGCGGTTAACCTATTGGGGCGCATGTGGTCTCGGCGTCATCCTGGGGTTGTGGATCGGCGCTCGCGACGTACCTCCTGAGGTGCATTCGCGCGCGCCGGTTTCCGTCCGAATCGGACGCTGAGGCGATATCCTCCGCTCACGGCGGAAGGGGAACGCATGGGGACGCGAGCGCGGGTCGGGCGGGCTTGGAACGCGGTGCTATGCGGACTGGTGTTCGCGGCCTTGGTGACTCAGGTCGTGCTCGTCCTCCAGGGTGGGACCGACGTCAACAGCACCGGGCAGGGCCCGCACGAGAACCTCGCGGTGCGGCTGGTCAGGTTGTTCTCCTACTTCACGATTCAGAGCAACATCCTGGTGTGCGCGATGACCGCGCTGCTGGTCGCCAGGCCCGGCCGCGACGGGCGTGCCTGGCGCGTCCTGCATCTCGACGCGCTGCTGGGCATCGCGATCACCGGGATCGTGTTCGCGCTCGTCCTCGCGCCGCTGGGCCACTATTCGGGGGTGCCGGGGCTGCTGAACATCACGTTCCATTTCGTCTCGCCGATCGCGGTGCTGGCCGGGTGGCTCCTGTTCGGGCCTCACGGGCGCGTCGAGCCGCGCACGGTGGCCTGGGCGTTCGCCTGGCCCGCGGCGTGGATCGCCTACACGTTCGCGCACGGCGCGGCGAGCGGCTGGTACCCGTATCCGTTCCTCGACGCGGCCGAGCTCGGTTACCCGGTGGCGTTGCGCAACACCGCGATCGTGCTGGTCGCGGCACTCATCCTCGCGGCGCTGGCCGGGTGGGCCGACCGGCGGTTGGCGCGGGTTCAGGCCTGAGCGCCTCGGGAGCGCAGGGCCAAGACCACGACCGGGACGAGCAGCAGCGCGCCGATCCACAGCACGCTCGACGTCCCGGCCTCGTCCACGGCCAGGCCGCCCGCGAAGGAGCCCGCGGCGATCGAGAGGTTGAACATGACCGTGTTCAGCGAGGTCGCGACCTCGACTTCGCCGGGCTCGACGGACTTCATGAACCAGGTCTGGACGGCGGGCGAGACCAGGCCGTAGCCCAGGCCCCACAGCATGAGGACCGCGGTCGCCGAGAACAGGTCGCCGACCGCGAAGGCCAAGAGCGCCATGCCGACGGCCATCACGATGCCGAGCGCGGCGAGCGTCAGGCGCAGGTGGCGGCCGATGAGCGCCCCGGAGGCCACGGTCGCGACGAGCGCGGCCGCGCCGAACGCGAGGAGCAGCAGGCTGACCTGCGAGGCCGCGATCCCGTTGGACTGGAGGATCGGGCTGATGAACGTGTAGGCGATGAAGTGCCCGGTCACGATCAGGAACGTGAAGACCAGGCCCAGGCGCACCGACTTGTTGCGCCGCACCAGGTTCGGAAGAGAGGCGAACGAGACCGTGGTGTTGGAGGGGAGCTTCGGCACCAGCAGCGCGATCGCGGCCATGGCCAGCGCGGCGAGGCCCACGAGGGACCACAGGGCCGCGCGCCATCCGAACTCGTCGCCGATGAGGGTGCCGAGCGGCACGCCGAGCACGGTGGCCGCGCCGATGCCGCCGTAGATCGCGGCGGTGGCGCGGGGGACGTCCCTTTCGGGGACCAGGCGCAGCGCGATGCCGCCCGCGACGGCCCAGAACGCGCCGATCGAGATGCCGACGAGGACGCGCGCGGCCAGGAGCGGGCCGAATCCGGTGGCGGTGGCGGCGCCGATGTTCGCGCCGGCCACGAGCACGGCGAGGCCGATGAGCACGAGGCGGCGGTCGAGGCGGCGGGTGAAGACCACGCTCAGGGGCGCGGCGATGGCGGCCACGAGGCCGGGGACGGTGACCATGAGGCCCGCGGTGCCGGGGCTGACGCCCAGTTCGGAGCCGATCGGGGTGAGCAGGCCGACGGGCAGGACCTCGGAGGTCATGACGACGAAGACGCCGAGCGCGACGGCGGCCACGGCGAGCCACTGCTTCGCGGTGGCGCGCTCCGCGGGCGCACTGACGACGGGGGTGGGGCGTTCGAGGGTGGTCACGGCGGACTCTCCAAGCGGTACAGCGGTCGATTCACGGCAAGACCCTGCGGGTCTCATTGCCGGAACCGGTCCACCACTCGGTCCGCGCGAAGGCGGCGCGGGCTGGGTCCGTACAGGGGCCAAAGGCCCGAGGGCCTGCGGCCGGAGGAGTGATCCTCCTTGGCGGTGTACGTTCCTTCGCCCGGTCCGAACGCAGCGCGTCCGGGGCGTCGCCTTACCTCTCCAGGGTAGCAGCGCCCGCGCGCGCCACGCAGCCTCGAACGCCTGTCTGGTTCGCTACACGGGACGCGAGCCGTGTCCGAGTCGGGCACTTGCGCGGCCGTGGCAGACTCGCTTAGCGCTCGGCGAGACGAGCGCCACGTACGGAAGGAATCACGGCCGATGTCAGCAGAAGGCGGCACCAAGGCGATCGTCGCGGCGCTCTTGGCGAATACGGGTATCGCGGTCAGCAAGTTCGTCGCGGCGGCCATCACCGGTTCGGCGTCGATGCTGGCCGAGGGCGTGCACTCGGTGGCCGACGCGTCCAACCAGGTCCTTCTGCTCATCGGCGGCAAGGCCTCCCGGAAGGCGGCCAGCCCGGCCCACCCGTTCGGGTACGGGCGCGAACGCTACATCTACGCGTTCATCGTCTCGATCGTCCTGTTCTCCATCGGCGGCTTGTACGCGATGTACGAGGGCTATCACAAGCTGTCCCACCACGGCGAGCTGACGACGCCGCTGGTGGCCGTGATCGTGCTGGTCGTGGCGATCATCCTGGAGTCGTTCTCGCTGCGCACGGCCGTCAAGGAGTCCAATGCGGTGCGCGGGAAGCAGTCGTGGACGCAGTTCATCAAGGGTTCGCGGTCGCCTGAGCTGCCGGTGATCCTGCTGGAGGACGTCGGCGCGCTCGTCGGCCTCGTCCTGGCGCTGCTGGGCGTGAGCCTGTCGTGGGCCACCGGGAACATCGTCTTCGACGCCTTGGGCACCCTCAGCATCGGCGTCCTGCTGGTCCTCATCGCGATCGTCCTGGCGATCGAGATCCGCTCGATGCTCATCGGCGAGTCGGCCACGCTGGAGGACATCGCGGCGATCACGACCGCGATCAACGAAGGCGACGAGAACAGCCTCATCCACCTCAAGACCCTGCACATCGGCCCCGACGAGCTGCTCGTGGCCGCCAAGATCGGGATCGGCCGGTCCGAGACCGGCGAAGAGGTCGCCGCCGAGATCGACGCGGCCGAAGCGCGCATCCGCGCGGCCGTCCCCAAGGCGAAGCTCATCTACATCGAGCCGGACATCCCCCGCGTCGCGGCTTAGGCTGCGGGCATGGCGAAACTGGTGCTCGACCTGCACGACATCTACAACAAGGGCGACCTCATCGAGCGCGCCTTGCGGGACGTGATCGACGAGGCGGTCGCCAAGAAGATCGACCTCGTCGAGATCATCCCCGGCAAGGGCTCGGGGCAGCTCAAGAAGAAGGTGCTCAGGTTCCTCGACCAGAAGGAGGTCAAGGCCCTGTACCACCGGGTGGACAAGGACTCGAAGAACTTCGGGCGCCTCTTCGTCCATTTTCAGCACAAGAAGTTGCGCCGATAAATAACACTCGTCTAAACTGAGTCATGGATGAGATACCCCCCATCTTCCAGGGGAAAGATGCCTTGCGGCGCAAGGTGATTGCGATCTATTGCCGGATCTCCGTTGACAAGCGTGGGCGCAAAGAAGGCGTAGCGAAGCAGCAGAAATGGGGCCTCGCGTACGCGGAGCGTCAGTGGCCGGGCGTTCCCGTTGAGGTGTTCTCCGACAACGACCTTTCCGCGATCGACCCCAACGTGATCCGCCCGGACTTCGAGCGGCTGCGTGTTTGGGTCTCCCAGGGCCGCATCGCCGCGATCTGGGTCGTCGAGCAGTTCCGGTTCGTGCGCCGCCCCAGCGAATGGTTCATGGTCGCAGAGGAACTGACCGCCGCCGGCATTGACGAGATCCACACCAACCGAGACGGTGTCGTGATCGTTCAGGACGAGGTCGCCGGGATTAAGGCGGTGCTCGGCGGCGGAGAAGTTCGGCGGCTCAAGTCGCGGGTTGCCGACACACTGAAGGAGAACGCGATCCAGGGGCTGCCGCCGCACGCTCCGCCCGCCGGGTACAGGAACACGAAAGTTCGCGGGGTGCGCACATACGAGATCGTCGAGGAGGAGTGGCGCCCGCGGTTGTGGGCGGCGAAGGCAGTACTCGACGGCTGGAGCATTCAGTCCGCCGCGGCCGAGCTGCGTACGTTGGGGGTCCCGGGTTCGCATCGGCGGATCATCCGCGATGAGGATGGAGACCCGATCATCGACGAAGAAACCGGCGAGGAGTCGTGGCGCCCAACGATCATGCGGCACGGGACGCTGCGGCAGTGGCTCATCAGCCCGACGGTCGCGGGCCTGCGTGTCTTCAAAGGAGAGCTCATCGGGCAGGGAAACTGGCCGCCCTTGCTCTGCGAGGACCCTTTCGCTGAGGACGCGCACGCGCAGGCGCTGGCGATGCGGAACCGGCTGCTGGCTCGCATGAAGCAGCCCCGCGAGGTCACCACGAGGGCCGGCAAGACCTTCAAAATCACTGCGGCGGTGATTGACCAGCCCCGAACTCGCCGCCGCTACCTCCTGACTGGGGGCGTGGCCGTTTGCGCTGCATGCGGACACAAACTGGTGGCGGGGATCAAATCGTTCGGTCGCGGCGAGCGAAAGCGGAGCGTGCCGTACTACTGGTGCACAACCACATACGGCGGCGGCGGGTGCGTCGGCATCAAAGCCGACTGGCTCGAAAACCATGTGCGCGACCGCCTGATGAGCTACGTCGCAACTCCGGAGTTCGCCGCCGCGTTCGGCACCGACCCGCATGCGGCGCAGCGAGACGTCCTTTTGGACGAGCTGGAATCCATGAGCATCAAGCGCAGCAAGCTCGCCGCGCTTTGGGCGAGCGAGTCGCTGGGGGATGTGGAGTGGGAATCCGCGAAGGCGGTGCTCGACGAACGCGAGGGCGCGATCCAGGCGGAGCTTCTTTCGGTCCCTCCCCCGCCGCCGGATGACGACCTGGACCCTCGTGTCCTGAAGGACCCGCGGGTGTGGGAGCACATGACGCTCGGGGAGCGCCGGGCTGTGATCGACCTCGTCGTCGGCAAGGTGCGTTTGGGCAAGGCAACGCCGCCCTACGCGCGATTCGACTCGACCAGGATCACGATCGAGTGGCGGTAGGCGGTGCGGCGGGGTGCGGTCCCCTTCTCCCCGCCGCACCGTCCCCTGGCCTTAGTTGTTGCGCCAGGAGTCTTGCGGGACACCGTCTTCGATGAACGCGGCGCCGAGGGCGACGCCTTGCTGCTCGATCGTCGCTAGTTGCTGTTGGGCGTGGCCGAGGCGGCGTTCGGTTTCGGCGAGGCGGCGTTCGGCGTCTTCGATGAGCTTGCAGAGCCGGGCGAGCTTGCGATGCGAACGATTCAACGCGCCTTGCGTGGCGCTGGCGTGGGCCTCGGCGGCGGCTTCGAGGCGGTCATGACGTTCGTCGAAGCGCGAGCAAACGCGTTGGACAACCAGTTCGAGGCCCCAGAACAGCCATGCTGCGAGGGAGAAGCACACGGCGGCGAGGACGCCGTTCATGAGGATCGGCTGGTGTTCGATCGAGACGAGCGGCTGGCGGATGTGGAGGGTCGCGGTAACGACTCCGACGAGGGCGGGCATGGCACCCAGCAGGGGGTGGATGGTGTTCCGCCGCTGTGCTGGCTGTGACTGTTGTGAGTCCTGTTCTGTCATGTGTATTCCTGTTATCGCCGAGGATGTGCTTATCAGCGCTCCAGCACCGTCTAAGAACACTATGTGTCGGCTAGGCGACAAAACAAGGCCTGCGAGGTCATCCGTTCGTCCCAGGTTTCGCGACCGAATCGGTTGCAACCTGTAGCCGACCCTATTCGTTAGGGTGACCGCCCTCGGCGTCCTCGCGGGCCTGGCGCATGTCGGCTTCGGCGCGCTCGAAGAACCTGTCCAAGAGCGCCTCGTGCGCGGCTTCGTAGTCCCCAAGCATCCGCTTATACTCCGCGCGCTGCGCTGGCGACAGGTTGAGACGGAGCAGCGCCTCGGCGCGCCGCCGCTTCGCTTCGAGGCTGCTCAAGCGTTCGCCGCTGGAGGAAACGGCCCAGCCGAGGTGCCCGTAGGGCTCGGCGCGGTCCTCGTCAGAGATGCCGAGCCGATCAAACTCGCGCTCCACAGTTTCGCGCGTCGGCCCGGCCATCTCGTTGGTGAGCTTGTACCAGCGGCTGACGTTGGCGCGGTTGACGTCCCGATCCTCCATGAACTTGCGATGCGAGACGCCCTCGGCGCGCGCGAGCGCGTCGACCGTGCGCCGCAGCCATCTTCCGAACGCGGGGAGATCACGTCCGGGGCCGGGATTATCTGTCCTGGGCATAAGACCACGATAGGTCTGTGGGCGATGCCGCCGCTCCCAGGTTGATGGTTTGTCACGAGGATAAGACCACTTCATAGTGGGTGTGGTGGTCCTGCGGTCACGACTCAGTACGCGCATTACCTAATCTTATGTCCTGTACGCAGGACACGGCTCATACTTTCGGTCAGTCGAACTTGGCCAAACAGCTATGGTCTTATCCATAAGACCATGACTAGAGTGGTCTCATGAATAAGACCACGGGGCCGGTGGAGCCGGTCAAGGGCTTCGACATCGCAATCGTGCGAGGTCGTCCCTGCTACTTCATCGACGACGTTCCGGACGTCGTCGATATCTGCCGACGCCAGGTCGACCGCGAGGTGAAGCGGGGGCACCTGAAGCGGATCAAGCGAGGACAGCTCACGTTCATCCGCATCGACGAGGCACACGAGCTGCGGTCGATCGTCGAGCAGCGACGGAAGGAGCGGGCCGATGTCTAGCGCTGACGGCGACCGCCCCGGGGGGCCTTCGAGCCCGCCAGGCCCCCAGCCGATCTCACCGAAGCCGAAGGCGATGGACCCCGCGACGGCGAGCGTGCTCGCGTCGGTCTGGCGACGGGCGATGGATCGGGCGGGCCTGACGATCGCCGATCTCCGGGCCCCGGACGCCGAGCACGTCCGGGCCGCATAGACCACTCACCGCCAGCGATCTGATTCCCGCTGGCAGGGCCGCCCCAACGGGCACGGGGCGGCCCATCACAGACCACCCGGGGCACCGGGAGGTGAAGGCGGAGCTGATCACCCGCTGGCCGTGCTCATGAGAGCCGGACCTAGTCGGCCGTACAAGGCGCAGGCGGGGGTCTGGGGGTCGGGTCGAGTCCCGAACGCGGCACGACAGATGAGTGAAGCCCCGGTCGCGGGAACGGCCGGGGCGGATCTCCCAGACGCGAAATGCAGAAGGAGCGTCATAGATGATCACCAACAACACTACCGGGACTCAGCAGGAGAACGACCCGGCCGGGCTGGGTGCCGAGACGCCCGCCCGTACGGCGTGGATCGCGGGGATGCGGTCCCTGCTCGATGCGCTCGAAGCCGACCCCGAAATCCGGCTCCCGCGTGCCGCGCAGGAGCCGGTGAAGTTCTACGTCGCCGGGCACGAGGACGCCGAGCGGATCGCCGGCCTCCTCGACGACGTCCAGCGCCACGACCGACCGGAGCGGATCTTCCGGTACGAGACGACCGGACGCATCGGGGCCGTCGAGGTCGCCGTCTACACCGGCGAGATGTCGGGGGTGTCGCTGTGAACGCCGATGCTGTCCTGGTTGTCGCGCTGTTCTGGGTCGTCGCCGTCCTGATGGTCGCCGTGACCCTCGCCGCGTGGTCGCTGGCCCCGCGGGTCCTCGCCGTGATGATGCGGCGGCGCCCGCGCCACCGATTCTCCCGCACGGGCCCGGGCGCGCAGTACTGGGTGCGGTCGCCCGCCATGGTGATCACCGCCGAGTACGACATCGTCGAAGGCGAGGCGACGTCATGAGCTACGTGATCGCGTGCGCTGTCGCTGTCCTGGTCGGCCTGACCGCTGGTGTCGTCGTGCACTGGCCGGAACTGCGCGACCTGCGCGCGGCGGTCCAGCGGCAGGCCGGGGAGCTCCACACCGACGACCGGACGCCGAGGCATCCGTTCACTGCGGCGGGCCCGGACGACGTCGAGGCCCGCAACCGGATCGGGGGCCGTCGATGATCGCTCACCGCACCCTCGCCGTCGTCGCGTTGACGCTCCGCGCCGCCCGCGCGGCCCTGTCCCGCCCGGAACTGCCCGGGCTCGACGAGCCGACCCGCGAATACGACCCCGTCGACCTCGATGACCTGGGGCCGCGCGCGCCTCGCCAGATCCACGGCCTGACCGCGTCCGAGCTCGCCGCCGAGGACCGGTCGCAGCGGCATCACCTGCGCCGCATCGAGATGGAGCTGATCGGCGACGCGGATTTCCGGACCCTCGCCGCGAGCTTGCTCGACCAGCTCCCCGATTCGTAACCCCCGAGCGGGGGCGTGCGCTGGCGCCGCGCCCCCGCCACCACCCGAAAGGCCACACCATGACCGATCTCAGCCACCACGACACGCGGGCCCTTGACCTGCTCAAGTGCCTCTACTGGGGCCAGGATCTCACCACCACCGTCAACCTGCTCAACATCACCTGGAACCAGCCGGTCATCCCCGACGACGACGGCGAATACACCGCCGTGCGGTACCTCCAGGTCCTCGTCGAGGATGCGGCGTCGGACGTCGTCAATCGCCCCGAGGCCGGCGAACCAGTGGACCCCGGGGACCTGGAGTACGACCTCCAGGCCATCGAGAAGTTCCGCCGCCTCGCCGAGCGCGGCCGCGAGATCGGCCGCCTGGCCGAGCTGATCGCCGACATGCTCCAGGCCCCGTACAACGACGACGGCGGCGAGCACGAGGGCCCGGACCTGTCCGACCCGGTGACCGACATGCACGGGGACGACCCGTGGGGCCCCGAGGCGCTCGCCGCCGTCGGGCACGAGGCCGAGGACGGTGAGTCGCTGTGACCACCGAGTACACCGCCGCCGAGCAGGCCGCCGCCGAGGCGCTGCGCCGCGAGTTCTACGACGGCGTGGGGATGACCGAGTTCGCCGACGCCGGTCGCGCCGCTGCCGAGGCTGCCGAGCCGTTCCACCAGATCGGCGCCTACGAGGAGGCCGCCGACGCGCTCGGGCAGCTCGTGGACCTGCACCTGGGGTCCGGGATGTCCGAGGCCGAGGCGCGGGGCGTTCACATGGCCCGCAACCTCATCACCGACCAGGCCGCAGCGATCCGCGACGACCTCGCCGAGGCGGGTGAGCCGAAGTGACCGCGCTCGAACGCTTCACCTTCCCCGTCACCGGCGCCGCGGTGCGCACGGTCGAGCTCGACGGCGAGCCGTACTTCGTCGCCGCCGACGTGACCGCGATCCTCGGCTACACGAATGGCCGCGCCGCGGTCGCGCAGCACGTCGACGAGGAGGACCGCAATACCGTCGCGATCCGCGACGGTATGCGCGGGAACCCGAACGCGACCGCCGTCAACGAATCCGGCCTGTACGCGCTCATCTTCGGCTCCCGCCTGGAGTCCGCGAAGGTGTTCAAGCGGTGGGTCACCGCCGACGTCCTCCCGACGCTGCGCCGCACCGGCTCCTACTCGGTCGCGGTCCCGCAGTCCCTCCCCGAGGCCCTGCGCGCCTACGCCGACGAGGTCGAGTCACACCAGCACACCAAGGCCGCGCTCAACGAGGCCACCCCGAAGGCCGACGCCTGGGACGTGCTCGCCGCCGCGAAGGGCGACTACTCCGTCCGCGAGGCCGCGCACATCCTCAACCGCGACCCCGCCATCGACACCGGGCAGAACCGGTTGTTCCGCAAGCTCCGGGAGCTGAAGCTCCTGGATGCGCGCGGCATCCCCTACGCCCGGCACTCCCGGCACGTCGTGCTCCGCGCCCGCACCTGGCGCACACCCGACGGTGTCGAGCAGACCGACGACCAGGTCCGCATCACCGCTGACGGCCTGAAGTACCTGCGCCGCTGCCTCGGCGCGTCCCCCGAGCTCCCGGGTCTGGAGCACGCCCTCGCCACCACCTCCACGGAAGGCCAGTAGAGCCATGACCGACACCATCAAGCGCCCCGAGTGGCACACCACGACCGAGACCGCCCGCGACACCGAGATCGCCGAACTGCGCCGCCGCCTCGCCGAGGCCGAAACCGAGCGCGACGACAACGCCGCGGTCATCTCGCGCGCCATCAAGGCGCTGGCCGCCGAGCACGCCGACGCCGCGCGCGTCGCCGTCGAGATGGGTGACGACCCCGACCAGTACGCGGCGATGCTCCTGACCGGGCAGCGCAACGGCACGCACCGCGCCTTCGCGATTGTGCTGCGCGCGACGCTGACGTACGCCTCGGTCGACGAGGCCGCGCGGCGGATCGCCGAGGGCACCGCCTGGGGCCAGACCGACACCCCGCAGTACGGGCCCGACGGATTCACGCCCCTGTGCGAGATCGGACCGTTCTGATGGGGTTCGAACTCTCCGACGATTACGTTGATGTCGCCGAGCGGATCACCGAGTTCCGCGACAAGCACCCCGAGGGGTCCTTCCAGCAGCTGAAGCTCGACTTCGTCAAGGTCGCCGGCAAGGACTGGGTGGTCTATACCGCCGCGGCCTACCGCGACCCCGACGACAAGCGGCCCGGTATGGGCACCGCCTGGGAGGAGATCCCCGGCCGGACCCCGTACACGAAGGGCTCCGAGGTCCAGAACGCCGAGACCTCAGCATGGGGCCGCGCGATCGTGGCCGCCCTCGCCGCCGACACGAAACGCGGCATCGCCTCCGCGCAAGAGGTTCGCAACCGGCGAGCTGAGTCCTTCGAGGACGCCACACCCGCCCCGCCGCAGCGGCCCCCGTTCAACCCTGGGCCTGAGGCAGCCGAGCTCATGGCGAGCGTGCTCTCCGCCGTCCACAAGGGCGCGCTCACCCGCGTGTGGAAGCGCATCGCCGAGGCCAGCACGAAACAGATCATCACCAAGGCCGAAGCCGACGCGCTGCGCGCCAAGGCCACCGAGCGGGCCGCAGCGCTGCCGCCCGACCCCGACACGGTGCAGGACGCCGCCGAGGACACCCAGGACACCCCCACCAGCCCCGCCTTGGAAGGCGAGCTGATCGAGAACGGAACCCCCGCATGACCGAATTGAAGACGCTCGCCCGCGAAGCCATGGCCGCGAAGCTGTTCGCCGACGAGGTCAAAGCCCGCGGTGACGCCGCCAAGGAGCGGCTCCTCTACGAGATGACCGCCTCGGGCGCTGAGCGTGTCCGTGTCGCCGACGAGGACGGTACCGACCTCGGGGCTGTTTCGGTCGGGGCGGGCCGGACCTCCGCGACCGTGGTCGACGAGGCCGCGTTCACGGCCTGGGTCGCCGAAACCTACCCCGACGCGATCGTGACCACGGTGGACCCGGACGTGCGGTTGCGGCTGCTGAACGCCGCGAAGAAGGCGAAGGCCCCCGTTGACACCTCGACCGGGGAGGTCATCCCCGGGGTCGACATCACCGAGGGTGCCGCGTACGTCTCGGCACGGCCCTCGGCCGAGGCGAAGGAACGCGCCAGGGAGCTGCTGGCCGGGTCGGGTCTGCTGGAACTGGCGGCCGGGCAGTGAACACCGCCCCCGCCCCGTCCCCCGCGCGCGTGCTGCGCGCGCGGGTGGCGCCCTGCCGCAACCCGCGCTGTCCGTTCGAGGACGACCTCGCCGTCACCTGCCCCGCCCACCCCGGCGACGTCAAGCACTGCTTGACGCGCGAGGACGCGTACCGGCAGGCGCAGATCCACATCACCCGCCAACACCCCGAGGAGGTGACGTCATGCGGGACATGACCGTTCGCACCCTGTACGGCGCGGTCGACCTCGTGCCGCTGCTGCGCCGCCTCCAAGGGGAGAAGACCCCGGGCATCCCGGAGTGGGAGCGGCCCGCTGCGGTCGCGGCCCTCACCGACATGTCGATCCCGATCCGTGACATCGCCGCGATCTTGGGCGTGTCGTTCTCGGTCGCGACCGCTGAGGTTCGCGCGTACGAACGTGACCGCCACCGCCACCAGGTGATCGAGCGGGCGGTCGTCGGGCACGCGATCTGGGTCGCCCGGTCGCAGGCCCGGCAGCGCGAGCGCACGAAGGCCGCGAACGCGAAAGCCCGCGCGAAGCGGCTCGCCGAGCGGACCCTCGTCGATGGGTACCTGGTTCATCCGCGGGCCCCGCACGGCACGAACACCGGCTACAACGGGTTCGGTTGCCGCTGCCGGGGCCCGCAGGGCTGCCACGAGGCGCACATGCGGGCGCAGCGGGAGCGGAGGGCCGCTGCATGAGACGCCAGGGATGGGCCGCAACCTGCCCCGAAACGCAGCTGCGCGGCTACGTGACGAAACGGATCGCGCGTGTGCATCGGCGCAGGATCGCCCGCGACACCCACCACCGGACCTCGGACCTGCGTGTCCAGGGCTGCGAGTACTGCCTGCTGTGGCATGTGCGCTGGCGCCTGGGAGGCGGCCGTGGCTGAGATCCGCATCGGGTCCCTGTGCTCGGGCTACGGCGGCTTGGACATGGCCGTCATGGACGTCCTGCCCGCCGAGGTGACCTGGCACGCCCAATACGACCCCGACGACCGCCACCAGTGGGCCGCGCGGATCCTCGCGCACCACTGGCCTGGCATCCCCAACCACGGCGACATCACCGCGATCGACTGGGCCCGCGTGGCGCCTGTCGACGTCCTCACGGCTGGCTTTCCGTGCCAGCCGGTGAGCAACGCGGGCAAGCGGAAAGGACACGAAGATGAGCGTTGGCTCTGGCCCTATGTCGCGCGAGCCGTTCGCGTACTTCGACCCCGACTCGTCGTTTTGGAGAACGTCAGCGCCCTCCTTGTTCGAGGATTCGGTGCCGTCGCCGATTCGCTGGCCGCGCTCGGGTATGACCTCGCGTGGACGTGCCTACGAGCATCCGACGTTGGAGCGGCACACCGGCGCGAGCGCTGGTTCTGCCTTGCTTGGGACGCCGATGACGACTTCCGGGTGCGGCCCTGGGGACCTTTCGTCCCGGCGGAACCAGACCCGGTTGGAGACGCAGGTGGTGCTGTTGCCGACCCCGAGGGCCTCGGAGAACGAGAACCGGCAGACCAAGCGGACCCCGTCGCAGTTGGCGGGGACGCACGGGAAGAACCTCGCCGCCGAGGCGTGTGCTCTATTGCCGACGCCGCGGGCGTCGGACGGGGCGAAGGGCGGCCCGAACCAGCGCGGCAGCTCGGGCGACCTGACGCTCCCGAGCGCAGCCGTGCGGCTGCTGCCGACTCCTGCGGCGTCGAACCCGAACGACGGGGAGGACCTCGAGAACTGGGAGGCGCGGCGCCAGCGGAACCTCGCCAAGGGCACGAACGGGAACGGGCAGGGAACGCCCCTGTCAATCGCGGTCCGGAAGATCTCGACTGGGGCCCCTACGCCCCCGCCATCGCCCGATGGGAGCACGTGATGGGCCGCCCGGCCCCGGCCCCGACCGAGCCCGGCCGGAACGGCCCCCGGCTCGCGGCCCGGTTCGTTGAGTGGATGATGGGCGCCCCCGAAGGGCACATCACCGCCGTCCCCGGCATCCCCCGCAACGCCCAACTGAAGGCCGCCGGCAACGGAGTGGTCCGCCAGCAGGGCGCGGCCGCGCTGCGGATGCTCCTCGCGATGCGGGAGGCGAGCCGTGGCTGAGATCCGCATCGTCGCCTACGGCATCCCGGGCCCGCAGGGATCGAAGTCCGTGAAGGGCCGCCGCCGCAATGGCTCAGTGATCCTCGTTGAGTCCTCGGCGAAGGTCAAGCCCTGGCGGGCCGCCGTCGCGACCGCCGCCGCCTGTGTCCGCCCCGCTGCCCCTCTCGACGGGCCGCTCCTGGTGGACATGGTCTTCACGATGCCGCGCCCGGCCTCGCATTACGGGACCGGCCGCAACGCGGGCCGCCTGAAGCCGCGCTACGAGGACGCGCTCCCCGACCGTGTCCCGGATTTGAGCAAGCTCACCAGGTCGACTGAGGACGCCCTCACGGACGCCGGACTGTGGGCCGACGACGCCCGCGTGGTCCGATACGGCGCCCTCGCGAAGGTCTACGTCGACGACCCCACCGACCCCGACGTCCTCGAAGCGCCCGGCGCGGTCATCCGCGTCCGCCCGTTCACGGTGACCGCCGCGGCCGTTCTGCACACATCACATGAGGGAGGGCTGTTCTGATGCCATGGGTTCGCTTTGACGACGACTTCCCGGACCACTGGAAGATCGAGCCGCTATCCGATGGCGCCTTTCGGCTCCACACGAACGCGATCTTCCGCAGTTCCAAGTGGCTTACTGACGGGTATCTGCCGAAAAACCGGCTCGATTTGATCGCTCCGCGCCGCATGAAGCGTCCCGGAAAGTACGTGGCGGAACTTGAAGCAGCGGGCCTTTGGGAGCCCACCGAGGACGGGTGGAATCTGCACGACTTCCTCGACTACCAGCCGTCGAAAGTGCAGGTCAAGACCGAGCGGGCGAAGACTGCCGAACGTCAGAAACGCTGGCGTGAACGGCAGAAGGCACCCGTTACTGACGGCGTTAATAACGGCTCCAGTAACGGCGTTACGGACGGCGTGACTAACGCTGCCCCGACCCGACCCGACCCGACCCGTACCTCTAATACCTCTTCGTCGGAGACGGCTCCGCCGCCCCGCGACGATGTGGAGCGGCTGTGCGAGCACCTTGCCGACTGGGTCGAAAAGAACGGCTCGAAGCGCCCCACGGTCACAAAGAAGTGGCGCGACGCCGCCCGCCTCATGCTCGACCGCGACGGCCGGACCGAGGAACAGGTCCGCACCGCCATCGACTGGTGCCAGCAGGACGAGTTCTGGAAACCGAACGTCATGTCCATGCCGAAGCTGCGGGAGAAATACGACCAGCTCCGGCTGGCCGCGCAACGCCAGCAGCCCTCGAACGTCGTAGCGATCCGCCGCCCCAAACAGGCCAATGACGAGCTGTTCGCCGAGGCGTACCAGCGCGCCGCCGCCAGAGAGGCAGGCCTGTCATGAGGGAGACCGACGCCGTTGTCCTCGTCGCGTTCGTCGCGTCGATGCAGCCCGCGCAGCAGTTCTCGAAGTACACCCCGGACGCGTGGTCGATGGTCCTCGCCGACGTCCCGGCCGACCTGGAAACCGCGAAGGCAGCCGTGGTGCGCCTGGCGAAGCGGAAGGCGTGGTTCTCCCCGGGCGAGATCCGCGCCGAGATCCTGCGGGCGCTCCCGCCGTCCGCGCTCGCGGCCCCGGCCCCGGAGCGGGCGATCGAGTGGCGCGCGGAGGCGGCGAACGCGGCGCGCATCGAGCGGAACGCCCGGGGCGCGGCCCTGGTCCGCCAGGCACTCGCTGAGGCGACCCCGTACCGCCTCGGCCGCGAGGACGCCCCCGAGATCCCCGAGAACCTCCGCCGCGCCCGCGAAGCCGCCGTGGCCTACCGGGCGCAGCGGCGCCGACAGTCCGACCCCGCCTCGCTCGCCCGCACCGCAGGCGAGGCCCTCACCCAAATCCACCGAGCCAGAAAGGCCACCCCGTGAGCGAGATCGCCGACGACTACACGCCCGCCGAGGACGGCCTCGACTACGAACCCGACACCGACGATGCCGCGATCCTCGCCGCCCTCGACCGGCACCTCGCCGACGCCGTCGCCGAGATCCGTGCCGCCGAAACCGCCGCAGCCGACGCGTACGCGTCCCTGCCGTGGTGGCGACGCCGCCTCGTCGACTACCGCGAATGGCGCTGGCGGCGACGGTTCGCCCGCCGCCTCCGCCGCGGCCCCTACTCGACCACCCGATAACCCACCCGAGAGGACCCTCCCTTGAGCACTCGTTTCACTCCCGCTGACGTCCTGGAGTACGCCGTCGCCGCTGACGGCGACTACGACGACGGCCTGAACGCGCACGTTTCCGCGCGCATCGTCGACGCCGCCCACGCGATCGTCGAGCTGACGTCCGTCGAGACCGACGGCCGCACCCTCGCCCCCGAAAAGTTCCAGGTCACCGTCGAACGCATCGGCGCCGACCAGTGAGGGACTCCCGCGCGCAACGCCGCTACGACCGCGACCGGCAACTCAACTCTGAGAGCATCACCGACCGCGCGCTCCGCCGCTCCCGCATCGCCTTCACCATCGCCGCCTACTCCGCAGCCGCCGCGTTCCTCGCGCTCGCGGCCCTCCTCGTCTCCCGAACCCTCTGAACCCGAAAGGAACCCCGAATCCCATGACCGCAGCCAAGATCATCCCCAAACTCGGCGCGAACGCCGAGGCAGGCCTGGAACCGTTCGTCCCCGGCCTCTACGCCACCCCCGGGCGCCGCGTCGTCGGCGTCGTCGAACTTCGCCACGTCGAACGCACCGAGGTCGTCGACGACTCCGGCACCCCGACCGTGCGCCTCGCGATCACCGCGCTGGAGCTCGCCAACCCCGACCTCGCCGACCCGCTCCGCGATGCCATGGCCGCACTGCACCGCCACCGCACCGCCTCGGGCACCCTCGACCCGTCCGGGGAGCTGCGCCTGTCGGAGACCACGGTCAAGCGCACCGGCGGCGCCCTCGACGCCCTGGAGGCCTCCCGGCTCGCCGCTTCGACGCGGTACTTCGCG
The DNA here is from genome assembly GCF_040645615.1 of Glycomyces sp. NPDC046736. NCBI lineage: Bacteria > Bacillati > Actinomycetota > Actinomycetes > Glycomycetales > Glycomycetaceae > Glycomyces > Glycomyces sp. NPDC046736. The sequence continues at coordinate 59,579 of NZ_JBEYYO010000006.1, read as the reverse complement.
GGCGTCGCCCGCCAGGCCGTCTCCGAGAAGGACCCCGTCGCGATGCGCGACGCGCTCCGCCTGATCGCCCGCGGCCTCGAAGCCGCCGAACGCGGCGAGGAGGCCCTCACCAATGGCTGACCTCACCCCCGCCGAGCGCGCCGCGGCCGAGCGGTTCCAGCCCGAATGCTGGTGCGCGCCCGAGCTGTGCGACGAGTGCGAGGCCAAGGGCCGCGCCTTCGTCGCCCTCGTCCGGCCGCTCATCGAAGCCGACGCGCTCCGCGAGTTCGCCGACGCGAACCGCTTCCCCTCCGACTGGGTCATGTTCCGCGGCGCCAACGGCTCCAGCGTGACCGTCCCGGACCTGCTGCGCGAAGCCGCGGCCGGGAAGCTCGGCGAGCCCGCCGGGCACGTCGCATCGAAGGAGGCCGCGCTCACCGACCTCACCGCCCGCCACGAGCGTGTGAAGGCCGCCCGCGGGCTCGCCGATGGGGACCTCCCCGAAGGCCCCGGCGCCCTCCAGGCCGTGGCCGAGCTGCTGGAGGACATGGTCCTCGAAGTGGACCGCCTCGGCGCCCACAACGGCGTCCTGGTCACCGAGATCCGCCACCAGGCCAACCTTGCCGAGGACGCCAAGGCCGGACGCGAGAAAGCCCGCGGCATCGCCGTTCGCCTGGAGCAGCAGCTCGGCGAGATGGAGGGCCGCTTCGAACGGTCGCAGGCCGACCTCGGCGAAGCGTGGGCAACCGTCGAGAAACTGAAGGCTGGCGTCGCCCGCCAGCGGGAGACCATCGACTCGCTCGGCCGTATCGCCTACGACGAGATGTGGGGCGAGAGGTTCCCCCACCGCGACCACAAGGCCGACGACGACCGCGGAGGCCCCGACTGCGCGGGCTGCTGGGGCGACATGATCCTCCAGGCCATCGGCGAAGAACCGAAGGACGAGAAGCTGGCCGCCCTGTTCGACGTTCCCGCGGACCGGCAGGCGCGCCTCGGCAGTATCGGCCTCGGCGACCTCGCCGTCATGCTCGACGAGGTCCTCAAGCACGTCACCGCGCTCCCCTCCAACATGTTCTACCGCTCCAGGATTCCCGCGGCCCGCCCGGCGCCATCGGAGACCCCGACACCCGCCCGGCCCACCGCCAACGACCGGACCACACACCACCCCGCCGGGACGCGCTCGGCGTCGCGGTACGTGGTCGACAAGGCCACACGGAGCCGCTTCCAGGAGAACCTTGAGCGCATGGGCCCTGACGTGCTCGACGCGTTCAAGGTCGGCCTCCGCGCGGCCGCCGAAAAGATGCTGCGGGAACAGGGCCACGGTCTCGGCGCCCCCGCACCGACCGTCCGCGACGTCATGGCCGCCGCCTACCGCAACGGCCTCGGCCTTCACAAGCGGATCGACCAGACCGACGAGGACGGCGACGGCCGCCAGTGGCGCCTGCGCGAGTGGGACATCACCAACCCGCACCGCCGCGTCATCGGCGCCTTCGAACTCGAAGAAGGCCCGAACGGGACGCACGCCCGGCTCACCAGCCGCAGGAACTCAGAGTCCGGGAAGCAGCTCTACGCCGAGCCCACCCCGGGCGTTCTCCTCGCCGCCGCCCGCGCCGCGGGCCTGATCACCAAGTAGCAGAAGGCGGCCCCGCGATGGCGAGGCCGCCCCGAACCGAAGGAGAACTGACTCATGGACTGCCCCAGCTGCGGCGCCCTCATCGACCTCGATGGTTGCGAGGACTGCTCGAACCCCGAAGACCACTGCGGCAACTGCGCCGAATGACCCACCGGGCGGCCCCGCCACCGCGCGGGGCCGCCCCCACCCACAACACCTACACGGAGGACCCCATGCCGAAGCCTCGCACCGCCCTCAACTGCACCCTCTGCGGCAAACCCACCGCAGGCGACACCGGCGCCCTGTGCGGCACCTGCACCACCGGCGGGGTCCGTACCCTCTGGTCCCTCGCCGTCTGGGCCCCACAACTCGCCACCACCGTCACCCGCCGCGACCGCATCAACCACCCCGACACCAGCGGCCCGGCCGGGCACCGCCCCGACGAGCAGCCCCTCCCGGTCAACCTCCACGCCGCGAACCTCCACGCGGCCGTCCGCCGCCTCCTCAACAACTGGACCGCGCGCCTCCACACCCACCGACCCCACACCCTCGCCCCCCGCCACCGCCCCGCCTGCGACACCGCCCAAACCTGGTGCGCCCACCCCTCCTGCCGCACCCTCTACCTCGACCCCGCCACCGCGGCCCCCACCCTCGCCGAACAAGCCCTCGAACTCGCCGGCGCCTCCCGATGGTGGCGCCACGAGCCCGACGCCGCCGACCTGCTCCACACCACCCGCCGCCTCCTCGACCACATCCGCGACGCCGTCGACATCCCCCCGGCCATGGTCACCCTCGGCCGCTGCGACTACACCTATGACGACCACGGCGACCGCTGCAACGCCGAACTCCGCGCCCCCAAAGGACACCCGTTCACCACCTGCCCCCTGTGCGGAGCCGTCTACGACGTCGAACGCCGCCGCACCCAACTCCTCGACCGCATCGAAGGCCACATCCTTCCCGCCCCTGTTGTCGTCGGCATCATCACCGCATGGATGGGCATCGACATCCCCCTGTCCACCCTTCGCACCTGGAAGGACCGCGACCAACTCGAGTCCTACGGCATCGACCGCGAAACCCGCGCCAACCGCTACAGGATCGGCGACGTCCGCCGCTGCGTCCTGCGCGACCTCAACGACGCCGCCAAGCAGGCCGCCACCGAACGCAACACTGGACAGAATGACCAAGACCACGGGCCGGAAGTTGACAAAGTGCTCGCCGCGTGAGACGCTTGCGCGGTCAGGGTCGTGAACTGTGTTCACGGCCCTTCGGTCATCTACGGGGATGCACGCGGGCGGGACCTCACGGGCCCGCCCGCACCAAACGGGGGATGTCCACACAGGCCAAACACGGTACGGTGAGCACATGACCACCCCCGAACCCCCCGACGGCCCCACCCGCGAAGACCGCGAACGCGAACGCGACTGGCCCGCCCCCGACGACCAACCCGACAAGCCCCCCGGCGACACGCCGACCTAGCGAAACCCCCCGGGGAGGTGCCCATGCCTCTCCGCCTCCCCGACGACAAGCGCGCCGCGATCCTCGCCGACATCCGCGCGGCCCACAACGGCACAAGCAACCTCGGCCGCAACGAAATCGCCCGCCGCCACGACGTCGCCGCCTCCACCGTCTCGAAGATCGCAGCCGAGGAAAACCTCGCGGACGCGTTCGACCGGACGCACACCGAAAACGCGACCAGAGCCGCGCTCGCCGACAACCGTTCCATGCGCGCCACGCTCTCGCGCCGCCTCCTCGTCAAGGCCGGGGAGCTTCTCGACGACATGGACGCCCCGCACACCGCATTCGCGTTCGGCGGCCGCGACAACGTCTATAACTCGAAGGAACTCCCCAAACCACCGACCGGTGACCTGCGGAACCTGATGGTGACTGCGGCGACCGCGATCGACAAACACATAGTGATCGACCGGCACGACTCCGGCGCTGGCCTCGACGAGGCCGTGTCGCTGCTCGACCGGATCATGGGCGGGCTTCACGCCAAGCACGGCGACGGCCCCGACGACGATGTAGACGCCGAGGGCGGGCCCGATGCCCGAGACCCTCGCTCCTGACCTTCCGGCCGACCTCGACGCGCTCTCGCCGCTCCAGGAACGGTCCATGGCGCACGCCAACGCCCGCATCAACCTGTGGACCGGGTCGATCCGGTCGGGGAAGACCATCGCGTCGCTGCTGCGCTGGCTCGCCTACGTCACCAAAGCGCCCCGCGGCGGCGCGCTCGTCGTCACCGGCAAGACCTACGACACCGTCGCGCGCAACGTGTTCGGGCCGCTCGCGGACCCTGCGATCACCGGAAAGCTCTCCCAGCTCGTCAAGTACACGAGGGGCGCGAGCACGGCGACGATCCTCGGCCGGCAGATCGAGGTCATCACCGCCAACGACGTCAAAGCCGAAGGCCGACTCCGAGGCCTCACCTGCGCGGGCGCCTACGCCGACGAAGTGAGCCTCTTGCCCGAGGTGTACTGGGACCAACTCCTCGGCCGCATGTCCGTCCCCGGCGCAAAAGTGTTCGGCACCAGCAACCCGGACAACCCCGCGCACTGGCTCCGGCAACGATTCATCCTCCGCGAACGCGAGCTGAACCTCCGGCACTGGCATTTCACCCTCGACGACAACCCGTCCCTCCCGGCCGAGTACGTCGAAGCGATCAAGAACGAGTTCGTCGGCCTCTGGTACCGCCGATTCGTGTTGGGCGAGTGGGTCGCCGCCGAAGGCGCGATCTTCGACATGTGGGATGAACGCCGGCACGTCGTCGACACGCTCCCGACGATCACGCATTGGATCTCGGTCGGCGTCGACCACGGCGCCACCAACCCGTTCCACGCCGTCTCGATCGGCCTCGGCGCCGACGGCATCCTCTACGCAACCTCCGAGTGGCGATACGACGCCCGCGCCAAGCACCGCGGCATGAGCGACGTCGAATACTCCGCCGAGCTCCGCGACTGGATGACCCGCCAACGCCTCAACCCCGAGTACGTGATCGTCGACCCCTCCGCGAAACCGTTCCGGACCCAGCTCGACCGCGACGGCATCGCGGTCATGAAAGCGAACAACGAAGTCGTTGACGGCATCCGGACCCTCGGTTCGCTGCTGCACCTCGGCGCGCTCAAGATCCACCGCTCGTGCGAATGGCTGATCACTGAACTCCCCGGCTACTCGTGGGACGACGAGAAAGCCCTCCGCGGTGAAGACGCACCAATCAAGGTCGCCGACCACGGTGTTGACGCCCTCCGGTACGCGCTCCACACCACCCGATCCGTTTGGCGCCCGATGCTGCGCTCGGACCTCTCCCTCGCCGCATAGGAGGTGACCTCGTGCCGATCCCCGGAACCGAAGAGCCCGAGGCCCCATGGCCGCCCGCATGGATGGGCCCCATCCTCGACCGCATCGAGGTGTGGGCCGCGTGGCACTCCGGCGACCCCGACAAGCTCGCCGCCGTCTACTCCGGGCAGGCCGAACCGGACCGGACCGGGTTCTTCGCCTCCGAAGGTGGCGGGTTCCGCCGCACCGTCCGGCGCCTGATCTCCCGCGTCGTCCGCTACTTTTGGGCGACCCGCACGAACGGCCAGCCGCGCCGGCGTCTCCATGACCCGATCGCCGGTGACATTGCCAGCGCGTCCGCAGACCTGCTGTTCTCCGAGCCGCCGACGATCACGATCTCCCGGCTCGGCGAAACCGAACCGCCCCCAGCCGAAGACGACAAGGACACCGACGGCGCGGCCGCGCGTCCGGAGCCCTCGCCTGAGACCGCCGCCGCACAGCAGTTCGTCGACGACCTCATGGACGACGGCGCTCACGCCCGCCTCCTCGAAGGCGCCGAAACCTGCGCCGCGCTCTCCGGCGTGTTCCTCCGCGCCCGCTGGGACACCGAGAAAGCGGCCGCGCCCTGGTTCGATGTGATCGCCCCCGACTGCGCCGTCCCCGAGTGGGAACTCGGCCACCTCGTCGCCTGCACGTTCTGGAAGGTCATCAAGCGCTCCGGCCGCACCGTCTACCGGCATCTAGAACGGCACGCGGTCGGCTCGGTCGAGCACGCCGTGTTCGCCGGCACCGAGGACACGCTCGGCCTCCCCGCCTCGCAGGGCCTCGCCGGGTTCACCGGGACTACGGCGCTGGCCGACGTCGTCGACGAAGTCGGCACCATCGCCACCGGGATCGACCGGCTCACCGTCGAGTACGTCCCGAACATGCGCCCCAACCGGATCTGGAGGGACATCCCGCAGGCCGCGCACCTCGGCGTTTCCGACTTCTCCGGCATCGAGGGCCTCATGGACGCCCTCGACCTCTCCTATTCGTCGATGGTCCGGGACGTCGACCTCGGCAAGGCCCGCATCGTCGTCCCCAAGGCGTACATGGGCGACCACGGCCGCGGCAAGGGCGCCTCGTTCGACCTCGACCGTGAGGTGTACGAGCCGATCAACGCGATGATCGACGAGGACAAGGGCCTACAGATCGAGCTGGTACAGGCCGAAATCCGCGTCGAGGAGCACGAGGCCGTGATCCTCCGCATCAAGACCGACACCGTGTCCTCGGCCGGGTACTCGCCGCAGACGTTCGGCCTGACCGGGGAAGTCGCGATCACCGCGACCGAGGTCGCCGCGAAGGAACGCCGCAGCTGGACCACGCGCGCCCGCAAGTGCCGGTACTGGGGTCCCGCGCTCCGCTCCATGATCACCACCCTGTTGGAGCTCGCCGGGCACACCGGGTTCGAGGTGACACTCGAATGGCCCGACGCGGTCGCCGTCGACCCCGAGGCCGTCTCCCGCAAGGTCGCCAACTGGGAGACCGCCCGCGCCGCCTCGACCGAGACGAAAGTCCGCGAGCTCCACCCCGACTGGGACGACACCGCTGTCGACGCCGAGGTCGAGAAGATCCTCGAAGAGCAGCAGATCGGCGCGCAGCTCGACGACCCGGACATGTTCGACGTCGACGGCCACCCCGCCAACACCAGCCCCGACGGCGAGAACGAGGACGCCAGCGCCGACGAGCGTGAACTCGCGGGAGCCGGGGCGTAGGCCATGCCCGTGCCGCGCGAGCTCTCCGCCGAGCTCGCCCGCAACCTCGCCCGCCTGTTCGGAGACGCTGAGGAGCGTCTCGCGGCCGCGCTGGCCCGGCAAGTCCGCGAGGACCTGCGCGACGCGGCCCTCCCGAAACTCAACGCCTACCGGCGCTTGCGTGAGTCCGCCGAGTCGATCCTTCGGGCGCTCACCGGGCCCGCCCGCGCGCTCGCCGAGGAGGCCGTCCTCGACGCGTTCGCGTCGGGTGCGCACGCCGCCGTGAACGAGCTGACCCGCGCGGGCACGGACCGGTGGGTCGATTGGGCTGCTCGCCGGTCACGGATCGTCCGCGGCATCACCCGCCTGACCGGGATCGCTCGCCGCCGCAACCGCCGCCTCCAAACCGAACTCGACGCGTTGCGCGGGGACCTGCCGGGCGTCGACAGCATCATGGCCCTCGTCGGCGAGCTCACGCAGCGGATGTCCTCAACCCACCTGCGGGTGCTCCGCTGGGACCAGGACGCCTACAGGGACGTCATGGCCGCCGCGACGCTCGACGTCCTCGCCGGCACCAAGTCCCGGCTTCGCGCTGGCGAGGTCGTCATGGACCGGCTGCTCTCTCAAGGGATCACCGGGTTTACGGACAAGGCGGGCCGGAACTGGTCGCTTGGCGCGTACGTCGACATGGCGACCCGGACGACCGTCGCGCACGCCGCCCTTGAGGGCGCCATCTCGCAGTTCCGGGCCGCCGGGGTCGACCTCGTGACCGTCTCCGACGCCCCCCAAGAGTGCACGCTGTGCCGCCCGTTCGAGGGCAAGATCTTGTCCCTCGTCGGCCCGGCCGGGCCCCGCCAGGTCGAGCACGGCATCACCGACGGCCTCATGGTCACCGTCGACGTCCACGCCACCCTCGGCGACGCCGTCTTGCGGGGCCTGTTTCACCCGAACTGCCGGCACTCGCTCGGGATCTACCTGCCCGGCGTGACCCGCCTCCCCACGGGCACTGAGGACCCGAAAGGCGACGCCGACCGGCAAGAGCTCCGCCGGCTCGAACGCGAAACCCGCCGGGCGAAACGCCGCGCCGCCGGGGCGATGACACCGGAAGGCCGTGCCGCCCGCAACCGTGTTGTCCGCCGACGCGAAGCGCAGATACGCCAGCACATCGAGGACACCGGCCTGCACCGGCAGCCGCACCGCGAGGCCGTCGACTACGACGGTCCCGCACCTGAACCAGGCACCATCCCCGACCCCCGACCCCCCGCAACACCGGACCGGACGCCAGCGCCGGCGACCGAGGCGGCCCCGACGCTCCCCGACCCCGTCAACCTCGAAGGCCTCGCCGCCCGCTCGGATGATGACCTGTTCGGGCTGTTCAGCCAGTACGCCGATCGCCCCGACGTCCTCGCGCCGATCCTCGCCGAACTCGAACGCCGCGACCAGGCCGCCGCCGCCTCGCCGGACCCGCTCGAAGGGATCAACCTCGAAGGGCTCGGCGAGCGCTGGCTCGACCACTACGCACGCGAACACGCCGATCGCCCCGACATCCTCGACCGGATCACCGCCGAACGCGACCGCCGCGCTGCGGCCCTCCGCCAGCGCGCGACCGCCGCGGCCGCCGAGGTCGACACCGACCGGGCACCCCGCCCCGAACCGGCCCGGCCCGCCGACCTCACGCCCGAACAGGCCCGCGTCGAGGACCTCGTCGACGCCGGCAAGTCGTGGCAGCAGGCCTACGCCGAGGTGTACGACCTCGACGACACCGACCTCGACCAGCAGACCCGGGCCGCCGCCATCGACGCCGAACGGGCCCTCGGCGAAACCCGCGAAGACACGATCCGGCGCCTGTACCGCGAATACGTGCACCTCGCCTACCTCGCCGCCGAGGACGCCACCCGCGGCCACATGCTCTCCCCCGCAGGCCGCAACGCCCGCATCGACCCGAAAACCCTGTTCTCGGGGAACGCCGCGCGGGCCCGCAAATACGCGTCCGCCGACCTCCTCGAATGGTTCGACACCAACGGCCGCATGACCTACACGCAGTACCGGACCGAACTGTTCGGGCACGCCGAGCACCGCAGAGGACAGGGCGTATGACCGTCACCGACGTACAGCTCGACCAAGCCCGCCGCGTCGCCGTCGAAGCCGCACGCCGCGGCCGCCCCATCGAGACCTGCCCGTACAACGCGAACGGCACCCCCGACCAACGCCGGTTGGCGCTGGCGTTCGTCCGCGAATACCTCGACCACGTTGGCGATGACGTCGAATACGACGCCGACGAATAGACGTCCTCCGCACGGAGGCAGCACCACCATCCATCCCGCCTGGGGCCGCACGGCCGAGGGCACGATCCCGCACGGGAGCGCATCACCATGACCAAGCCCGACGACAACCAGCCGCCCACGCAGCCCCCGGCCACCGACCCGCCCGCGGCGCCGCCAGCGCCGCAGCCGCCCGTCACCGATCCCGCAGGGGACGGCGACGGCACGGACTGGAAGGCCGAGGCCCGCAAGTGGGAGAAGCTCGCCAAGGACAACAAGAACGCGACCGAGAAGCTCGCCAAGCTCGAGGCCGCGGCCATGTCCGACCAGGAGAAGGCCGTCGCTGCCGCGAAGGCCGACGGGCTCGCCGAGGCCGCCAAGACCTACGGGTCGCGGCTGGCCGCCGCCGAGCTCAAAGCTGCCGCCGCCGCGAAGGGCGTCGACCTCTCCGCGATCGGCGACCTCATCGACTCGTCCAAGTTCGTGGGCGCAGACGGCGAGGTCGACTCCACGGCGATCAAGTCCGCTGTCGACAAGCTCGCGAAAACCTTCACCGGTCCCAAGCGGTCGGGCGGCGACTTCAACGGCGGGAACGGCGCCGGGCAGATCACCCGCGAACAGCTCGCCCAGATGTCCCCCAAGGACATCGCCAAGGCTCACGCCGAGGGCAAGCTGTCACACCTCATGTAAAGGAAATCCAATGTCCATTGACCGGTTCATCCCGGAAATCTGGTCGGCGGTACTCCTCGACGCTCTCGAAACGCGACTCGTGTACGCCCAGCCGGGCGTGGTGAACCGCGACTACGAAGGCGAGATCTCGGAGTACGGCGACACGGTCCGCATCACCTCCATCGGTGACCCGACCGTTTCCGACTACGAGCCCAACGAGACGTCGATCGTCCCCGAGGAGCTCACCGACGCGCAGCGCACCATGGTCATCGACCAGCTGAAGTACTTCGCGTTCAAGGTCGACGACGTCGACGCCCGCCAGGCGCGCGGCGACGTCATGTCCAAGGCGATGCGCCGCGCGGCCTACCGGGTCGCTCAGCTCGCGGACCTGTACGTCGCGAACCTGTACACGGGCGTCGTCGCCGCGAACGACCTCGGCACCGTCTCGGTGACCTCCGGCGCGCTGGCGTACACGCAGATCCGGCGCCTGAAGCTCAAGCTCGACGAGGCCGACATCCCCGAGGAAGGCCGCTACCTGACCGGCCCTCCCTGGTTCTTCTCGCTGCTGCTTGAGGAGTCGAAGTTCCTCGACGCCTCCGCGTCCGGCTCGACCGAGCCGCTGCGCAACGGCCGCGTGGGCCGCGTCCTCGGGTTCGAGCTGGCGCAGTCGAACCAGTGCCCGAACCCGACCGGCGACGACTACGTCATCCAGGCCGGCACCAACGAGGCGATCAGCTTCGCAACGCAGATCAGCAAGACCGTGGCCTACCAGCCCGAGGACTCGTTCTCGGACGCGGTCAAGGGCCTGAACGTCTACGGCGCGAAGCTCGTCCGTCCCGACCACATCGCGGTCCTGACCGCCTCGCAGACCTGATAGGAGGACACCGATCATGGCAACCACACAGGTCCCGTACACCGATCTCGTCCCCAACGGCAGCACGCTCCAGCCTGCCGGGACGACCCTCGTCGCCGCGCCGACGAACGACATGGAGATCGTCCGGGCCCGCCCCGAGCTGACGGTCCTGCGCGTCGAAAACACCCACGAGAGCAACGCACTGACCTTTACCGTCGTCGCTGGCGAGAACCCGCCCGCGCTGGCGGCCGGGCAGGGCAACCTCGCCGTCTCGGTCGCGGCCGAAACGGTCCGGTACTTCGGGCCGTTCGAGTCCGGTCGGTTCCTCCAGAACGACGGGACGCTCCGGTTCACCTCGTCGACCACGTCCGGCACCGTGACGGCACTCAAGGTTCCCCGGAACACCTGATGACCGGCACTGTGCAGCTCCGAGGGGAAGGCGGCAGCGTGTTCACGTACGACCTGCCGCTCCCCAAGGACATCGAGAAGCGGCTGATGAAGGGCTACCTCACGCAGGTGTCCGACGTGGCCGCGCCGCTCGACGAGGCCAAGCGGCCCGCGAAGAACGCCGCCAAGGCGGCCTGGGTCGGTTGGGCCGTGCGCGTGCACGGGCTCACCCCCGACGACGCCGACGCGATGACCCTCGCCGACCTCAAGGAACTCCCCGACGCCCCCGAGGCCGTCGAGGAGCCCGGCGAGGACAGCGACGGCGCCGCAGCCGACGACGCCGACGGTTCGCACGAACCCGACGCGGACCAGGCCGGCAGCGAACCCGGCGATGGGGACGGCGGCGAGTAGCCGTGCCACAGCCGGTCTACGCCACACCCGAGGAATACGCCGAATGGCTCGCCGCTGGCGGGACACCCTCGGCACCGCCCGCAGGCGCCCAGCGCGCCCTGCGGGCGGCCTCGGGCCGGATCGACGAGCTCCTGACGACCGCGTACTACGAGACCGATGCCGACGGGAGACCGGTCAAGGCCGACGTGGTCGAGGCGCTCATGGAAGCCACGTGCGCGCAGGCGGACTACCAGCGCGCGATCGGCGACCGCAACTCGACCGGCGCCCAGCAGTTCGCGTCCGCGAAGATCGGGACGGCCTCGGTCACCCGCGGCCAGGCCACCGGCGGCGGCACCAAAACCGCCTCGCCGTACTCGGCCGAGGCCGCGAGCATCCTCCGCCGCGCTGGCCTCATCCCTGGCGAACCCTGGACGTCGAGGTGACCTGGTGCTCCCGGAGATCTTCCTACAGCACGTCGTGACCGTCGAGCCGTACACCGGCATCGACGGTCACGGCCGCCCCACCTTCGGTGCCCCCTTCACCGTGGAGTGCTGGTGCGAGGACGCCCGCCGGACCGTCCGCGACAAGGCCGGCGCCGAGACGGTCTCGGAGTCGACGTTCTACGCCGACCCCGGCCCGACCATCCCCGCGCTGTCGCGCGTCACGCTCGCGTCCGGCCGCCCCTCGACCGTGATCATCGTCAAGAACCACGACGCCGGCGACCTCGACGAGCTCCCCGAGCACATCGAAGTGAACTGCGAGTAGGGACCGTGTACGTCCGTTTCGACTGGGACGGCGAGAAAGTCGAGAAGCGGCTCGAAGAGGCGCTCTTCCAAGGCCTGTGGCACGCGGCCCTGCACCTCCTCCACGAGGCACAAGCGGTCGTCCCGATCGAGGAAGGCACCCTCGAGCGCTCCGGTGTCGCCTCCAAGGACCGGGGCGCGCTCCAGTGCGCGGTCAGCTTCGACACGGTCTATGCGGTCCGGCAGCACGAGGAGCTGACGTGGCGTCACGACCCCGGCCGGCAAGCGAAATACCTCGAAGCCCCCATGCACATTCAGCGGGACATCATGCTCGCGATCATCGCCGCGGCCCTGCGCCGGGCCATGCGATAACCGGGAGGTGCCGCTCGTGGCTTCGTGGACTGAGGACCTGCTCGTCGGCCTCGCCGAGTACCTCGCCGCCCACACGCCCGGTGTGTGGAAACCGAACGGCGGCTACAGCGCCAGCGAGGCCGCGATCGTGCTCGGCTGGTCGCCGCCAGAGCTCGACCAGCTCATCATCCTCACCCCCTACCAGCCCGGCCCCGACGACTCTGGGACCGACACCGTCCAGCACGTTCAGGTCAAGTGCCGCGGTGCCGCCGACGGCGGCCTCGCCTCCGTGCTCGCGCTCAGGGACCCCGTCCTAGATGCCCTGCACGGTCTCGCCTGGGTCCACATCGGCGGCGTCCGCATCCAGCAGATCCGGCACCAGTCCGGTGTGGAGCTGCCCGGCGTCGACCAGAGCAACCGCCACGAGACCACCGACAACTATCGCGCGCAGGCAGTCCGTATGAGCGCGTACCGCACCGAATAGGAGACCCTGATGAGCAACGAGACCGCGCTCGCGAGGCGCTACATCTTCCAGATCGACACGGCTTGGCCGCACTCGGGCACGGACGTCTGGGAGCAGCTGCCGGGCATGACCGAGTTCAAGGACGGCCACACCCACACCGACCAGCGCGACTCCGACTATGACTCGGACGGCGCGATCGGCTACACCCGCACCGCGAAGGAGTGGCTGGTCGAGCAGAAGATCTCCTACAAGGAGGACGACCTCTCGTACGCCGTCGACCCCGTCCACGCCTACCTGAAGTCGCGGGCCGAGGCCCACGCGGGCCGCAACACCGTCGTCCACTTCCGGTACTTCGACCGCAACGGCGGCGTCGACGCCTACGAAGGGTACGGGCTGCCGACGTGGACCCCGGACGGCGGCGACGACGAGCAGCTCGACCGCGTCGCGATCACCTACAAGCCGTGGGCGCAGAACCCGCACCTGGTGCGGATCACCAACCCGCTGACGCTCTCCCCGGTCCCGCTCATCACGAGCGTCGCTCCCTCGACCGGTCCGGCCGCCGGCGGCACGCTCGTCCACATCGCCGGTTCGCACTTCACCGACACCGAGACTGTCGAGTTCGGTGCGTCGAACGAAGCGGACTTCACGGTCGTGTCCGATCACCTGATCGTGGCGGTGACGCCGGCCGTGGCCGCCTCGACCGTCCGCGTGATCGTCACCAACGGCAACGGCGCGTCCGTGGACAACGCCTTCGATTCGTACGTCTTCGCGTAGAGGAGGAGCTTCATGCCGCGCCTATCCGAACTGGATGCCCTCCTCGATGAGGACCTGACGATCTCGCTGCGCTCGACGGCTCACCCTGAGGGCCGTGACTACGTCCGTGAGGCGCCGTCGATGGACGACGTCCTGTGGCTCAAGGGCGAGATGCGGGTCGGTCAGGCCATCGCGGAGGGCCGCCGCGACCCCGACGACGACGGCGAGCTCAACGACGAGGAGGAGCACGCGTTCATGCGCCGGGTCATGGGCCCGGCCTATGACGAGATGCTCACCGACGGCGTCCGCGCCCCCGCGCTTCAGCGGGCGCTTCAGGCCACGATCACGTGGATGCTCGCCGACGCCGACGACGCGGCCGACGTGTGGTCGGGAAAAGCGCAGGCGGAGGCGCGGGAGAACCGGGCCGAGCGCCGGGCGAAGGCCAAGACGAAGAAGTCGACATCCCGCGGGTCTGGCTCGAAGAAGAAGACCGGTGGGGGTGCGGGCGGCGCTTCCCGTCGGGGTTCTACGAGTTCTACGAAGAACCCAAGCCAACCGTAGACCGCATTCTCTCGAAGCACTGGGGCCTGATCGAGGCGGATTTCCACTCCGAGTACGGCGTCGACCTCGGCGCCCGTGGCGCCCTCACACGGTACTCGTGGCGTTGGTTCCTGATTCGTTTGAACGGGCTCGCCACAGCGGACACCAGGTTGCAGCGCAAGCTCGCGCCGCCACCGAAGACCCCGGACGCCCCGACCCCGAGGAGGAGGTGACCCCTTGGCGCTCAACCTCGGCAAGCTGTTCACGGTCCTGGACGCGAAGAACGACGGCCTCAAGAAAGGCCTGAAGGATTCGCGCCGCGACATGGCCGAGTTCCACCGGGACGCCAACGGCCGCCTGCGTGACATGCGCGGCAAGTTCATATCCGAGGGCGAGGCCGCGGGGAAGGGCTACGGCGACGGGTTCAAACGCAAGGCGGAGACCGACGTTGACGGCGCGATGCGCGACGCCAACGGCCGCCTCCGTGACGCGCGCGGCCGGTTCATCAAGTCCGGCGAGGACCACGGCGAACGGTACGGCGACGGGTTCCGGCGGCGGGCCCGCATGGGCCTGCGGCAGTTCCTCAACGAGACCGAGGACCACCTCGGCGCGCTCCGCAGTTCCTTCGGGAACTTGTTCGCGCACATCTCGAACTCGGCGCGGCGCGTCGCGCTCCCGGCCGTCCTCGCGATCATTGCGACCGCTGCCGCCGGGGCCGCGTCTTCACTGGGTCCGTTGATCACCCTCGTCGGGACGCTCGCCACCGCGGTCGGCGGTATGGCCGTCGCCGCGCCGGTGTTCCTTGGCGGGCTCGTCGCCGCCGTCGCCACCCTGAAGATCGGGTTCAAAGGGCTTGGGGACGCGATCGCTGGTGACGAGGAGGCCCTCGAAAAGCTCCCCGGCCCGGCGCGCGAGGTCGTCGCCGCGGTCAGAGACATGCAACCCGCGTGGGAAGCGGTCACCAAATCGGTGCAGTCGGCGATGTGGAAGGGGGTGGGCGACCAGCTCACCGTCATCGGCGACAAGGTCCTCCCCAAGCTCAAGGGCGGTCTCACGGGCGTCGCCGAGGGCTTCAACACGCTGATCGTTGAGGCGCTCAAAGCGGCCGGGTCGAAAGAGGCCATGGCCGGGCTCGACGCCGTCCTCGCCAACACCCAGAAAGGCCTCGAAGCGTGGGCCGGCGGCATGGACGGCTGGATCCGCGGCTTGGGGACGCTCCTCGAAGAAACCTCGCCGCTGCTGGCCGACGCTGGCACGTGGGCCGCGCAGCTCGGCGACCGCTTCCAGAATTGGGCGACCAAGGCGCAGGAATCGGGTCGGATCACCGAGCTGCTTGCGGTCATGAAAGACACCCTGTCGACCCTCGGGTCGATCGTCGGGAACCTCGGGAGCATCTTCTCGAGCGTGTTCGGGGCCGCGAACGACGCTGGTGGCAGCCTCCTGCACACGATCGAGTCGGTGACCGGGCAGTTCGCCGACTGGTTGAAGACCGCCGAGGGCGCCGAGGCGCTCCAGACGTTCTTCGAGTCGCTGGCCGAGGTCGGCGCCGCCGCGACCCCCGTGATCATGGCGCTCGCGTCCGTGATCGCCACCCAGCTCGCCCCGAAAATCGGCGACATCGCCACCAACATCGGCCCGCAGCTGACCACCGTCATCACCCGGATCGGCGACGTCATCGAGGGACTCGACATCGCCGGGCTCGCCTCCAGCTTCGGCGACTTCCTCAGCGTCGTGTCGACCCTGCTCATCCCCCTCGGCGGGGTCATCAACTTCCTGATCATGATCTCCCCGGTCTTGCTGCCGATCCTCGCGGGCGTCGCCGCCGGGGTCGCGGTGTTCAAAACGTTGCAGCTCGTCATGGTGATCCTCACCGTCGCACAGTGGGCCTGGAACTATGCACTGTTCGCGTCGCCGATCACGTGGATCATCCTTGCGATCGTCGCGCTGGTCGCGATCATCGTGCTCCTCGCAACGCACTGGGACACGGTAGCCGCGATGATGGGCATCGCCTGGGATTGGATCGTCGAGAAATTCGAGCAAGGAAAGGCACTCGTTTCTCTTATCGCGCAACAGATTTGGGAGTGGATCACTCAGCAATTCGAGACCGGCAAGGCCGCCGTGATGCTCATCGTCCGCGTCATCGTCGACTACTTCAACCAGAAAATCAACGAAGCGAAACTGATCTTCGCATGGTTCGGGACACTCGCGTCCAAAATCGGCGGCTGGTTCCAGGGTGTCTACAATGCTGCGAAAGACAAACTGAATTCCCTGGTCGAGTGGGTCGGCGGCATCCCCGACAAGATCACGTCCGCGCTCGGCGACTTGGGCTCGCTCCTGTGGAATGCGGGCAAGGATATCGTGAACGGGTTGATCGACGGTGTCAAATCAATGTGGTCGTCGGTCGAATCCACATTCTCAGATCTCACGGCGAAGATCCCCGACTGGAAAGGCCCCGAATCGGTCGACCGGACCATTCTACGCGGCCCCGCACAGACCATTATCGACGGTTTCGCCGATGACCTGTGGGCCCGCCGCGGCGTCATCGCCGGGGTCCTCGGCGCGATGACGTCCGAGCTGGCGCTGATCGTCGGCGGCACCGAAACCGGTGGCGCCGAACTCACCCTCCCCGCCCCGCCGGGCGGCCAGGGCGAGCCCGTGACGCGCCTGTCCGACGAAGACCGCGAGCTCCTCCGCGAACTCGCCGACGTCCGCGCCCGGCTCGACATCCGCACCAACGGCCGCACCCGATCCGACGAGGACCGTGACAACTCCCTGGTGGTGACCTAATGGCGCTCAACGAGGGTCAGGTGCGGCTGACGCGCCCGAACGGCACCGAACTCGTGCTCGGGCGCGGCACACCGTACCGGCTCAACACGTTCAACCCGCTGCGCCGCGGGGTGCGCGTCTCCGGCGAAGGCGACGCCCCGTGGGGGGACGGCGGGTGGGCCGCGGCCGAGTGGCGCACCCCCACGCGTGTGCCGTTCCGGATCTCGATCGCGGGCGAGGACGCCGCCGGGTACATGAACCTGCACTGGCCCCTGGACGCGGCGTTCGCGCCGATCCGCGACGACACCACCGAGGCCGAGCTCGCGTGGGTCACCGGGGGCGTGGAGTACGCGATGTACGGGCGCCCGCGCGGGCTCGCTACCGAGTTCGAGCGCACCCGGACCGGGCAGCAGTGGGCGGACGCCGAGTTCTACTGCCCCGATCCGACGATCTACTCCGGGCCCGAGCAGTCCTCCGAGATCGGCCTCTACCGCCTCACCGGCGGCCTCTCCGTCCCGTTCACGGTCCCGTTCGGTATCTATTCGGTGGTCGCCGACGGCGAAGTCGAGGTCCTCAACGCCGGCACCGCGCCCGCGCGGCTCCTGTTCCAGCTGACCGGGCCGGTCGTGTCCCCGTACATCACGGTCACCGTCGGCGGGATCTCCCGGACCCTCTACCTCGACCTGACGCTCGGCGACGACGAATGGCTCGACATCGACACCCGCACACAGGAAGTGATCCTGAACAGCTCGGTGTCGCGCCTGTCGTCGGCGTACGCGCTCGGCCCGTGGCCCTACCTCCCGGCCGGGCAGGCCGCCACGATCCAGTACCGCGCGGCCTCCCTCACCGGCTCGCGGCTGACCATCCGCTACCGCAACACCCACTAGAAAGGAGGCCCTGGCCTTGACTGCGCTCTTTGCGACCTCCGGTGCGTCCGGTGCCGCGGTCGGCGTCGCGACCGTCACCGCCGCCACCGACACGCTCACCATCGCCGATCACGACCTCGTCGACGGCGAACAGGTCGTCACCGCCAGCCCCGACGGCGGCGCCGACGGCGTCCTCGTCCCCGGCGCGCCCTATTACGTCGCGAACGTTGCTGGCGACGACTTCCAGTTGCGGTACGCCCCCGGCTCCCCCGTCGTCGCCTTCGAGACGGACGGGGAGGTCACGGTCGACCGGGCCGCGGCGGTCTACACCGGGCAGCAGCTGCGCCAGGCCCTCGGCGGGCTTCTCTACAAGTCCCGGCCGACAGCGGAGGCGACCGCGACCGGCCGGTTCGGTGCTCGCGCGGGCGTCATCGCGAACTCGTCCGCCGACGCGGTGACCCACGTGGGCCTGACGGTCACCGTCGCCGATACGAACATCGTCATCAACCCGGTCGCGGGCGGGACGCAGGGCGGGCCGTACCTGTGCGCGATCCCCACCGCGTCGCACGTCGCCGCAGCCGCCGACGCGACGAACAACCGCATCGACCTCCTCGCCGGGCGCATCCGCGACACCGCCGAGGACGTCACCGGGTTCATCGTCGCCGACACGTACCTCATCCCCGGCACCCCGGCGCCGATCGCGACCGCACCCGACCTTCCGCCGGGCGAGTTCGAGCTCGCCCGGTTCACCGTCCCGTCGGTGTCCTCGGGGACCCCGCCGTCGCTGGCCTACGCGCCTGAGTACACTGTGGCCGCTGGCGGGATCCTGCCCGTGGCCAACACCTCCGCGCTCACGCTCGCGGTCCGCCGCGAGGGCATGTACGCGGACGTCGCCTCCACGGACACGCTCGTCCGCTACTCGGGGTCGACGTACCAGCCGGTCGCGTCCGTGGTGAACCACTCCTACGTGTCGGCCATGACCTCGTCGCCGCAGGCGGTCGGCTGGAACATCTACACACCGACCGTCGCCGGGCAGGGCTCGGCGACGTTCTCAACGCTCACCGGCCGGTGGAAGCGGATCGCCCCGTTGACGGTGTGCTTCATCGTCTACCTCGTGGTCTCCTCGGCCGGGTCGGGCTCGGCGAACTTCACGGTCACCGCGCCGACGGCGATCAACCGGGCGACACGGCAGGTCGTGGAGATGGCCGTCGAGGGCGCTTCGGGTGGCTCGGGCGGCAACCGGGCCGGGCAGGCCGTCTCGTTCACGGGCGGTTCGGGGGCGGTGTGGGACCGACTCCGCATGGACAACGGCACCACCCCGAACCTGAACAACATGACCGGCACGATGCTCGCCTCCGGCATGTTCCTCACGGTGCAGGGCTCCTACCAGGAGGAAGAATAGGGTGGGCACCGAGTGGATTTGGGTGGGTGCGCCGACCCCCACATCGGTGCGCGTCACCGGCGAGATCGACGGCGCGATGGCCCGACTCGCCGTCTCCACCAACCAGAACCTGGACTCGCCGCAGTGGGTCGGGCCGGTCCCGATCAACGCCGCCGGGACCGTCCACTTCTCGGTCGAGGGGCTCGCCCCGGCCACGGAGTACTGGTGCGCGATCGAGGACGACGGCACCCTCGACACCGACCCCGACCGCATCGGCCGGTTCACGACGTTCCGGCCGACCGGGTCGACCGGCCTCCACCGGGTGGTCGGCTTCGGCGACGCCGGGCTCACCCCTGACTACCCCGCCGAGGACACCACGGTCCTGCCCTCGACGCGCGGCTCGAACCCGCCGGTTCTCTCTCAGATCGCGGGCGTGGACGCGGACTTGCGTGTGTGCCTGGGGGACTGGCATTACGGCAACCCGGGCGACGGCGTCTATGTGCCCGACGGGACGGTCGGGACGATCCGCGCGATCTACCGTGACGTGCTTCGCCAACCCCACCAGGCGGCGGTCCTGCGCGTCCCCACCGAGGTCGGCTACGACGACCACGACTTCGTGGGCGGCAACGACTCCGACGGCACCAGCCTCGACAAACCGAACCTCGCGCAGGTCGTCCGCGAGTTCATGCCGCATTACCCGATGGGCGCGGCCGGGCCGGTCTACCGGGCGTGGCAGATCGACCGGACCCTCCACATCCTCGCCGACACGAGGTATGACCGGACCCCCAACGGCGCGGCCGACAACGCGTCGAAAACCATGTTGGGGCAGGCGCAGAAAGACTGGATGCGCAGCATCTTGACCACGACGACCGCGGTCGCGTTGGTGTGGTGGATGCCCACCCCGTGGCTCGGCGGCCACGTCGACACCTGGTCCTCGTTCACCACCGAACGCCAAGAGCTCGCCACCATGCTCACCTCGATCGCGGTCCCCTCCTCGGGCGGGACACGGTCGTGGGCGTCGTCAATGGTCATGCTCACCGCCGACGTTCACGCCCTCGGCCTCGCCTCCGGCGCCGCCAACCCCTGGGGCGGCTTCCCCGTGCTCCTGTGCGCGTCGATCGACGCCACCCCCTCCGAGGCCTCCGGCTCCCAGTACGACCTGGGATTCCAGGGTGGCCGTTCGCAGTGGGGCATGGTCACCGTCGACGACACCGGCTCCCAGATCACCATGACCCTCACCGGGTACTCCGGGATGGCCGTCTGGCGCCAGCACACGATCAGCTTCGCGACCGGGCAGCCCACGCCACCGCCAGCGCCGACACCCGTCCCGGGGGCGACCGCGACCGCGACGAACCGGGTCGACTGGTACGCCTGCGACCTGGTGTCGGGCGCGAAAATCGCGCACTTGCCGATGGTGAAGGGCACGTTCGGGCGGGCCCTGTCGAACTACTGGCAGACCACCCTCACGTTGCCGTTGCCGACGGCGGGCCCGGGGCGTCTGCTCGGCCTGGCCGACCGGATCCTGGAGCCGCGCACGACGATGTACGTCGCCGTGGTCAACGGCGTCCCCGCCTGGGCCGGGATCCTCTTGAAGCCCATCGGGGGCACCGCCCCAACCGCGGAGCTCGGGCTCGTCTCCCTGGAGGGCTACCTCAACCGCCGCTACGTCGGCGACCACAAATGGACCGGCGTCGACGAGGCCCGCATCTGGGCCGGGCTCATCGGCGACGCGAACAACGAGCACGGGATCGGCCTGGTCGTCGACGCCCCCGACACCGGGACGGTCCGCGACCGCGAGTACTTCGACGACGAAAACGGCCTCGTGTTCCAGCGGGTCTCCGAGCTCGCGGAGGTCGAGGACGGCCCCGACTGGACCATCGACCTGGAGTGGACGAACAGCCGGCAGACCCACGTCCGCAAGGTCGCGCGCCTGCGGAAACGCATCGGGCGCGTCGACCCGATTGTGACCCTGTCGTCGATCTCCCCGGTCTACGTCGACTACGACTGGACGTGGGACTACTCCGATGGCCGCGGCGCGAACGACATCCTCGCCTACACCTCGGGCGAGGGCGAGGACACGCCTACGTCGGCGCGGATCCGCGACGAGTTCCAACTCGATGCGGGTATCCCACGGTACGAGTACCGGTTCCAGCCCTCGTCCTCGATCAAGAACCCCTCGGTGCTCAACGCGCACGCCCGCCGCAAGCTCGCCGAGCTGCGGGAGGGCACAAAATCAGTGGTGATCACGTGCCGGGCGAACATCGAACCGGCCCGGCTCGGCGTCGACTGGAACATCGGCGACACCGTCAACCTCGACCTGTGGGGGCACCTCGACCCGCTCGGGCGGGCCGTGCGCGGCCGCGTCCTCGCCTGGGAACTCGACCCCGAAGCCCAGATCGTGAAACCCACCATCCTGCTGGAGGCCTGACATGCCGGCGTCTGAATTCGCGTTCGACGGGCAGCTGGCCCGACGAGTCCAGCAGCTCGAGCAGAAGCTCCGCGAACTCCTGTCCGGGCGCCGCTTGGAGGATGCCTCGATCGGCGCCCGGGGCCTGCGCGTCATCGGCGGCGCGATCACCATCGACGGCGGCGAACTCAAACTCGTATCGAAGGACGGCGTCACCGTCGCCTACTGGGGTGACGTCGCATTCGGGACGCAATCGAGGGGCTGGCGGTTCGCGTTCGACACCGGGTCGAGCGCGTTCTTGTTGGGTGGAGACACCGGTCGCCAGACGTGGGCGCTGTACGACAACGCCGGCAACTACGTCATGACCAACGACGGCGAGACCGGGCACGGCCTCGGCAGGCCGTACCTGAACTACCGGCTCGTGCCGTCGTTCGAGGCGCAGAGCTTCGGGGAGGGCAACGGCTCCTTGTGGCCGTCCACTGCGAACACGACGGCGACGAAGGTGATGCAGGGGATCAACCCGGTGTGGCACCCCCGAGTGTCGATCGGCGTCTCCACCACCACCATCGGGGGCGGAAGCGCAACCTGGCGTCTGGATATCGGCGGGGTCACCGCCGCTACGAGCGCTGGCGGACTCACACAGGTGGTGCCGGTGCCTGGGTGGGGGTCGGCGATCACTCCCGGGTCGAGCCAGGGGTTCGACCTGTATTTGCACTGCTCAGGCGGCGCTACCCGTGCGCGCATCCAATGTGACCGGCTGTTCGGCCTCCAGTCCTAACCCCCATCTTCGCCGCCGAGCCGGCGGCGCACCCCGACCCCACTCTCAGAGAGGCATCATCATCATGCAGATCATCTCCCGCGCCGCGTGGGGCGCCCGCAAAGCGAAGAGCACCGTCCACCAGACGACCTGGGGCTCCCGCAAGGGGTTCGTGGTGCATCACTCCGCCGCGAGCGCCGACCAGACGGTGAAAGCCATCCAGGGCTACCACATGGACACGAACGGCTGGTCCGACATCGGATACAACTTCCTGGTCGACAAGGCCGGGAAGATCTACATGGGGCGCGGCTGGCTCGGCGTCGGCGCGCACGCCGCGAACCACAACACGGCCACGGTCGGCGTTTGCGTCATCGGCAACTACGAGTCCGGCTTGCCCACCGACGCGG
Organism: Glycomyces sp. NPDC046736; assembly: GCF_040645615.1. Taxonomy (NCBI): domain Bacteria; kingdom Bacillati; phylum Actinomycetota; class Actinomycetes; order Glycomycetales; family Glycomycetaceae; genus Glycomyces; species Glycomyces sp. NPDC046736. The sequence continues at coordinate 36,988 of NZ_JBEYYO010000006.1, read as the reverse complement.
CGCTCGACGCGGTCGCGTGGCTCTACCAAGAGGCCTGCAAGCGCAAGGGCAGCGCCCTCACCGTCTACGGTCACCGCGACCTCGGGAGCACCGCGTGCCCCGGCGGCTCGCTGCACTCGTGGGCGAAGTCGAAGCTCGCCGGCCACAAGCCGGGCGGCGGGTCGGTGACACCGGCCCCGAAGCCGTCGACGCCCGCGAAGGGCACGAAGCCCGCGCCGGGCCCGAAGTACTCGTTCCCGCTCCCCGCCGGCCACTACTTCGGTCCGAAGGGCGGGCCGAGCTCGTCCGTGTCGGGCTACTTCGGCCGCGTCTTCAAGGGGAAGACGGACCGAGAGTGGTTGAAGATCTTCGGCGAGCAGCTCCGCAAACGCGGGTGGCCGGTTGGCAAGGGCAAGCGGTACCTCGGCGGCTCCGGGAACGACGGGTTCTATGGCCCCGAGTACAAGGTCTTGACCATCGCTTTCCAGCGGGACCAGGGCCTCGAACCGGACGGCAAGCCCGGCCCCGCGACGTGGCGGGCCGCGTTCGAGAACCCGGTGACCTAATGGAGCCGGTCGAGATCGCCCTCGCGCTCGCGGGCTCCTCGGCACTCTCTGGGGCGGGCGCCTCGTTCGTGACCGCGCTGGTCAGCCGCCGCCTCCGACGGGCGCAGGTCGGGCAGATCACCGAGGAGGCGCACAAGCAGATCTACGGCGCCTACGGGGAACTGCTCGATGAGCTACGTGCCGAACTGGCCGCGTCCCGCGCCGAAGTCGCCCGGCTCCGCGCCGACCTCGCGCGCGCCGACGAGCGCGGGAACCAGCTCGACAACGACATCGCCGAACTGCGCCGCCGCCTCGACCGGGCCGAGCAGCGCGAGACCGTACTCGCCGCCGAGGTCACGCGCCTCGGCGGCGACCTCCCCACCTAGATCTCGCGGTAGTCCGCGGCCTCAAGCACTGGCCGGGCAGCGGCCAGGACCGCAGCGGCGACTGTCCGCGCGTCCTTCTCGGTCGCGTAGACCTCGGCGCGCCATGGCCCGACGAGGTCGTGGGCGAGCTGGCGGACGTACCAGCGGCCGTCATCAAGCGCCCCGAGGTCGAGGACGTAGTCCCGCCACGTCCCCCAGTGGCCGCGCTGGCGCCACCGCCGCTCGTCGACCGTCCCCGGGATCGTGTGGTCCATGATCACAACCGAGATTTTTTCCGACACCTGTACGAAACTACCTCAGGAGGCAGCATGGCGAGCCCCGCCGATATCGCACACCGATTCGCGTTCCACCCGGCCACGACCGAGGAGAAGCGCGACGCGCACACCTCCGTCCGCCAGCACTGCAAGGCGCTGGCCGACTTCCTCAACGAGAAGCTCCCCGAAGGCCGCGAGAAGGCTCTCGCGCTCACCGCCTGCGAGGAGGCGATGCTCTGGGGCAACGCCGCCCTCGCCCGCCAGAACACGGAGGACTGACATGCAGCAGGCGTTCAACCTCGTCCGGAGGTTCCTGACCCTCATCCCCAAGCGCTTCCGCGGCACCGTGTTCGCGGTGGTCGTGCTCGGCATGATCACCCTCGCGGTCCTCGACGCCTACGGTGTCGGCCCGGCCGGTGGCTTGGTCGACCACGTCGCCCGAGTCGCGGCCATCGCCGCCGGGGTCATCGCGCTCGCGAACCTCCGCGACCCCGGCGAGGAGCCGCCAGACGCCGAGTAGGCGAGATCCGGACCCGATCGGCCGATACCCGCGGCCGCCGGGGCCGGGCAGACTCGACGCCAAGACCAGTACGAACCGCCGCTCCTCCACTCGGAGGGGCGGCGGTTTCGTCGTGTCCGGCTACTCCCCGCCGGCCAGCTCGGCGGTCAGCTCCTCGGCGAAGCTCGCCAGCAGCTCCGAGGCGTACTCGTCGTCCAGATCGCCGACGTAGGAAGCAACGGCCTCGGCGTCGGTAACGATCCGTGCGTCACGGCTACTGGCGTCGCCTCGGGCGATGATGATCAGGTCGCCCGTTGGGGCCGATGGCGAGGGTGAGCCGGTAGGCGTCGCCTGACTCGCGGTCGTTGTCGGCGGCCATGAGGTCGCGCAGGTCCTCGGCGGTGATGGTCGTGGTCATGGGTTCGCTCCTTCTAGGCGATTTTCACGATCCGGTAGACGGTGGTGCTGAACGGCTTCGGTCCGCGGGTCGGCATCCGCAGCGGGAGTGTGGCGACGGCGTCTAGGTCGATGCCGGCGGTCTCGGCGAGGATCTCCCGCGCCTCGGCGTGGCTGACTGCGCCCTGGACAAGTGACCATCCCGGCTGCATCAGCCGCTCCCCGTCACCGTCGGTGCCGATCTCGGCTTGCTCGACGTGGTAGGGGAAGGCGGTCGGATCCTCGCCGAGCCACCAAGCGCCGATCTCGGTCAATCCGTGGGAGACGAGCCGCTCGGCCGCCTGGTCGGGGGTGATGCCGCGGCGTTCGGCGTAGAGGGTGACTTGCCGTGCGATGTGGTCGGGAAGCGTAAAGGTCATGGCGGGCTCCTATCGGTCGCGGCCCGGGTGTCGGGAGAGTTCGGAGGCGACGAGGCGGGCGATCCGCTCGACGTCGAGGACACGGCGCACGCCAGGCCGGGGCGTGCCGGGGACGAGCTCCTCTTTGGGGATGTAGTTGCGGCCTTCGTCGTAGGCGCGGGCGACCGCCTCGTCAGGGACGATCATCGGGGCCGGATTCGGGCGTCCCTCCGGGTCGTCGATCACCGGCTCTGGGGTGCGGGTGCCCAGGTAGGGGTGGCCGTCGCGGCCTTTCGGGGCGACGAGTTCAGCCTCGTCCTGGACGTACTTGGCGACGACCGGGGTCACGATGACCCCGCTGACGGTCGTGGAGAAGTCGACGAGGACGGTGGGGTGGCCGCCGCGGGCGAGGTGCCAGGCAGCAGTGCGGTCGGGGGTGGTGTGCCAGCCGCGCGCCCACATCGCCTGCCGCATCCGCTCCCACGTTTCGTCGCTCCTGCCCGCTCCCCGCAGGTACACCACGGGCCCGAGGACGGGGCTGGCCGGGTCGGCGCTGTTGCGTTCGGCCTCGGTGACCCGCCACCTGGATTTGATCCCGAGCGCCTCGGCAATCTGTGTAGTGGTGGCACCGGCGGCGCGGGCGTCGCGGATCGCCTGCTCTTCGATGGCGCGCGCGTGCTCGCGTCCGGCGGTGGCCTCGGCGAGCGCCTGTTTCCAGTCGGTCACGGCTTGGTCCTTTCGGTCCCCGGGGGCTCACGCCCCCAGGGTGGTGGGTTAGCGGATGATGTCGGCGCGGTCGATCGCGGCCTCGAACGCCTCGCGGTAGGTGAAGTGAAGGCCGGTCGCGTTCTGGTGGAGGACGCCAGCGGCGTCGACCCAGAACTTCGCGCGGTACAGGTAGTCAGCGATGTGGCGGACATTGTTCTTGGAGAGGTGTTCGTCGACACCGGCGAGGACGCGGGCGGCGGGGTCGTAGCCGGCGGCGGCGGCCAGGTCGTCGGTGTCCAGGTAGTACCGGACCTCGCCGGTGCCGGGGTGGGTCCAGGCGTTAGTGCGGATCTGGGGAGCGGGCGCGAACGCGGCGGCGCAGCGAGTGCTGGCGGCGAGGTAGTCGGCATAGACCTGGGAGTTCGCGGCCCATTCGGGGGTGGTGTTCATGTCGTGCTCCGATCTCGGGTGGGGGACCATCTCCCCCTCGGTGTACAACCATCGTACATCACTGTACGGTGATTGTACAAGCCTGGGGGTGGGATTCACCCGAACAGATGAAACACACCTGGTAGAGGCCGAGGAAAACATAAAGGCCCTGGCTTGATGCCAGGGCCACCCCCGCCGAGGCAGGGAACACGGTCATCCCCATCTGAAACGTGGCTCATCCCCGCAGCAGCGGGGAACATGCTTTCCGCCTGACCTATGCAGGCTCAGCCCCGCCGAGGCGAGGACCACGTCCACGAGGGACTGCCTCAGCGTAGCGAGCACACCTCACATAGACACATCCCCCGATCGGGTGACACCCCACCGTCCCGGACAGCGTGACACAACGTGAAGCGGCCGCCCCGTTCGTCGGGAGCGGCCGCCGCTTTTCGTTCTAGGACCACGCCTTGCCCGTGCGCCGTTCCGGGGCGGGCACGAGCTGGGTCACGTAGGCGTGCACAAAGAACGTCTCGATCCACGCCTCGTGCAGGTGCCCGGCGCGCGCGATGTCGCCCTCGGTCCCGCACGTGACGTGCAGGTGCAGCTGGGAGCCCTCGATCTTGGGCCGCCACTCCCCGGTCCCGGTCAGCTCGCCGGGCTGGTCGTAGGTCGTTTCGACGTCCTCAAGGACGTTCTTCGCGGCCATGTTCGAGATAGTGAAGCGGTCGACCCCGCCGACGAGCACGATGCCCGCCTCCTTCACGCCGCGCTCGGTCAACTCTCGGGTCAGCTCCTCGACCAGCTCGCCGCCGGTGACCTCAATCCTGAACGTCATCGTGTAGTGCTCCTGTCGCAGCTAGTGCCATCACCCGGAGGGTCTCCCGGGAGGGTTCGGTGCGCATCGCCTGCGCCAGCGCTGGCGTCTGCCCGGACCCGGCCAGCAGCCAGGCCGCGCACCAGCGTGCACCGGAGTCCCGGTCGTTGCGCAGCTCGGCGGCGAGGTCGGCCGGGTCGTCGCCGACGCGGCGGCGCACCGCGGCGAGGTATAGCCCGCGGGCGTCGGTGTCGCGGGCGAGCGCGAGCGCGACCTCGTCGGCGAGGTCGATCTTCCGAGTCTTGGCGAGGATGCCAGCGGCGTTGACGCGGAGCTCGGCAGTGCCCCCGTCGTGCAGCCAGGCCCGGAGCCGGTTGACGGTGCGCTTCTCACGGATCGCGAGCGCCTGGATCGAGTGGTCCACGGCGTGTGTGGTCTGGACGGTCGCCAAGGGAGTGTCGTCGCCGCTGGCTATGGAGGCGTAGAGGTCGCCGATGGTCTCGCGGTCGTCGGCGGTGAGCGCGACGCCGAGGGCGGCGGCGGCCAGGGTGAAAATTTCGCGGCGGTGCATCCCGAGTGCTTTCTCGTAGGCGCGGATGACGTTCTCGGTGGGGGTCCGTTTGCCCTGCTCGACCTTGCAGAGCGTGCCGCGGTCGATGAGGCCGGCGTTGGCGACCGCGGCGAACGACAGGCCCGCGGCGTTCCTAGCGTGCCTGAGTGCTTGGTTCATCCGCATGGGTCGACTCCCGTTTGCCAACGGCGGCCGCTGTTTGCCAACAGCGTCGTGCTTCCCGCCTGCGTGTCCTGTGTCTCAGACTACATACACGGGTCGTGAGAGGACAGGCCCGTCCGAGTGACCGACTGATGGAGACTCCGATGCCGCCCAGCCGATCCCGCTATCCGAAACCTCCCGAGGTTGACGGCCGCTTCAACCTCGTCGGCGGCCCGCTCGCCGTTGACGGCGGCAACCTCGAGATCTGGGGGGACTCCGGAACCCGCACGGCTCTGCTTCGCCTCATTGACGACGGCGGCGAGCTCGACGCCGGGACCGTCGCGCGCGGGGGCACCCCCGAAGCGGTAGTGAAGTGGTCGGCGGAGGTGCTCGCGGGCCGCGGCACCGAATGGATGGAGCGCCAGGCTGGCCGCGTCCGTACCCGTCTCGCCTACGCCTGGGGTGCGATATGACCGACCCGATCCCCGGCTACCTCACGGGCGCACGCCCCGCGTGGGACGTGCCGATGCCCGAAGGTGTCGAGCGGCGTCCGTTGGAGTGGTACTGCGCCCGCGCCCGCGCGCGACAAGACGCCCTCGATGAGGCGGCCCTGATCATCACCCAGGCGGCGCGTACCGCTCCCCAGGACGGCTGACCCGCCCCCCGGGCCGCCGCGAGCGCCAGAACGCGGCGGCCCACCTCTTCTCCTGGCCTAGGTGGATGGGCCGGGCAGGCCCCGGGGTCATGGGCATCCCCGGGGCCCATTCACTCGGTCGGGTGTCGAACCCCCCAAAGATGATCTTGGTGAGGTACGCCGAAGACGAGCCCGGCCGCCACGCTCCAGCACCGGCGGTCGGGCTCCCTCATTCTCGGTTCTTATCCCGTAAATCTTCACCCACAAGGACAAGCGCAAGAAGCGCTGAGAGACGCCGGACGGCGCCGTCGCATTCCTCCCCTGATGCGGCGGCGCCGCCCGGCGTCCGCTAGTGGACCATCCGGTTCTCGATCGGCGCGTCAGGTGCGCCGAGCAGTTCGAGCAGCCGCAGCACCGGGACCCGGTAGCTGTGGCCGATCCGAAGGACCTGGACGGGGAAGTCACCGTCCTTGGCCAGCCTGTACGCGACCGTCCTGCCGATCCCGAGAATCTGGGCGGCCGTCTCGACATTCGTCATCACTCCGAGCGACTTCACGCGCTCGACCGTCCAGATCTCGTCGATGACGACACTCGAAGGCCCCACCTTCGCATTCGGTGTCATGTTCGTCCTCTCCGGCGGACCGCACCGACACGGGGTGCATCGGCGCGACGCCGCCAAGGACCAGTCGACCCCACCCGGCACGGTCAAGTCCAGAGTGCCGCGCCGGATTTCACTCTTACGCGTGGTGTGCGAGTCCTCACCGGTCGATGATCCGTTTGGGCGCGAACGGGACTCATTGCAGGTCCCGGCGCCGCTGTGACCGACCCGCGGGGCGCCTACCAGCCGAGATGCAGTCGAACATGAGATAGGTTAGCCTTGCCTACATGCCAGATGACGTCGGCTTGAACGGCCGCGCCCTCCGACTCGCCTATTTCGGCGAGACCGTCGTCCACGACGCCGACATCGACCTCCGCGGTGGCCGCGTCACGGCCCTGCTCGGTCCCAACGGCTCGGGCAAGTCCACCCTCCTGCGCTCCCTCGCGCGCCTCCACAAGGCCGACCAGGGCACCGTCGACTTCCCCGACGGCGCCGACGCCACCGCGCTCAGCCCCAAGGACTTCGCCCGCCGCGTCGCGCTCCTGTCCCAGTCCCGGCCCGTCCCCGGCGGCATCCGCGTGATCGACGTCGTCGGCTACGGACGCCACCCCCACCGCGGACGCTGGCGGCACGGCGACGCCGAAGGCCCGGCCAAGATCCAGCACGCGATGCGCATCTGCGGCGTCGAGGACATGGCCGACAAGGGCGTCGAAGCGCTCTCCGGCGGTGAGCGCCAACGCGTCTGGCTCGCCTCCTGCCTCGCCCAGGACACCGGCGTGCTGCTGTTGGACGAGCCCACCAACCACCTCGACCTGCGCTATCAGGTCGAGATCCTCGACCTCGTGAGGGACCTGGCAGACGACCACGGCACCGCCGTCGGCGTCGTCCTCCACGACCTCGACCAGGCCGCCGCGGTCGCCGACCACGCGGTCCTGCTCCACGACGGCCGCGTCAGGGCCGCCGGCACCCCCGCCGAGGTCCTCACCGCCGAGAACCTCACCGCCGCTTACGGCATCGACATCCGCGTCGACGCCGATCCCGCCACCGGCCTGCTCACGGCCCGGCCCATCGGCCGGCACACCCGCAGGCTCGCGAGCACCACCACCGAATAGAAGGAACCCGATGCGACTCCCCCACCTCAAGCGATCCGCCGTGCCCGCGGCACTCGCCACCGTGCTGCTGGCCGCCGCCGCGTGCGGCACCACCGAAGGCGGCGACGACGAGAAGAAGGGCTCCGACGCCGGGCCCGTCTCGGTCACCGACTTCCTCGGCCGCACCGTCGAACTCGACGCCCCCGCCGAGAAGGTCGTGGCGCTCGAATGGGCCGAGGTCGAGATCGTCGCCAGCCTCGACGTCATGCCCGTCGGCGCGGCCGACCTCGAGGGCTACAACACGTGGGTCGGCGCCTCGGCGCCCCTGGACGACACTGTCACCGACGTCGGGACCCGCCAGGAGCCCTCGGTCGACGCGATCGCCGGCCTCAACGCCGACCTCGTGGTCATGGAGACCGACGACCAGGAGCTCATCGGCTCGATCGAAGAGTTCGTGCCCGTCCTGGTCGTGGAGGGCTCCAACGAGACCGACAACCTCGCCCGCATGAAGCGCGACGTCGACATGATCGCCGAACTGCTCGGCAAGACCGACGAAGCCGCCGCGCTGTGGACCGAGTTCGAGACCAAGATCGCCGACACCGCCGCCGCCATCGAGGCCGCCGGCACCGGCGACATCCCGCTGCTCTACGCCGACGGCTGGGTCGAAGGCGACGCGATCTCCATCCGGCCCTTCGGCCCCGGCTCGGTCGTGGGCGCGCTCGGCACCGCCGTGGGCCTGGAGAACGCCTGGACCGGCGAGACCGACGGCGCATGGGGCCTGGGCGGCACCGACGTCGAGGGCATGGCCCAGTACACCGACACCGACCTCAAGTTCATCTACAACAACTCCTACAACGACAACATCTTCAACGAGAAGCTCGTCGGCAACCCGATCTGGGACGGCCTGAAGTTCGTCCAGGACGGCGAGCTCTACGAACTGCCGCACAGCGTCTGGACCTTCGGCGGCCCCCGCTCCTCGGAGGCCATCCTCGACTACCTCGCCGAGGTCTACGCGAGTTGAGCACCGTGAGCGCCCCGGCGAGCGCCGGGGCACCCACCGCGAACCCGCCGCGACGCTTCACCGTCGCGGCGGTGTTCGCGCTCGCCGTCGCCGCCCTGGTCGTCCTCGCCGCCCTGCACCTGACGGTCGGGACCTCCGAATTCGGCGTGCGCGACGTCGTCGGCCTCGTCTTCGGCTCCGGTGACCAGAGCGTGTGGAACGTCCTGACCGGAGCCCGCCTGCCGCGCCTGGCCGCCGCCGTGCTCGTCGGAGTCGCCCTCGGCGCGTCCGGGGTGCTCCTGCAATCGGTGGCGCGCAACCCGCTCGCCAGCCCCGACACGCTCGCGGTCAACGCCGGGGCCTACCTGGCCGTGACCGTGGTGGCGGCCTTCGGGATCAGCCTCCCGCTGCTGTCGGGCATCGGCGTCGCCTTCGCGGGCGCGATCGCCACCGCCGGACTCGTGCTCGCGCTCGCCGCGGGCGGCGGCGAATCGGCCACCACCCGGCTCATCCTCGCCGGATCGGCCACCGCCATGGCCGCGAACTCGATGGTCTCGCTCCTGATCATCCTGTTCCAAGAGCAGACCACGGGCCTGTTCGCCTGGGGCTCGGGCAATCTCAACCTCACCAGCTTCGGGGCCGTGACGCAGTCCGTCCCGATCGTGATCGCCGCGATCGTCATCGCCATGCTCCTCGCACCCCGGCTCGACCTCCTGCGCCTGGGCGACGACACCGCCGCCAGCCTCGGCGTCCACGTGCGGCGCACCCGCACCATCGCCGTGGTGTGCTCGCTGCTGCTGGCCGCGTGCGCCGTCGCCGTCGCCGGCCCCGTCGGCTTCGTCGGCCTCGCCGCCCCCGTCATCGCCAGGCAGATCGCCCGCAGACTCCCCGGACTGTTCGCCCACCGCGCGCTCATCCCCTTCGCGGCCCTGTGCGGCGCGCTCGTGGTCGTCGGCGCCGACTACGCGATGCGGGCACTGCTGAGCGCCGACAAGAGCTTCGAGATCCCGGTCGGCGTCACCACCGCCCTCCTGGGCGCGATCGTGATGGTCTGGCTCGCACGCTCGGTGACCTCCGGCGGCTCGGCCGACCGGCCCGCGATCCTCCACGGCGCCGCGGGCCGCAGCAGGCTCGCGTTCGGCTTCATCGTGACCGGGCTCGCCGCCGCCTCCCTCGCGGCGCTGTTCGCGGGGATGCTCTCGGGCGACACGATGCTCCTCGGCGGCGACCTGTGGAACTGGATCACCGGCGCCACCGGGTCCTCCTACACGTGGATCATCGACCAGCGCTTCCCGCGCGTGCTCGCCGCGGTCCTCGCCGGGGCCGCACTCGCTTGCTCGGGCGCGGTGACCCAAGGGGTGCTTCGCAATCCGCTCGCCGAACCAGGCCTCCTCGGCGTCACCGCCGGGGCCGGCATCGGCGCGGTCACGCTCATCACCTGGATGCCCTCGGCCGGGGCCTGGACCGTGACGGCCTTCGCCGCGATCGGCGGGCTCGGCGCGTTCGCGCTGGTGTACGCGCTGGCGTGGCGCGGCGGGCTCGACACGTCCCGCCTGGTGCTCATCGGGATCGGGGTGTGGTCGATCGGGATGGCCGCGATCGTGCTGATCATCCTCGCGTCGGACCCGTGGAACACCCCGAAGGCGATGACCTGGCTCTCGGGCACCACGTACGGACGCACGACCGACCGGCTCATCCCGCTGGTGGCCGCGCTCGTGGTGGTCCTGCCGCTGATCATCGCGCACCGCAAGGAGATCGACCTCCTCACACTCGACGACGACACCCCGCGGACGCTCGGCGTGCGGCTCGAACGCACCCGGCTGCTCCTGCTGGGCGCGGCCGCGATCCTCACTGCCGCGGCCGTGGCCGTGGTCGGGGTGATCGGCTTCGTGGGCCTGGTCGCGCCGCACCTGGCCAGGGGCCTGGTCGGCAGCCGCCACACCCGGGTGCTGCCGGTGTCGGTCCTCATCGGAGTACTGCTGGTGAGCATCGCCGACACATTGGGCCGCACGGTGATCGCCCCAGCCCAGATCCCGGCGGGCCTGGTCTGCGCCCTCATCGGCACGCCGTACTTCGTGTGGCTGCTGTGGAGGACGAGAACCCGCACCGCATAGACGCGCGAGGCCGCCGAGTCGATGACTCGGCGGCCTCAGTCGCATTGGAGTGCTAGGCGAACCTGCGCATCGCGGGGTCGATGAGGTCGCAGTGGATAAGGCGCCAGCCGTGGTCGGTCGCGGTGAAGGTCAACGTCATCGCCCGATGCGTGGCCCCGTCCTCGACCATGGCGACCACCTCAGCGGTCCGGTGCGCGGGGAAGGTCGCCTTGACCACGCGCACCTGCCGGAACCGCATCGGCACCCGCCTCCTGATCCGCGCGAACGAGGCCCACCCTTCCTCGGTGGCGAACAGCCGGGCCTCGGCGGCAGGCTTCCTGCCGGTCAGCACATTGAGGAAGAACGTCGAATAGCTGACGGCCTGGCGCGGGTTCGGAACAGCGGCAATCTTGTTGCAGCGCATACATCCTCCGGGAGGAACGAGTCGATCGTATCGAGGACGAACCTAAGCACCACAATCAGTGAAGTCAAGCACACCAAAAGTGATCATGGTTGCGCCCCAAGCTGACTCTTGTCGATGCCATCCCATCCGAGGAACCCTCGTCCGACCCATAAGCGACACAGCGACAACCGTAAGTTCCCGCGCGCTGTAGGGAACCTACAAATCGAAGTTTTTTAGCGCTCCCCGTCGAGTCGTGTTCTCAGGCCCCGGAATGCGGGGAAGTCGCCTACCAGCCGTCTTTGCGGGCGCGGGCTTCGTAGATGAGGACCGAGGCCGATACGGACACGTTCAGCGAGTCGGCGATGCCGAGCATGGGGATGCCGATCTGCTCGAAACCGTGGTCGTACCAAGGCTTCGAGATGCCGTAGCGCTCGTTGCCGAGCACGAGGGCGGTCGGTCCGGAGTAGTCCATGCGGCGGTAGTTCGTGGACTTGTCGGTGTCGGCCAGATAGACGCGTACACCTCGGCCCTTGAGCCAATCGATCGCCTCGGTCACGTCGTCGAACTCCACATGGGGCACACGCAGGCTCATGCCCTTGGAGCCGCGGAAGACCTTCGGATGGGACATGCGGGTTCGCCGGTTGGCCATCACCAGCAGCTCGGCGCCCGCCCCTTCTGCGGTTCTGAGCAGGGTCCCGAGGTTGCCGGGGATCTCGATGCCGTCTGATACGACGATGAGCGCGTCGTCGCTCAAAGCGACGTCCTCGGGTTCCCATCGCGGCATCTCGACGGTCGCCAGGAGGCCTTCGGGAGCGTCGCGTTCGGACATTCGCCTCATGGTCTTCTCGGAGACCTCATAGGCGCGATAGGCGCGTTCGGCGGCCTGGGCGGCTTTGTTCGCGGCGTTCGAGGATCTGACGAGCTCGGGCGTGTAATAGAACTTGTCGATACGCAGACCCAGATCCAACGCCAGCTCGATCGCCCACAGACCTTCGGCCACAACGAGGTTGAATCGATTGGGCGCGGTGTTCCTTGCGATGTGCAGAATGTCCTTGACGGCAGGATGGCCGACTCCGATGTGCCGCAGTTCCATCCTCGTCGCCATCTCTCTTGTGCTCACCGAGGGCAGGCGAGACCGCGCGACGTCGCTTTCCATGCTTCGCAATGGGATCGCGAGTCGCTCCGTGATCGCCAGGGTTGAAGCTCAGCGTAACTTTCAAGGTTCGCGAGACTCAACCGCTTTTCTCGGCGGCGCGACCTCAGGCGCGCTGAGCCGAAAGCAAGGAGGGTCGGCGGGCCGCTCAGGCCGAATCGTCAGCGGAGCCTTCGAGGATCGCCAGGTCCCGCAAGGCGAACCGACGGTGCTCGCAGTGCTCGTTGAGCACCACCCGTAGGCACCGACCGACCGATCGCGTCGCCACGCCCCAGGTCGGGGCGGGCTCAGCGGAGACGACCCGCTCGAACTCCGCGTCGGTCAGCGCCGCGACCGCCTCGCGCATCATCGCCGCCCGACCGGCGTGGACCTCCACGATCTCGTCCCACGACGGCCGAGCCTCGACATCGACACCGATCCCCCGCGCCGCCTCGGCCGGATAGTCCCCGGTCGGCATCCCGATCGGATGGAACGGCCGCTCCTCTCCCCTCGCCATGCGCCCCACCCAGACGTCGATGGCGAAAGTCAAGTGCCGCAACGTCTCAGCGAACGACCACTCCTCATCGACCCGCTCGAACCGAACCGCCTCCGGCAACCGCTCGGCCCGGGCGATCGCCTCCTGCCAGAGCCGCTCAAGCTCCTTCCACATCGACCGGAAGTCGTCAGGAGTCCGCACCGCCCGCAACCGCACCCGCTCGGGATAGCGCCGATCGAGCTCGCCCTGCACGAAATCGGTCACGTCGACATCGTTGACCACGAACCGATCGATCTCCCCGCCATGCCCCGACACCCGCAACTCGGGAATCGCCGACCCCGTGATCCGAACCCGGCTCAAATCGCAGTCCCGAAACACCGCCCCCGACAAGTCCACCGACTGAAACACCGCGCCACGGAAATCGGCGCCCTCGAACCTCGCTGTCATGGGCCCATCCTCCCCCACCCCACCGACAACCCACCTCGATGCGTTCAGCGGGTGTTGAGGAGAGTGCGGAGTTGGTTTGCCCAGGCTCGGGGGTGGGTGAGGTTGCCGTTGTGGCCGGCTGGGAGGGTGGTGAGGGGTCGGTTGAGCAGCTCGGCGAGGTGGAGGGCGGCCTGGTAGTCGAAGGCGGTTCGCGGGGTGGTGACTCCAGCGGCGGGGATGATGGCGGCGGTGGTCGCGTCGAGCTGGCTGAGGCAGCCGGGGTCGGTGCGGATGGCGGTGAATTCGTTCGTGATGAAGTGCGCGAAGTTGGTCCGGCGCTGGTCGTTCATGGGTTGCGGGGTCAGGTCGGGTTCGGTCGGACCTGCGGGGTCGATGCCAAGTGAGGCGGCGATGGCCGGCAGCGCCGCCATGAGTCCGTCTGCGGCGTAGAGGTGCTGGAGGTCGGCGAGTTCGCGGCGGTGCGCTGCGGCCGCATCCGGAGGCAGGAGCCAGGGGGCGACCGGTTCGTGGGCGATGAGCGTCGCGATGTGCTCAGGGTGGTCGGCGGCCAGGTGGAGGCCGATGACGGCGCCGAAGCTGCAACCGAGCATGAAAGCCGGGCCGTCGGCGAGGTGGGCGAGGAGACTGCGGGCGTCCTCGGCGTGGTCGGCGATGGCGACCTGAGGGTCCTCGACGGGGCTGCGCGACAGACCCCGGCGGTCGTAGGTGAGGCAGGTGAAGTCGTCCTCAAGGGCGTCGACGAGGTCGACGGAGCGCTGGGCGTCGCCTTCGCCGCTTTGGGAGATGAGCATGAGCGGGCCGGTGCCGCGCTGCTCGAAGTAGATGGTCGCGCCGTCGACGGGAAGCAGGCCGGTGATCATGGGTCCTCCTTGATGGGGTTCGATGGACTCCACGATATTGCATCTTTTCTGATGCATCAAGATTGACACATCTCTTGTGATGCATCAGTCATGATGTATTATGTTCGACGTGAACGGCATGGAACTGGCCCTGTTGGGCCGCACCCTCATGAAGCTCGGCGAGGCCGCCATCCCGACCGAGGGCATCGGCGTCTACGGCACCAGCGAGCAGTCGGTGATCATCGTCGCGGCCGACATCAAAGCCCACCCCGGCACACCGATCAAGGACATCGCCGCCCGGACCGGGTTCCCCCAAAGCAAGGTCTCGGCCTGCGTCGCCCGCCTGCGCGAAGCCGGCGCGGTAGAAAGCGAACCCGACCCGACCGACCGCCGCCGAACCCTCATCCGCCCCGCAGGCCGGGTCTCCACCCGAGTCGCCAAGGTCCGCGCCGCCGACATCGACCCCATCCTCACCGCCGCCCTCGAAGACCCCACCCAACTCAACGAGGTCAAAGACGCACTACGCCTACTGGCCACCCACCTCAACCCAAGCGCCCTGACCCGAATCGACACCTGACCACGCAAGCAAAAGACGAGCAAAACCCAAAAGAGCCGGCCCCCTCTTCCGAGGAAACCGGCTCTCACCTGGTATTTCATAGTAGCGGGAGGCGGATTTGAACCACCGACCTCCAGGTTATGAGCCTGGCGAGCTACCGAGCTGCTCTATCCCGCGCCGTATGTTTAAAGCTTACATGGCTTTGGGGAGGGGTGCCAAGGCGGGTGGGGTGAGTGGGGTCACTGTGGGTTTTCGGGGTGGTTTTGGGGTGTTCGGGGATGGACTTCGCTTTTGGGACGCCGCAGGCCCGGTCCCATCGGGCCGGGCCTGCGAGTTCGTCTCGGGTTGGTTAGAAGCCGAGGCGTTCCAGGAGCTTGGGGTCCCGTTGCCAGTCTTTGGCGACTCGGACGTGGAGGTCGAGGTAGACGCGGCCTCCGATGAGTTGGGCGATGCCCTTGCGGGCCTTGGTGCCGACGCGCTTGAGGCGTTCGCCGCCCTTGCCGATGATGATGCCCTTCTGGCTGTCGCGCTCGACGTAGATCTCGGCCCAGATCTTCTTGCGGGGGCCGCCTTCGGACTCCTCGTCCTCGACGTCCTCGATCACGACCGCGAGCGAGTGCGGGAGCTCGTCGCGCACGCCTTCGAGAGCGGCCTCGCGGATGAGCTCGGCCATCATGACCCGCTCGGGCTCCTCGGTGATCATCCCGTCCGGGTACAGCTTCGGGGACTCGGGCAGGTGCCCCGAGAGCACGTCGACCAGCGTGTCGAGGTTCTCCCCCTGCTTGGCCGAGACCGGCACGATGTCGGCGAAGTCGGCGAGCGCCTCGACGTTCGTCAGGTGGCGGACCAGGTTGTCCTTCGAGACGAGGTCGATCTTGGTGACGACCGCGACGACCTTCGCGTGGAGCTTGGCGATCTCGCCTGCGATGAACTTGTCGCCGGGGCCGGGCTTCTCGTTGGCCGGCAGGCACAGCCCGATCACGTCGACCTCGGACCAGGTCTGGCGCACCAGGTCGTTGAGCCGCTCGCCCAGCAGCGTGCGCGGCCGGTGGAGGCCGGGCGTGTCGACCAGGATGAGCTGGGAGTCCGGGCGGTGGAGGATCGCGCGCACCACGTGGCGCGTGGTCTGCGGCCGCTTGGAGGTGATCGCGATCTTCTGGCCCATGATCGCGTTCGTGAGCGTGGACTTCCCGGCGTTCGGGCGGCCTACGAAGCAGGCGAAGCCGGCGCGGAATGCGTTGCTAGACAAGACGGTGCACCTCTTTGCGGATGACCGAGTACGCGGCCAGGTCGGAACTGATCTCTTTGGCGGCCTTGAGGCCGTCCTCGTCGTCGGCGGCGCCGAACACGACGGCGGCTTCGAGCTTGTCGGCGCCCGCGGCGAAGGCCTGGGCGACAGCGGCCTGGAGCGCGCTGAGCTTGAGCGAGGGCAGGTCGACCGCAGCCGAGGCGTAGGTGCGGCCGATGCCGTCGCGCACGGCCGCGCCCGTGGGCTGCTGGACGCGTCCGGCCGCGCCGCGCGCGAGCGTGACGAGCTTCGCGTCCTCGGCGTCCAGGCCGTCCAGGGTCAGGTCAGACATTGATCTCGTGCCTCTCATCGTTCGCGGCGGGCGGCCGCGGGTCTTCGGGCAGGCGCGCGACGCGCACCGTCTCGATGCGGTTGCGGCGCCCCACGGTGCCTTCGGCGGTCAGGTCGAGCCCGGCGATGCGGGCCCGGTCGCCCGCGAGCGGGACCTTGCCCAGCTCGGACGCGAGCAGGCCGGCGACGGTGTCCACGTCGACCTCGGGCAGGTCCACGTCGAACAACTCGGCGAGGTCCTCGACGGCGTAGCGGGCGGTGACGCGGGCCGTGTGGTCGTCGAGCCACGCGACCGGCGGAAGCTCCTGGTCGTACTCGTCGGTGATCTCGCCGACGATCTCCTCCAGGATGTCCTCGATGGTCACCAGCCCGGCGGTGCCGCCGTACTCGTCGACGACCGCGGCGATGTGGATGCGCGCGGTCTGCATGTCGCGCAGCAGGTCGTCGACCGGCTTGGAGTCGGGGACGAACGAGACGGCCCGCATCACCTCGGACACGGGCGGGTTGACCCCTTCAAGGCGGGCGAGGTCCTTGAGGTAGACCACGCCGCGCAGGTCGTCGAGGTCCTCGCCGACGACCGGGATGCGCGAGAAGCCCGAGCGCAGCGCGACCCGCTTGGCCTCGTCGGCGGGCATGTCGGCCCCGACCCAGACCATCGCGGTACGCGGCACCATGACCTCGCGGGCCACGGTGTCGCCGAGCGCGAACACGGACGCGATCATGTCGCGCTCCTCGTGGTCGACCGTCCCCTGCGCCTCGGCGGCGTCGACCATCTCGCGGATCTCGATCTCCGAGGTCGTGAACGGCCCTTCGCGGTAACCCTTGCCGGGCGTGACGGCGTTGCCGAGGAGGATGAGCACCTTCGCGAGCGGCCCGAGCGCGGTGCCGAGCAGCGAGACCGGCCCGGCCGCGGCCAGCGCGATCGGATAGGCGTGCTGGCGGCCGAGGGTGCGGGGGCCGACGCCGATGGCGACGAAGGAGACCACGGTCATGATCGCGGCCGAGATGCCCACGGCCGGCCAGGAGTCGTTCCAGGCGTCGAACGCCACCACGGCCACGATCGCGATCGCGGCGGCCTCGCAGGCCAGGCGCAGCAGGATCAGGAGGTTGAGGTGCCTGGGGAGGTCGTGGATGACCTTGACGAGCGCTTCGGCGCCTCTGCGGCGCTGTTCGGCGAGCTCGGCGGTGCGGGCGGGCGAGACGGCGGTGAGGGCCGAGTCGACAGCGGCCGCGGCCCCGGCGACGGCGGTCAGTGCGATCGCCGCGGCCAGGAGCGAGTACGGGAACATCGGGTCCTAACTCTCCGCCGCGACTCGTTTGGCCCGCCAGGAGTCGAGCATGCGGTTCTGGAGACCGAACATCTCCTTGGCCTGCTCGGGCTCGGCGTGGTCGTAGCCGAGGATGTGGAGCACCCCGTGGACGGTGAGCATGTGCAGCTCGTCGGCGGTGGAGTGCCCGGCCTCCTTGGCCTGGGCCGCGGCGACCTCGGGCGAGAGCACGAGGTCGCCGAGGATCGGCGTGCCCGGTTCGGTCGAGTCGGGGCGTCCGGGCATGGCGTCGTCCATCGGGAACGAGAGGACGTCGGTGGGCCCGGTGCCGCCCATCCAGCGGCGGTTGAGCTCGGTCATGTGGTCGATGTCGACCACGAGCACCGAGAGCTCGGCGAGCGGGTTGACGCCCATCTCGTTGAGGGCGAAGTCGGCGACGGCGCGGATGCCCGGCTCGTCGACTTCGGTCCCGGACTCATTGATGATCTCGATGCCCACGGTTTCCTCGTTGCCCTTTCCTGGGGTCGCCGCTTCGGGCGTCCCACCGCTCGTAGGCGTTCACGATATCGCTGACGAGCTGGTGCCGGACCACATCGTCGGCGCTGAGCGTGGCGAAGTGCACGTCGTCGAGGCCTTCGAGGATGTCGCGCACCATGCGCAGCCCGGAGGTCGCGTGGCCGGGGAGGTCGACCTGAGTGATGTCACCGGTGACGACGATCTTGGACCCGAACCCGAGGCGGGTGAGGAACATCTTCATCTGCTCGGGCGTGGTGTTCTGCGCCTCATCGAGAATGATGAACGCGTCGTTGAGGGTCCTTCCGCGCATGAATGCGAGGGGGGCGACTTCGATCGTGCCCGCTTCCATGAGTTTGGGGATGGAGGCGGGGTCGATCATGTCGTGGAGGGCGTCGTAGAGGGGGCGCAGGTAGGGGTCGATCTTCTCGAAGAGGGTGCCGGGGAGGAAGCCGAGCTTCTCTCCGGCTTCGACGGCGGGCCGGGTGAGGATGATCCGGTTGATCTCCTTGGCCTGGAGGGCCTGGACGGCCTTGGCCATGGCCAGGTAGGTCTTGCCGGTGCCGGCGGGGCCGATGCCGAACACGATCGTGTTCTCGTCGATGGCCTCGACGTAGCGCTTCTGACCGATGGTCTTGGGCCGGATGGCCTTGCCGCGCTTGGAGATGATGTTCTGGGTGAGCACCTCGGCGGGGCGCTCGCCGGGGGCGGCCTTGAGCATGTTCTCGGTGCGCCGGATGACGTCGGCGTCGACGTCCTCGCCGTTCTCGATCAAGGCGAGCAGCTCCTTCACGAGTCGTTCGGCCGCGCGCGGCGCGCCGTTGATGCCGGTGAGGGTGATGGTGTCCCCGCGCACGTGGAGGTCGACGCCGGGGAAGCGGCGTTCGATGAAGCGCAGGTTCTCGTCGGCGCGGCCGAGCAGGGCCATGAGCGAGCTCTGGTCGCCGACGGTGATCGTGGACGTGATCGTCGAGGTGTTCTGGGCGTGGTCAGAGCGGTCGGTCATAGGCTTCGCCCGCGAGGGCTGTTCGCCACCTGCTTCCAAAGGTGAGAGTTCGGCGGCCTCGGGGGCCGCCGCTTGCGGTAGGTCAATGGTAGTTGCTGCGGCGAGCGGGCAACAACGAGAAATCCGGTCGCCGTTGTGATTTCAGGCCGCGAGCATCGGTCCGAGCGGTTTGCCCCCGACGACGTGGAAGTGGACGTGGTACACGTCTTGGCCGCCGTCGTCGCCGGTGTTGGCGAACAGGCGCCACCCGCTCTGGTCGACCCCTTCGGCCGCGGCGACGTCGGCCGCGACGGCGAGGAGGTCCCCGGCCAGCGCGGGGTCGGCGGCGGCGAGGGCCGCGGTGTTCGCGTAGTGGTCCTTCGGGATCACCAGGACGTGGACGGGCGCTTTGGGGTGGATGTCGCGGAACGCGAGCACCCGTTCGGTCTCGGCGACCTTCGTCGAGGGGATGTCCCCGGCGACGATCTTGCAGAAAAGGCAGTCGGCGTCGTTCATGCGGACAGTCTAGGAGGTCGCGGGGCGTCTCAGGCCATGCGGACCTCGGCCCAGGAGGCCGTGGCGGTGCCGTCGGTGAGCGCGCCGTACACCTCGGTGTCGACGATCTCGACTTGGAAGCGGACTCGACTGGTTCCGCTGAGGTCGAGGTCGAGTTCCTGGACGTCGCCGTATTTGAGGGTCTGGGCGAACAGCGGCTCGCCGGTCTCGGGCACGGGCAGGACGATGAACTCGAGGACCATGGCGGTGTCGGCCGAGTCGTCGGCGATGCCGACGACTCCGGTGAGGCGCTCGGCGCCGCCGGGCACGGCGAAGTCGACGTAGCCGACGGATTTGCGCCCGTCGGCGATGGTCGCGTCGGTGATGTAGGGGACGCAGGAGAAGGCGTCGGTGTACTCCTGGCCTCCCAGGCGCACGGGTTCGGTGTTCCATTGGCCGCCGCTGCTGCGGTAGTTGGTGCAGTTCTCGACGGCGAGGTTGTCCTCGAAGTCGAGTGCGGCCGGGGAGGAGACGGTGGTCTCGCCGGTCTCGTCTCCGGTGTCGGCCAGTTCGGCTTCGAGTTCGTCGACGCGGGCGGAGTAGGAGTCGCGCTCGGATTCGATCGCGCTCAGGTCGTCGCTGAGGCCTTCGATGTTGACCGTCAGTTCCTGTGCCTGGTCCTGTTTGACGATGCTGAAGACGCCGAGGCCGACGGCGGCGAGCGAGGTGACGATGGTGACGATGAGGTGGGCTCGGTTGAGTCGGGACTCGCGAACGGGAGCGTTCATTGGATCCCCAAGGGGTGCGGAGGGTTCGAGGCTCCTTCGATGCTAGTCGTTCCGGAGTAGACGGACGGTCCCCCGAACGGGTGCTACCAGCGCCCCAGACGGGCTTGGAGTACTGCCAAGGCGGCCGGGCCTGCTGTCGAGGTTCTGAGGATGGTGTCGCCGAGGCGGATCGGGGGGCCGAATTCGGCGAGGGCGGCGAGTTCGTCGGGGCTGATGGAGCCTTCGGGGCCGATGACGAGGGCGATCTCGCCGGTCGCGGCGAGGTCGACGCCCGAGAGCGGAGCGGTGGCGCTCTCGTGGAGGACCAGGACCTGCGCGGCTTGGCGCAGGCGCTGCACGAGCTGCTTGGTGGTGTGGAGTTCGGCCACGTGAGCGAGGCGGGCGCGGCGGGCCTGCTTGGTGGCCTCGCGGGCGGTGGCGGTCCATTTGGCGCGGGCCTTGTCGCCGCGGGGGCCTTTCCATTGGACGATGGATCGCGATGCGGCCCAAGGGATCACTTCGTCGACGCCGATCTCGGTGAGCATCTGGACGGCGCGTTCGCCCCGGTCGCCTTTGGGGAGGGCCTGGACCACGGTGAGCTTGGGGTCGGGCTCGGGGAGGGTGCGTCGTTCGAGGACGGCCAGGCGCAGCGATCCGCGTTCGGCGGCGGTCACGCGCGCCGAGGCGACCGCCCCGGCGCCGTCGGACAGGAGCAGGGTCTCACCGGGCTGGAGGCGCTGCACGTCGGCGGCGTGGTGCCCTTCGGGGCCGTCGAGGACGAACTCGTCGGTGGAGGGCAGGGCGTCGACGAGGAAGACCGGATCGCTCACGTGGCTCCTGTTCGGTGGCGTGTCGCTGACCGGAACAGCTTAGTCCGCGTTCAGCGGGTGAAGTCGACGGCGCGTTCCCAGCGCAGGCGGCCGGTGATCTTGCGATAGAGGCCCTGGTCGCCGATGCGACCGAAGGAATGGTCGAAGCGGGCGCGCGGGAGGTGGTTGGGGACGAGGTCGACCCAGCCGTCCTTGTCGGCGGGCGGTTCCCAGCGGTTCGCGGGGGCGGCGACGCGCCACCCGGCGTCGCGGGGCTCTTGGGTGGTGCACTTGAGGGCCCAGTAGCCGCGGCCGGAGTAGCCGATCACCAGGACGGGGCGTTCCTTGGAGCGGCGGGGCTCGTCGGCGAAGGGCACGTCCGCGAGCCAGCGCTCGCCGATCTGGGGCCCGCCAGCGGGCGGGGTGGCGTCGCGCCTCGGTCCGCCGCGGGGGCGGCGGCGCAGTGCGATGACGACGAGGGCGAGGGCCGCCGCGACCAGCACGACGGTGACGATGGTTGCCAGACCGGGCATCGAGAGGCTCCCCGTTTCAGGATTGGTGAGTCGAAGTCGGCCCCGGCCAGGCCGGGGCCGGTTCAGCGCTGTCTAGGCGTGGCCGTTGAAGGCGTCTCGCATCCTTGAGAAGAACCCGCTGCCGCCTTTGACCTCTTTGATCTCCTCGTCTCGCAGGCTCGCGAGTTTCTTGAGGAGTTCCTCCTGCTCGGTGTCGAGCTTGGTGGGGGTACGCACGTCGAGCTCGATGTAGAGGTCGCCGCGGGCGCCGCCGCCTCGGAGCTTGGGGACGCCGTGGCCGCGGACCTTCTTGACGGTGCCCGGCTGGGTGCCGGTGGCGACCTCGACTTCGACCTGGTCGTCGAGGGTGTGGATGTTGAGCTTGGTGCCGAGCGCGGCCTGCGTCATGGGGACGCGCACGCGGCAGCGCAGATCGGAGCCTTCGCGGGTGAAGACCTCGTGGGGCTTCTCGTGGACCTCGACGTAGAGGTCGCCGGCGGGCCCGCCGCCGGGGCCGACCTCGCCTTCGCCGGAGAGGCGGATGCGCATGCCGTCCTCAACGCCGGCGGGGACCTTGACGGTGATGCGCCGCCGCGAGCGCACGCGGCCTTCGCCGCCGCACTTGCGGCACGGGTCGGTGATGATCGTGCCGTATCCGGAGCACGCCGAGCACGGGCGCGCGGTGCGGACCTGCCCGAGGATCGTGCGCTGCACGACCTGGACCTCGCCCGAACCGCCGCACGTGGTGCAGGCCTGGGGTTCGGCGGTGCCCTCGGTGCACGAGCCGTCGCACGAGTCGCACAGGATCGCGGTGTCGACGGTCAGGGTCGATTCGGTGCCGAACGCGACCTCTTCGAGGTCGAGGTCCAGGCGCAGCAGCGCGTCGTTGCCCGGCCGGGTGCGCGAGCGCGGGCCGCGGCGTCCGAAGCCGCCCATGGAGCCGCCGAAGAAGGCATCCATGATGTCTTCGAAGCCCATGAACGGAGCGCCCGCGCCGCCGCCTGCGGCGCGCGAGTACGGGTCGCCTCCGGCGTCGACGATCGCCCTCTTCTGGGGGTCCATGAGGACTTCGAAGGCGGCGTTGATCTCCTGGAGTCGCTCCTGAGCGTCGGGCTCGTCGCTGACGTCGGGGTGGTACTTGCGTGCCAGCTTCCGATACGCCTTCTTGAGCTCGTCGTCGTTGGCGTTCCGGTCGACGCCGAGAATGCCGTAGTAGTCCTTAGCCACGTGCGCTCTGTCCTGTCAGCGGTTCTGTTCCAAAATCTCGGACACGTACCGGGCCACGGCGCGGACGGCCGCGATCGTGCCCGGGTAGTCCATGCGGGTGGGACCGAGGACGCCCATGTGGCCGACCACCGAGCCCGGCCCGTATCCGGCGGCGACCACGGTGGTCTCGCGGAAGTCGTCGATCTCGTTCTCGTCGCCGATGCGCACCGTCAACAGCGCGTTCGAGTCGGCCCGGCCCAACAGCTGCATGAGCACGACCTCCTCTTCGAGGGCTTCGAGGATGGGCCGCATGGACCCTGCGAAGAAGTTCCCGTCGCGGGTGAGGTTGGCCGCGCCCGCGACGGCCACGCGCTCTTCGGTGCGCGCGACCACGGTGTCGAGCAGGCCCTGCGCCAGCGCGGTGGCGGTGGCGCCCAGCTCGGGGCGGGCCAGGGAGGCGAGGTCGGCGATGATCCGCGGCGCGTCGGACAGGGGCTTGCCCTGGAGCTGCTCGTTGACCAGGCGGCGCAGTTCGAGGACGTTGTCCTCGCTGAGCTCGGCGGGAACCTCGGTGAAGCGCTGCTCGACCCGGCCGGTGTCGGTGATCATGACGATCATGAGACGGGTCGGGGTGAGCGAGACGAGTTCGAGGTGGCGGATCGAGGAGCGGTTGAGGCTCGGGTATTGGACGACGGCCACCTGGTGGGTGAGCTGCGAGAGCAGCCGCACGGTGCGGGTGACCACGTCGTCGAGGTCGACGGCCTCGGAGAGGAAGCGGTGCACGGCGCGCCGCTCGGCGGCCGAGAGCGGCTTGATCTTGCCGAGGCGGTCGACGAAGAGCCGGTAGCCCTTGGCGGTGGGGATGCGCCCGGCGGAGGTGTGCGGCTGCTGGATGTAGCCGGCCTCTTCGAGGTAGGCCATGTCGTTGCGGACGGTGGCCGCGGAGACGCCGAGGGCGTGGCGCTGGGAGACGGCCTTGGAGCCGACCGGTTCCTGGGTGGCGACGTAGTCCTCGACGATGGCGCGCAGCACTTCGAGCTTGCGGTCGTCCATCGCTGCCACGTCCCCTCAGTGTCGTTGCCGGGCTTTGCGTGCCCGGTGGCGCTGCGGCCGGGCGTGCGCCCGGCCTCGGGCCGGACTCAAGTTTGGCACTCCCGGTCCGGGAGTGCCAGTCTACGTGGGCCCTCAGACACCGGGGAACACGAGCGCGCCGTCGTCTGCGACGGTCACGGCGTCGTCGCCGAAGTCGGCGGCGAGCTCGTTGAAGTCGTCGAACGCGCCGTTGTCGGCGTCGACCTGCGGGTAGCCGTCGCCGTCCATGCGGGTGGCGAGGGCCTGGCCTGCGACGATGGTGCCGTCTTCGCGGATGGTGACCGACAGGATCGCCGAGCGGCCCAGGGCGCCGTCGCCGGCGAAGAGGTTCTGGCCGCCGCCGAAGTTGCCCAGGGAGTAGGCGATGAGCTTGCCGTTGTAGTACTCCATGCCGCGCAGGACGTGCGGGCCGTGGCCGAAGACCACGTCGGCGCCGTTGTCGATGCAGGTGCGGGCGAACGCGCGCGTGTCGCCGCGGTCCTCGCCGAAGTAGGTCTCGACGCCTTCGGGGACGTGGCGGTGGTCGGTGCCCTCGGCGCCGAGGTGGGCGGTGGCGATCACGATGTCGGCCTGTTGCTTGGCGGCCGAGACGAGGGCGGCGACCGCGTCGAGGTCGCGGTTGTCGGTGTAGAACGTGTACGGCGCGAAGCCGACCAGGCCGACGGTCAGGCCCGACTCGGTCTCGACCAGGGCGACCTCGTCCTTGATCCCGCAGATCTCCATCCCGGCGGCGCGCACGGCCTCCTGGGTCTCGGTCGCGCCGTCGGGCCCGGCGTCCCAGCCGTGGTTGTTGGCCTGGTTGAGGACGTGGAAGCCCGCGTCGGCGAAGACCTGCGCGTACTCGGCGGGGAGGCGGAAGTAGATGCAGGTGCCGCCGCCGCACTTGTCGAACTCGTGGGTCGACAGGGCGCCTTCGAGGTTGGCGATGCGCAGGTCGCCGGTGATGACGTCCTTGACGCCGGAGAAGAAGCTCGCGCCCTCGTCGGAGGCCAGCTGGTTGGGGTAGGAGCCGGGCATCGTGTCGCCCACGTGCGTGATGGTGATCTCGCGGGGCGGCTGGGGGGACGGCTCGGGCGAAGGGCTCTCCTCGGCCGCGCCGATGCCGCCCTCGTCGGCCGGGGGCGGCTCCTCCTCGGAGCAGGCCGCGGCGGCCGCGACGAGCCCGGCGGCGGAGGCGGTGAGGAGCCCGCGGCGGGCGAGCTGCGTGCCCCGCAGGGCAGCCGGGTAGGGACGCGCTGAACGTGAGGTGTGCATGGGTGGCGGGCTCCGGGTATGGGGGACGGGGGTCGGCTCCGGCGGGCTTCGCATGGGGTGCGGTGCCGGAGGGCCGGGGAGCTTACGAGACGCAGGCTCCCGCGTGACGTCGTCAAATCTACGGGTCGCCCGCCCGGGGTTCGTCAGGCGGTGAGGTCTCTCACCACGGCGTCGGCGAGGAGGCGACCGCGCAGCGTGAGGGTGAGGCGGCCTGCTGCGAGGACGCCGAGCCCGTCGGCCACAACGCGTTCGACCGCGGCGGCTCCGGCGGGCCGCAGCTCGGCCACGGGCACCCCGGTGGCCAGCCGGGTGAGCAGGAGCACTCGCTCCAGATAGCGGTCCTCTTCGGTGAGCTCCTCGTGCCCGGCCGCGGGCAGGCCCTGGGCCAGCGCCGTGGCGTACGTCGAGGGGTGCTTGTGGTTCCACCAGCGCACCCCCGGCAGGTGCGAGTGGGCGCCCGGCCCCGCGCCCCACCAGTGGCCGCCTTCCCAGTAGAGGAGGTTGTGGCGGCAGCGCGCCTGGGGGGTCTTGGCCCAGTTGGAGACCTCGTACCACTCGAAACCGGCCGCCGAGAGGGCCGCTTCGGCCGCGAGGTAACGGTCGGCGGCCACGTCGTCGGAGGGCTGGGCGACCTCGCCGGCGCGGATGCGGCGGGCCAGCGCGGTGCCGTCCTCGACGATGAGCGCGTACGCCGAGACGTGGTCCACGCCGGTGTCCACCGCCGAGGCGAGGCTTTCTGCGAAGTCGGCGGCGGTCTCGCCGGGCGTGCCGTAGATGAGGTCGAGGCTCACATGCTCGAATCCGGCCCGGTGGGCGTGCTCGACGGCGGCCAGGGCCTTCTTCGGGGAGTGCTCGCGGTCGAGGATCTTGAGCACGTGCGAGGCGGTCGACTGCATGCCCACCGACAATCGCGTGAAGCCGCCGTCGTGGAGCTCGGCCACGTAGTCGGCGTCCACCGATTCGGGATTGGCCTCGGTGGTGGCCTCGTAGCCTTCGGCGAGCCCGAACTCGCGGTCGATCTCGGCGAGGATCGCGGCCAGGTCAGCGGCGGGCAGCAGGGTCGGGGTGCCGCCGCCGAAGAACACCGTGTCGACCTTCGGCCGGGTGTCGAACCTGGCCGCGGCCGATCGGATCTCGGCGCGCACGATCGAGGAGTACGTCTCCCGCGAGACGCCCGCGCCCAGCTCGGAGGCGGTGTAGGTGTTGAAGTCGCAGTAGCCGCAGCGCGAGACGCAGAACGGGACGTGCACGTAGAAGCCGAAACCGGCGTCGATGGGGCCGCCCGCGCCGGCGTCGATCGCGGAGGCGGGCGAAGTCGCGGCTGCGGTTGCGGGACTGGTGGACACGCTGACTACGGTACTGGCATGAACGGCAACGATGCTTTGATCAAGTACTGGCCGGCGCGGAACGTGGCCTCGATTACCCTCGACGCCCCGAACCGGCGCAACGCCCTGTCCACGCGGATGATCGCCGAGCTCCGGGAGGCGCTGGCGACGGCGCTCGCCGATAACGACGTGCGCGCCATCGTGATCGACCACACCGGCCCGGTGTTCTGCGCCGGGGCCGACCTCAAGGAGTCGGCGGCCGCGACGAGCCTGGAGAAACTCCCGGCAGCGCACCTCGCCGAGCTGCTCGCCGACATCTGCGAGTCGCCGAAACCGGTGGTCGCGGTCGCCAAGGGCGGCGCGAAGGGCGGGGGCCTGGGGCTCCTGGCCGCGGCCGACATCGCGATCGTCGAAGGCGACGCGGGCATGGCGTTCAGCGAGGTCCGGCTGGGCGTGGTCCCGGCCGTGATCGGCCCGGTCGTGGCTCGCCACCTGACCCCGGCGCAGATGCGCACCCTGTTCCTGACCGGGGAGGCCTTCGGCGCCTACGACGCGCACCGGTGGGGCCTGATCACCCACGCGGTCGTCACCGGCGCGGCCGACGAATGGCAGGCCAAGACCGTGGGGGCCCTCGTCGCGGGCGGCCCGGCGGCGCAGGCGGGCATCAAAGTGCTCACGGCCACACCGGATCTGCGACAGGAGTTGCGCGATGCGGCTGCCGTGACGGCTGAGTACTTCTTCTCCGAAGAGGGACGCGAAGGTGTCCGATCGTTCATTGAGAAGCGGTCGCCTTCCTGGGTAGGCTGACAGGCCCGACCGACCTGATCGGAGTCTCCCGTGCGCCTGCTCCCTGCGCTGACGACCCTCGCCCTGGCCGCGACGCTCGCCGGTTGCGGCGAGACGGCCGAGGACTTCCTGCGCCCGAGCCGCACCGGCTGCTACTTCGGCTCGGGCGAGACCCAGGTGCACCTCTCGGCGCAGCAGACCTCGAACGCGGCCACGATCGCGGCGGTCGGGATGCGCGACGGGCTCGACGAGCACGCGGTGTCGGTGGCGATCACCACGGCCATGCAGGAGTCCGAGCTCATCAACGTGAACTACGGGCACCACGACTCGCTCGGGCTGTTCCAGCAGCGGCCCAGCATGGGCTGGGGCACCGAGGAAGAGCTCATGGACCCCGTCTACGCCTCGTTCAAGTTCTACGAGAAGCTCCAGCGCATCGACGGCTGGCGGGAGATGACGCTCGCCGAGGCCTCGCAGGCGGTCCAGATCAGCGCCTACCCCGAGCTGTACGAGCAGTGGGAGGACGAGGCCGTGGTCATCGCCGAGGCGCTGGCCGGGGGCCAGGAGTCGGGGTTGATGTGCATCTCCGGCGGGGCCGAGGAGCCCGAGCCCGAGGCGGCGGTGCTGGCCGAGGCGTACTCCTACCAGTGGGGCGCCGAGGCCGATGTGGACGGTTCGACGATGGTGATCGTGCCCGACGGCGCGGCCGAGGGCTGGAACCGGGCCGCGTGGGCCGTCGCCCGCGCCTACGACCACCGGATCGCCAGCGTGGCGTTCTCGGGATTGGTATGGACGCCAGGGGAAGACGGCTGGGCCGCGCCCGACGCCGAAGTGGACGGCGAGGAGGCGGTGGCGGCCGCGAACGACACGTACGCGCGCATCGTCGTGACCTTCGCCGAGACCGAGTAGGCAACCGCCGCAACAGCGGCAGAGTTCAGCGGCGGTTCACCGCAGCGTAGGGCCAGGGACCAGGTTCCTCCACGATCGCTTGTTGGGCTGGGTGGGTCAAACCCGCACAACCCCCATCAAAGCGAGGTCCACATGCGCCTTTCGCGCCGTATCCTGCTCGCCTCCTCCGCCTCCGCGACCGCCGCCTCCGCGGTCCCGGCAGTGGCGTGGGCCCAGAGCCGCAGGCACCCGACCCTCGACGCCGACCCCTTCAACCTGGGCGTCGCCTCCGGCGATCCCGAACCCGACGGCGTGGTCCTGTGGACCCGCCTGGCGGTGCACCCGCTGGCCGAGGACGGCATGGGCGGCATGCCGAACGGCTCGGTCGACGTCCGATGGGAAGTGGCGACCGACGAGCGGTTCCGCCGCCGCGTGGCCTCGGGCCGGTACGAGACCGGCCCCGAGATCGGCTACAGCGTCCACATCGAAGTCGAGGGCCTGGAACCGGGCCGGGAGTACTACTACCGCTTCAGGACCGGCCGGTGGGTCTCCCCGGTCGGGCGCACCCGCACCGCGCCGCCGCTCGGCTCGATACCCGCCGAGCTGCGGATGGCCTTCGCCTCGTGCTCGCAGTACGAGCACGGCTACTTCACCGCCTACCGGCACCTGGCCGAGTCGAACCCCGACCTGGTGCTCCACCTCGGCGACTACCAGTACGAGTACAAGGCCGGGGTGTACCTCTCCCCCGACGGGAACGTGCGCGACCACGAAGGGCCCGAGACGGTCTCGCTGGCGACCTACCGCCAGCGCCACGCCCAGTACAAGACCGACCCCGACCTCCAGGCCGCGCACGCGGTCGCGCCGTGGCTGGTGGTCTGGGACGACCACGAGGTCGAGAACAACTGGGCCGACGAGGTGCCCGAGTCCGGATCGGACACGCCTGAGCCCGAGGACTTCCTGCGGCGGCGCGAGGCCGCGTTCAAGGCGTACTGGGAGAACATGCCGCTGCGGCGGTCCTCGGTCCCTTCGGGGATCGACATGCAGCTCTACCGCAGAGTCCAATGGGGACAGCTCGCGAACTTCCACATGATGGACACGCGCCAGTACCGCGACGACCAGGCCTGCGGCGACGGCACGCAGAGCAACTGCGCCGACGCGTGGGACGAGTCGCGCACCATCACCGGCCAGGAGCAGGAGGACTGGCTCATCGAGGGCTTCCACTCCTCAAGCGCGCGTTGGGACCTGCTCGGGCAGCAGGTGTTCTTCACGCAGCGGGACGCGGCCGCGGCCGAGGACGACCTGCGCACGAGCATGGACGGCTGGGACGGGTACGCGGCCTCGCGGCAGCGGATCATCGACGGCTGGGTCGAGGCCGAGGTGCGCAACCCGGTGGTGCTGACCGGGGACGTGCACACGCACTGGGCCGGGGAGATCCTGCCGGACTTCCCTGCTGCGCAAGGGGCTTCGGTGGGCGTGGAGCTGGTGGCCTCATCGATCACGTCGGGTGGGAACGGCGTGGACTCGGTGCCGGAGGACAACGCGGCGCTGGTCATCAACCCGCACATCAAGTTCCGCAACGCGCAGCGCGGGTATGTGGAGACGGTGATCGGCCCCGACCAGATGGACGTGCACTTCCGGGTGGTGCCGCAGGTGACGGTGCAGGGCGCCCCGGTGTACACGCGGCGGTCCTATTCGGTGGTGGACGGGGACCGTACGCTGCACCAGACGTACGATCGGCCGGTGGACCCGGCCACGATGTCGAAGGACACAGGGCCGTTCGCCGACTCCGACGAGCTCGCCGACGACTTCCTGAACTAGTTCCTCCCGCGAAAGGGCGGCGTTCGGGCGCCGCCCTTTCCCATTGTTCGGACACCGTTCTTCGCTATTCCTGAATTGTCGCGAAATGACCTGTCCCCCATTCGGATGGCGTGCGGCTCGGGCCCCCGGAAGTGGGGGCCGAGGGCTACAGTGAGCAGTGACAGCACACCCTTTTCTCTGCCCGGAGCTGCGAATATGACGTACCCGCCGCAATCGCCCGAACCGAATCCGCATGGCGCCGGCCCCGGCCCGGGCGCGCCAGGACAGGGCCCGGGGCCGTCCCCGGACCTCCTCGTCGAATGGGGGATCAAAGAGAACCCCAACCGTCCCAAGAAGATCAATCAGTTCACGCAAGCGCTGTGGGCCTACGCCGCGGCGACCGTGCTGATCCTCATCTTCGCGATCCTCGCTTCCGCTACCGCGCCTTGGTGGTACGCGACCGGGTTCCTGGTCGGCGGCGCCGTGTTCAACCTGCTGTGGGGGGCCGGCGCGGTCGTGGTCGTGTGGCTCGTGGCCAAGGAGCGCCTGGGCGTCTTCGGGGCCACGGACGCGCGCGTGCCGCTGTACATCGCCCTGGGCGTCCTCGGGTTCTTCTCGCTGGGCGGCTTCTTCGGCGTGTGGGCCATCGGCTGGTTCGCCGCGCTAGGCTCGCTGCTGGCGCTGGTGAAGCTCGCGGCGATCGGCGCGGCGTTCTACCTGTTGTTCCAACCGGATGTGGCGCACTGGATCCGGTCGCGGCCGGGCAACCAGCCCAAGCCGCCGGTCCCGCCGCAGCACCCCGGCAACTACCCGCCCCAGCCGCCGAACCCGGGTGTGGGGCACCAGCAGCCGCCCTCGTCCGGGGGCCAGTAGCACGACGAAGGGGCGGAGCCGAATCGGCTCCGCCCCTTCGTGTCTCGCTTAGTCCTCGTCAGTGCGCAGGGCGGCGATGAACGCCTCCTGCGGGACTTCGACGCGGCCGATGTTCTTCATCCGCTTCTTGCCTTCCTTCTGCTTCTCGAGCAGCTTGCGCTTGCGGGAGATGTCGCCGCCGTAGCACTTGGCGAGGACGTCCTTGCGCAGGGCGCGGATGGTCTCGCGCGCGATGATCCGGGAGCCGATCGCGGCCTGGATGGGGACCTCGAACTGCTGGCGCGGGATGAGCTTCTTGAGCCGCTCGGACAGCCGCACCCCGTAGGGGTAGGCCTGGTCCTTGTGGACGATCGCAGCGAACGCGTCGACCCGCTCGCCTTGCAGGAGGATGTCGACCTTGACCAGGTCGGACTCCTGGGTGCCGTCGATGTCGTAGTCGAGCGAGGCGTAGCCCTTGGTGCGGGACTTGAGCTGGTCGAAGAAGTCGAACACGATCTCGGCCAGCGGCATCGTGTAGCGGATCTCGACGCGGTCAGTGGACAGGTAGTCCATCCCGATCTGGACGCCGCGCTTGGCCTGGCACAGCTCCATGACCGTCCCGATGTACTCGGTCGGGGTCAGGATGGTGGCCTTGACGATCGGCTCGGTGATCGAGTGGATCTTCCCTTCGGGGAACTCCGAGGGGTTGGTGACCTCGATCTCCTCGCCGTCTTCCTTGACGACCTGGTAGATCACGTTCGGCGCGGTCGAGATCAGGTCGAGGTTGAACTCCCTTTCGAGGCGCTCTTGGATGATCTCCAGGTGCAGCAGGCCGAGGAACCCGACGCGGAAGCCGAACCCGAGCGCCGCGGAGGTCTCGGGCTCGTACTGGAGCGCGGCGTCGTTGAGCTGGAGCTTGTCGAGGGCTTCGCGCAGGTTGCCGTAGTCGGAGCCGTCGATGGGGTAGAGCCCGGAGAAGACCATCGGCTTGGCGATCGTGTAGCCGGGCAGCGCGGTCTCGGCGGGGCGCTTGTTGAGGGTGACGGTGTCGCCGACCTTCGACTGGCGCACGTCCTTCACGCCGGTGATGAGGTAGCCGACCTCGCCCACGCCGAGGGCCTTGGAGACCACCGGTTCGGGGCTGATGACCCCGATCTCCAGCAGCTCGTGGTCGGCGCGGGTCGACATCATGCGGATGCGGTCGCGCGAGGAGAGCTTGCCGTCGACCACCCGGATGTAGGTCACGACGCCGCGGTAGACGTCGTAGACGGAGTCGAAGATGAGCGCGCGCGGGGGCGCTTCGGCGTCGCCGGTGGGGGCCGGGATCTGCTTCACGACCGCGTCGAGCAGCTCGGCCACGCCTTCGCCGGTCTTGCCCGAGACGCGGAAGACGTCCTCGGGTTCACAGCCGATGAGGTGGGCGATCTCCTCGGCGTACCGGTCGGGGTCGGCCGAGGGGAGGTCGATCTTGTTGAGCACCGGGATGATCGTGAGGTCGTTGCCCATCGCCAGGTAGAGGTTGGCGAGGGTCTGCGCCTCGATCCCCTGCGCGGCGTCCACGAGCAGGATCGCGCCCTCGCACGCGGCGAGCGAGCGGGAGACCTCGTAGGTGAAGTCGACGTGCCCGGGGGTGTCGATCATGTTGAGCACGAAGTCGCCGCCCTCGTCCTCGCCCGAGCGGACCTTCCAGGGCATGCGCACGGCCTGCGACTTCACGGTGATGCCGCGCTCGCGCTCGATGTCCATCCGGTCGAGGTACTGCGCGCGCATCTGGCGTTCCTCGACGACCTCGGTGATCTGCAACATCCGGTCGGCCAGGGTGGATTTACCGTGGTCGATGTGCGCGATGATGCAGAAGTTCCGGATCGACTCCGGAGCAGTCGAGCCTGGCGCGTTGGTCACGGTGACCTTCCCTCTCGGCGAACGCTGGCGAACCGCGACTCGCGCGGCTCGGACGGGGTGGTCTGCCAATTCTGCCCTACCGACCCACCACCCCCCGCCCACCCGCCCACAAAAGGCGCCCCGCTCACCCACAACCCCCACACTTACCGCACCGCACATCCCACGACACCGCACCCACGGCGAACTCCCACCCCGCCACGGCCCACCCCCACCCCCGCTCCCGCTCCCGCTCCCGCCGAGATCCACTCCCACCCCCGCTCGCTCCCGCCAAGATCCGCTCCCGCTGTTGTGTCACACCCTCCAGCGATGATGTGAAGTCGGGGGGCGCCGCGAATCGAGCAACGCTCACGTTCCACACACGCCTCAGGCGGCAACCGCGTCTCAACTCACTCGCCCTCGCCGTCGTGTCACACCCTCCGGCGATCATGTGAAGTCGGGGGGCGCTGCGAATCGAGCACTCCTCGCGTTTCGCAAACACCTCCGCGCGATCGCGCCTCTGCGCCACCGCGAGCTGCCCTCGCCCTCGCCCTCGCCCTCGCCGATGTGTCATACCCACCGGCGATCATGTGTAGCCGGGGGGCGCTGCGAATCGAGCGATGCTCGCGTTTACACACCTCCGGCCGCCCCGCGTGATTGCGGAGCGGCCGGATTCGGGTGTTCGATCAAGCTGCCGCCGGGACCGCCTCGCGTTCCTCGACCTCGGCGTTCGCCTCCTTCGCCTTCGCGCGGGCCGCGCCGATCGCGAAGAGTAGGATTCCCGCGACCAGCCAGGCGCCGAGGACCAGGATCGCGGTCTGGCCCCCGTGGCCGTCGAAGTACGCGGCCGAGCGCAGCAGCGTCCCGCCCGCGCCCGGAGCCAGGTACTGGCCGAACTCGCCCCACGGCGCGGGCAGCATCTCCGGCGAGCTCGCCATGCCCGACAGCGGGTTGCCGACCAGCATCACCAGCACCGCGCCCACCGCGACCCCGGCGCGGCCGAGCAGCTTCACCAGGCCCAGGATCAGCCACCCGGTGCCGGCCATCGCCAGCGCCAGCGCGCCGGCCACCGGCAGGAACTCGCCCTCGATCGATTCGAGCACGTACAGCATGAGCGCGGCGACGCCCGCGCCGACCGCGAGCGGCGCGAGGATCGCGGCCGCGACCTGGCGACCCGAGCCGCGCACGTTGAGGCCGATGAGCACCGCGATCAGGATGCCGCCGGCCGCGAGCGGCAGGGCCGAGGCGGCGAGCCCGGCCCCGTTCGGGTCGTCGTCGGGCAGGGCCACGAGGTCCTCGACGGTGACCGGGATGCCGCCCATCTGGGCGGCCACGCCGTCGGCGATGCCGACGACCATGCGCGAGACCACCGGCGAGGCGGCCGAGGCGGTGTAGACGGTGATCCCGTCGGGGGCGATCGCGAACGCGGCGTAGACCTCGCGTTCCTCGATGAGCGTGGCGGCCTCGTCGGCGTCGGCCGCGGCCGTGACGTCGAAGCCGTCGGGCTCGGCCTGGTCGAGCTGCGCCTGGACCTGGTCGGCGGCCTCTTGGGGGCCGACGACGGCGATCGGGACCTCGTGCGGGCCCATTCCGGTCGAGGGCCAGGAGAATGCGAGAGTGAGGACGCCGACGATGAGCGCGAGTCCGGCGCTGAGCGCGATCACCCGTCCGATCGGGGTGCGCTCGGGGGCGGAGGTTTCCATGATGGTTTCCAATCATCCGTAAGATACGATCCGTATCTTCACAGGCCCAATGTAGCATAAGAAACGACTCGTATCTAGAGGAGACCGGTGAAGCGCAAGGCAACGTCCCGACGCCGCGGCGAGGAGCTTGAGCAGGCGATTCTCGACGCGGCATGGGCCGAGTTCAGCGAGGTCGGTTTCGCCCGCCTGACGATGGAGGGCGTCGCGAAACGGGCCGGGACGAGCAAGCCCGTGCTGTATCGGCGCTGGCCGAGCCGGGTAGAACTGCTCATCGCGTGCGTCGCCAACCGCATCCCCCGGGCCGAGCTGATCCCCGACACCGGGTCGCTGCGCGGAGATTTGGTCGCCTTGCTCACTCTCGCGAGAGAGCGCATGCGGCTCATCGGCCAGGGCGCGATGCTCGGCATCCTCGCCGAGGTCAGCGCCGACCCCGTCGCGCGCAACGCCCTGTTCGCCGGGCTCATCGACGAACTCGTGACCCTGCTCTACGCGGGCGTGTACCAGCGCGCGATCGCGCGCGGCGAACTCGACGAGGCACACCTCACCCCCCGCCTGCGCAGGCTCCCGACCGACTTGGTGCGCAACGAGTTCCTGGTGTTCAGCGACGCCTCCGACACCGCGATCGACGAGATGGTCGACGAAGTGATCCTGCCCGCGCTGCGGGCCCGCGGCGCCCGAACCTGACCGTCCGGGGGTAACGCGGGCTACAGCCGCGGACCGGGCGGGGAGCGGGCCCTTCGACCTGGTGTAATCTGGCTCGCGGTCATGCTCCCAGGGCGTGTGCGATGCTCGGCTCCTGGTAACGTTGACGAGCGCTCGGAGTGCCCTCTGCCTTCGACGCTGTTAATTAAGGAATCAAGCAATCACGAAACTGAGGCTTCACGCGTGGCGAACATTAAGTCCAAGGAAAAGCGCATTCTTACGAACGAGAAGCGCCGTATCCGCAACAAGTCTGTGAAGTCGTCGCTGAAGACCGCCGTCCGGAAGTTCCGTGAAGCGTCGGCCTCTGGCGACGTCACCGCTGCGGAGACGCACCTGCGCGCCGCCAGCCGCGAGCTGGACAAGGCCGCCACCAAGGGCGTCATCCACAAAAACCAGGCCGCGCAGCGCAAGTCCAAGCTCGCTGCGGCTTACAACAAGCTGTCCGCCAACGCCTAAGCGCGAACGCGAAGAGCGAAAAGCTTCACAAGGCCCGAAGGCATCGCCTTCGGGCCTTGTGCTTGCCCGCGGGACGTTCGTCAGGGCGAGGCGGGAACGGGTGCGCAACGCGCTGGCGATCGCCGCCTGCGGCCCCGCTCGCGCGGGACGTTCGGCGCGACGAGCGAGACGAGACCGGGAGTTCGCCGCCGACGTCTGCGGCCCGCGCCCCGCGTGCGACGCCTCGGTTCAGCCGTGGCGGCTGAGGGCTCCGGCTATCACGTCGTTGAGCTTGACCATCGCCGCGACGGCGACGGGGAGGATGAGCACCACCCACCAGGTGACCAGTTCGGTGAGCGCCATGAGGATCGCCAGCGCCACGGAACCTTCGAAGAGCACCACGCACCACAGGTTCGACAGGTAGAGGTGTTGCAGGCGCAGCATCCGCGAGTACCAGGGGCGGCGGGGGCGGCTCACTCGGCCGTGGCGGTACTCAGACACGGCTGGTCCTCCCGGCGGCGCTCAGTCGGGTGATTTCGAGGATGGCGTGCTCCAGGGCCCAGCCGCGGTCGTCCATGCCGCCTTTGACTTCGCCGTTGAGGCGGGCGCACACCCGCATGGCCTCGGCCAGCGCGTCGGCGGTCCAGTTGCGCGACTGCTTGCGGGCCTTCTCGATCTGCCAGGGCGCCATGCCGAGCTGGCCCGCGAGCTGGGCGGCCCCGCCGCGTTCGGCGGCGACTCGGGAGAGGTTGCGCACGGCCATGGCGAGGGCGTCGGCGATCGGCACGGGGTCGACGCCGACCTGCATGGCCCAGCGCAGCGCGCCGAGCGCTTCGGCGGCGTCCCCGGCGATGGTGGCGTCGGCGACGGTGAAGCCGGAGACCTCGGCGCGGCCGGAGTAGTACTTGGCGACCGACTCCTGGGTGATCTTCCCATCGGTGTCGGCCACGAGCTGCGAGCAGGCGGAGGCGAGTTCGCGCAGGTCGGACCCGACGGCTTGGATGATGGTGTCGGCGATCTCGGCGGAGGCCGACCGCGGCGAGGCCCCGGCGTCGCGCAGTTCGCCGCGCACGAACGCGACCCGGTCGGGCTGGCGTTTGATCTTGGAGACGCGCACGGTGTCGACGTCGAGTTTCTTGAGGCCTTCGGAGAGGGCCTTGCCCTTGTTGCCGCCGTTGTGGCAGACGGCGAGGTAGATGCCGGGGGCGGGCTGCTTGGCGTAGGCGAGGACGGCGGCGATGGTGTCCTTGTCGACGTCCTGGCCGCTTTCGACCACGCCGATGACCGCGCCGCCGAACAGGGTCGGGCTGGTGATCTCGGCGAGGGCGCCTTTGGTGAGGTCGTTGCCGCTGACGCGGTTGACGGCGGGTGCGGGTTCGTGCTCGGGCAGCTCGGCGCGGACCGCCTTCACGTACTCGGCGGCGGCCCGCTCGGCGAGGAATTCGTCGTCGCCCAGGATCAGGCGGATGGGTTGGAGTGCGGCCACCGACCCATCCTCCCACGCCGCTGAGACGACGACGGTGTTCGACCGGCCCGACGTCTCCCACGCAACCCCCGCACCCAGCCC
This sequence comes from Glycomyces sp. NPDC046736, assembly GCF_040645615.1. Classification (NCBI taxonomy): domain Bacteria; kingdom Bacillati; phylum Actinomycetota; class Actinomycetes; order Glycomycetales; family Glycomycetaceae; genus Glycomyces; species Glycomyces sp. NPDC046736. The sequence goes on along the minus strand of NZ_JBEYYO010000006.1, from coordinate 172 downwards.
ACACCCTCCCGGCACCGCTCCGCGCAAATCACCCAAAAGAAACCTCTCGCCCTCTCGCCCCCTCGCCCCCTCGCCCCCTCGCCCCCTCGCCCCCTCGCCCCCTCGCCCCCTCGCCCCCTCGCCCCCTCGCCCCCGCCGCGCTCCGGGGGGGACCGGCGGCGGCCGGCCGGCG
>NZ_JBEYYO010000005.1:0-206173 GCF_040645615.1 Glycomyces sp. NPDC046736 | reverse complement strand
GCGCCGGGGATGCCGATCTTGAGGACGACCTTCCAGTCCACGTTCCCGAAGCGCCAGTGCGAGGCGCCCGAGGCGAGGGTGGTGCCGATCTCGGACCTTCGGTCCGCGCCCGCCGCCGTTCGTTTCGTTGACGACCCGGTGGGCCCGCCGCCGTTCACTTCCTATCGGTCGCGCGCTTCGCCCGCCCTCGCTCGCGACCTCAGATGAGGTGGTCGATCTCCGCCTTGATGAGCCCGGCGTTCACGCCCGAGTTCGGGCAGCCTCCGAAGTGGTGCAGGGCCACCACCTTGTGGGAGTCGCGGGAGATGACCGGGGAACCAGAGGACCCGAATTCGGTGTCGCAGTAGTAGGACACGTCGCTGCCGGCGACATAGCCGTCGTAGGTGGCGTGCTTGATCACGCAGTTGCCGCCGTCGATCGCCGATTCCATCGCGATCTCCTTGGGGCGCCCGGCCGGGTGCTGGGGGATGTAGATCGCCTCGCCGCGCGCGGCCGGCTCGTCGGCAAGTTCCAGGTATCCATAGGACTTGATGCGGTTGAAGTCGGCGACGGAGAACAGCGTGTAGTCCAAGGGCTTGGAGGTGGCGAGGACCTGCGAGCCGTTGACCTTCACCGGCAGGTTCGCCAGCTCAGCGCCGCACGCGATGCAGTCGTAGCCGAACCACACCTCGGTCTGCTTGGCCTGCCACGTCTCGGTGAAGCAGTGGTGATTGGTGAGCATCCGGTTGTCCGGGCCCACCCGGAACGCCGTGCACAGGACCGTGCCGTCGATGAGCAGCCGCGCCACCGGCTCGGAGTTCGCGACCTCGTCGGGATACGACGACCGGTAGCAGGTGGACGCCCGCTTCTCGTCGCCCGCGCACACCGACTCCTCAGGCCGAGAGGCCTGGGTCTGCTCCTGGACCAGGCCCTCCACCACGTCGGCCGCGAAGCCGAACGCGGCCTTGTCGATCACCGCGCCCAGCGCCGAGCTCACTGGAGCGCCTTCGGCCCGGTGCAGTTCGACGATCGCGGTGTCGCCGGTGATCGAGGTGGCCCAGGTGTCGACCATGGACTCCTCGTACCGGTACGACTCGGCCCCGTCGGGGCTCGACACCGTCACGTAGTCGCCCGCGTCGAGCAGCAGCCGCTCGAAGTGGACCTTGACGTACCCCGCGTCGGGCCCGGTGACCTTCAGCGTGTCCTCGGGGTCGGCATAGGTGAGCGACTCGGTGAGCGCCTCGATCTCGCCCACGTCGACCAGGCCCAGCAGCGAGTCGTCGACCGGCAAGAGGTCCACCGCCTCGGCGACCACCGAGCCCAGCCCGCCTTCCAGCGGATCCTCGGCGAACGCGCTGGGGACCACGATCGCGGCCGTGCCGAGCGCGAGCGCCCCGGCGGCCGCGGTGAGGATGAGCTTGCGCCGCTTGCGCGCGCGCGGTTGCTGGTCGCTGGTCGCCACGGTCGACCCCTTTCACGAGAGATGTGTCGACCGTTAAACGAACGAGGCGCACGGAAGTTGCGTCACCCGAACAGGTAACGGGCGAACGTCACACGTCCGTGCAAGTCGTGTCCAGGCGGCGAGTTCGGGGCGAACGGGCCAGGCAGCGGCCGTCAGCGGTTCGCGAGCACCGCCTAGGCGGCCCCGCCGGGGCGGCACTGCTCCAGGATCTCGCCCAGGCCCTTGCGGGTGGCCAGCACCAGCAGCGTGTCGCCCCGCTGCATCCGGAACGCCGCGTCCGGGTTCCAGCGCACGTCCCCGCCCGGGCGCCGCACCGCCAGCAGCCGGTGCGAGCCGAACCTGGTGGCCCGGTGCGCTGCCGCATCGTCCATTCGCGACTCGGCGCCGACCTCGAACGCCTCGATGTAGGCGATCTGCCCGCGCACCGGGATCGTCTCCAGGACCTTGTCGTCGGTCAGGCTCTGCGCGAACCGCGCCGAGGCGACCTCGGGGGCGCTGTAGGACGCGTGCGGCGGCGCCTCCTTCGGCTTGGTCGCCCGGTTGAGGTTCTGCCGGATGAGCGCGGCGAACTCCGAGTCGTAGATCCGCATCACCGTGCGCAGCTTCGGATTCAACTTGAGTCCCGACAGCGCGGCCTCCAGGTTCGCCGTGTCCTGGCGGGCCATCGACACCAGCGACCGGCAGTGCGCGACGTCGGCCTCCTTGAGGATCTCCTCGTTGCTCGCGTCGCCCAGCAGCACCTGCGCGCCGTGCGCGCGGGCGGCCCGGATGCCCATCGCGTTGCGGTTCTGCTCGATCGCCACGACCGGGATCTTGCGTTCGCGCAGCTTCTCGACCACACGGGTCCCCATGTTGCCCAGGCCCACCACGATCACGTGCTCGCGGACGCGGCGCACCCGGCGTCCCTCGGTGAGCGCGTACCGCCGGTCCACGACCGCCTGCACGATCGCACCGGTCGCGAACGGGATCAGCAGCGACCCGGTGAGGACCACCAGCGCGTACGTGGTCTTGAGGATCGGGTCGGCCGACATGTCGGGGTCCATGCCGCCGCCGGCCAGGAGCCCCAGCAGGTAGAACGCGTCCCCCGCCCCGGAGGCGGTGTCGGCGCCGCTTTTGTTGCTGAGCAGCACCCAGAACCCGAACGCGAAGATCGCGAACAGGATCGCCGACAGCGTCACCAGGCTCTTGTTGAGCATGCCCCGCAGCGAACTCGCCGATTCCTTGACGACCCGGCTCGCGTTCGCCAGCGCCGGGCGGACCCTGGAGGTGCGCCGGTCGGGTCCCAGGCACAGGTATCGCAGGGCGTCCTCTTCGTGGTCCTCGTCGGGGATGAGCCCGATCGCGCCGCCGCGGTCTTGGGCCACGACCCATTGGGCCGCGGCCCTTTCGTCGCGCGCCCGCGACAGGTACAGGTGCCGGTCCCACACTTTGATGTCGCCGGGCGGGAGCTGCTGGAGGGCCGCGAGGGCGTACGTGTCGGCGACCATCTCGGCGTCCGATTCGACGTAGACGCCGTCCTCGTCGTCGCCGAGGAGCTTCTGGATGTTGTCCCTCAGGCCGTTGTTGTACATGCGGATGACCAGGCGCGGGAGCGTGTCGTCGCCGAGGTAGTGGGACATCTCGCGGATCTTGAGCGCGAGGTGGAGGTTGCCGACGTCGTTCTGGTCCATGAGGGCCACGGCGTACGCGTCGGTGAGCCCGGCTTCGCGGATGGTCTCGGCGGTGACGCGGGGGCGGGAGAAGACCACGAGGTTGCGCGGGTTGGCCTCGGCCTCTTTGCGGATCTCGTCCCGCTGGCCGCCGGGGCCGTCGGGGAAGACGGCGATGACGCGGAAGGCGTAGCGCTCGATGAGGTGCTTGATGAACCTGAGGGTGAGGCCGTTGTCGCCCACGACGATGACGCGACGTTCCGCGGCGTCGTCGTCGTATCGGGCATGCCGGGGGTGCATGGGCCAAGTGTAGTGACGCTGTGCGAACGCTTGCGGCCCAAGCGTTCGGGGTCAACCCCTGCGGGTGAGGCGGGCGAGGAGCTTGTCGACGTCGGCTTCGTAGTCGTACCAGTCGACGTCGTGGACGAATCCGAGTTCGCCGTTGATCCACCTGACGTCGTCGGCGGTCTCCAGGGTCCAGGTCTGGACGTCGACGAGCTGGGGTTCGGCGCGGCGCAGTTCGGTGAGCAGGCGGGCCTTCATGGACATGGCGAGCCCGTAGGAGCGGTGCTGGGGGGCCACGACGGTGTCGTACTGGTCGGCGCGGGTGGGGCGCTGCGCGGAGACGACGAGTTCGGTCAGGCCCACGACCTGCCCGTAGGGTTCGCTGATGGCGACGGCGATGTGCGGGCGCATGCCGCGCCGGTCGAGGGTCGCGAACGAGTCGCGCAGGGCCGGGGCGTAGGCCGAGCCGCGCCATTCGGGCACGAACGCGACGTTGCCCGGGCTCGTCCTGAGGTTGGCCTTGACGTCGGCATAGGAGTCCAGGAGCCGGTCGGGGACGCTTCCGGCGTGGTATTCGAGCCGGTACCCGGCGGCGAGGCGCCCGGCGGCGTGCTCGATCTTGGCCCAGTCGATCTCGGCCCAGCGCAGGAGGTGGCGCTGCTCGACCACGGCGCGCGCGAAGCCGTGCCGGTCGTAGAACCCCACGGCGGGGGTGGTGGCGATGACCTCGACCGAGAGGGTGCGGCAGCCGTCGCCCTGGGCTGCCAGGGCCACGGCCCGCAGCAGGCGGCTGCCGACGCCTCTGCCGCGCGCCGAGGGGCGCGTGGACATCTCGACCACGCCGGTGCCGGCCTGCTCGCCGCCGAACACGATGAGGCTCGCGTGGCCCACGAGGTCGCCGTCGGCGTCGCGGTCCATGAACAGGTACCGGCGGTCGTCGGGCAGCGAGCCGGTGAGGTAGTCGCGGAGGCGGTCGGTGCGCCAGCGCGGCTCCCCGGGCATGTCCGCGGCGGTCATGTCGTTGAGCACCGAGCACCAGTCGCGGAGGTCGTCGTCGGTCATCTCGCCGGGAGCGAGCTGCTTCAGGGGCATCTCTTATCCTTACCCGAAATCGTCACCGAACGGAACCCCAACGTCACCTCTCGCGGTCGCCGGGGCCCGTGTCATGCGGTGCTCTTCCGTCCGTAGTCGTCGGCGCGGGCGAAGACCTTCTGCACGTAGTCGTCGCGGGGGTTGTAGCTGTAGACGGCGGCGTACCAGCCGTCGGGCGTGGACAGGTCGCGGCCGCCGTTGCACAGGTAGTTCGCGGCCGCCGCGGTGGCGTCGTCGATGTCGTCGGGGTCGAACAGGCCGTCCTTGTCTCCGTCGGCCTTCCAGGCGTCCCAGGTGCTGGGAAGGAACTGCATGGGGCCCATCTCGTCGTAGTCGGCGCCGCGGATGGGGGTCAGGGTCGTGCCGTCGGCCTGGATGCGGTTGCCGCCGGTGGTGCCGTGGTTGGTCTCGGTGGCCCCGATCCCGGCGAGGGTCGTCCAGGACAGCTTGCACCCGGGGTTCTCGACGGCCGAGACCAGTTCGGCCCGCCCGTACGCGGCCAGGGCCCGCTCGGGGATGCCCAGGCCGGAGAGGCCGCGCGCCCACGAGTCGAGGTCGGCGGCCGTGGCCGTCGAGGTCGGGTCGGTCGGGGTGGCGCTGGGGTCGCTGGTGGCGATCTCGTCGAACGGGTCGGTCTCGGCGGGCAGGCCCGGCGCGGGCGCGCTCTCGGGGGCCAGGACCAGCGGGGCCTCTTCGGGCGCTTCAGTGGGGACGGTGCCGAAGGACCAGGCCGGGCCCGCGTCGGGCACCAGGTACCAGCCCGCGGCCAGCGCCCCGGAGACGGCCGTGACGGTCACGACCACCTGGACGCCGAGCCGCCCGGCCGGGGCCCGCAGCCCCCGGACGCAGGCGCGCACGCCCCTGCCGAGGCCTTTGAGGCCGCCCCAGAAGCCCCGCCACAGGCCGCGCAGGCCCTTCTTGGCGAGGGAGGCGAGTCGGCGGGGGAGGAGCGCGAACCACACGGGAGGGGGTCGTCCTTTCTCGGTCGGGGCGAGGGTGCCGCAGCGGGGCGGGGCGGGGCCGGAGGCGGACGGTGCGGCGCCCGGGTCCGGACGGCCCCAGTATGCACCGGCGCGTCCGCACCCCCGGTTCGAGGCGGCGTCCGCGAAAGGGGCGGTGTGCGTCGAAGTGGGACTGAAAGCGAGTATTCCCTAGTTCCAATGCCCCGGGCAACGCCTGAGGGCCAACAATTCGGGGGCGACCCGCTACCGGGGGCCTTTCGGATCGTTCTCCATTCGGATCGGTGGTTGCCACGAGCAAACCCGCGTCGAGGAGGCCTCACGCCCGCGTCCAGAAACCGTCAGATCGGGTGCCAGTTCCCATCACGGCAGGTAACCGACTGAGATGGGGGAGACACTGTGAGGCCGCTGGGCAATTGTGCCCGCGCACCAGCGCGCCACAGCCCGGCATACGGGGGCTGAACGAAAGTTGATTCGACACGTGGATACGACAACGGCATCGCATGCCGCACTGACAGCCTTTGCCCCGCCCCTCGGGGGCAACGGACCGACCTATCGGCACATGTCCGATGTGGCCGGTGGATTCGCGGACCGCGGCGACGGCGCCCGGTCCGCCCGACTGCCTTCGGGCGACGTCACGTTCATGTTCACCGACATCGAGGGGTCCACCCGCCTGGCCTCGGGGCTCGGCGCCGAGCGCTACCGGGTGGTGCTGCACCGCCACCGCGCCCTGGTGCGCGAGGTCCTGGCCCAGGCCGGAGGGGTCGAGATCGACACCGAGGGGGACTCGTTCTTCGTGGCCTTCCACGACGCGGCCGCCGCGTGCGAGGCCGCCGCCCGCATCCAGGCCGCGCTGGCCGCCGCCGACTGGCCCGACCAGGGCACCGGGGCCGGGCCGGTGCGCCCGCGGGTGCGCATGGGCCTGCACACCGGCGAGGCCTGGCCCTCGGCGGGCGGGTACGCCACCCCGGAGGTCCACCGGACGGCCCGGATCTGCTCGGCCGCGCACGGCGACCAGGTGCTCGCCTCGGTCCAGTGCGCCGCGGCGGCCGGGCTCGGGCCCGGCCGGATGCGCCGCCTCGGCGACTTCGAACTGCGGGGCCTGCCCGGCGCGACCGAGCTGGTGCAGCTCACCGGGCCGGGGCTCGCGGACGACTTCCCGCCGCCGCGGCTGCGCCCCAGGCGCCACAACCTGCCCTCGGCGATCAAAGCGCCGGTGGAGCGCCCCGAGGACGCGCGCGAACTCGACCGCGCGTTCGCCGCGGGCCGCCTGGTGACGCTCTCGGGGCTGCCCGGGTGCGGCAAGACCACGCTCGCGAAGGCCTGGGCGCGCAAACGCCTGGCCCATTACGAGCACGGCGTCTGGTACGCCGGGGCCGGGCCCGACCTCGGCGCCTCGCTCATCGACGCGCTCGAACTGCGCCCGGAGCCGCTGCGGCCGGCGCTCAACACCGTCATCGACCATTTGCGGGACCGGCAGGCGCTGCTGGTGGTCGACCAGAACGACCGCCCGGCGGCCACGCTCGCCGACGACCTGCGCCGCATCCTCGAATCCTGCCCCGACCTGCATCTGCTCACGATCGGCCGCCGCCCGCTGGAGGTCCCCGGCGCGATCCGCCGGTCCCTGGACCTGCCCGCGGTCGAGGTCGGCGCGGCGATGCTGGCCGGGTTCTGCGAGGACCGCGGCATACACGCCTCCGGCGCCGAATGCCGCGAACTCGCCGCGGCGGTCGAGAGCTTCCCGCCCGCGCTGCTCGCGCTCGCCGACCTGGTCGCCCTCGCGTCGCCGCAGACGGCGATGCGGCGGCTGCGGGACGACGCGGCCTGCGTGCTCGACGCGGGCGGGCGCTTCCGCCAGGCGATAGACGACGCGGTCAGCGCCGCCTCGGGCCCGGCCAGGGCGGTCCTGCTCGAACTGGCCGCACGCGAGCGAGGCGCGAACGTCGACGAGGTCCTCGACTTGTGCCGCCAAAGGGACGGCAGCCTCGAAGCGCTGGTCGAACTGGTGGACGCGGCGCTGGTGGTGATCGAGCGCCCCGCGATGGACCAGGCGGTCTACCGGGTCCCGGCCCCACTGCGCTGGCTCCTCGCGGGCCCGGACGAGCGCCCGGAGCCCAGGGCACTCACCGAGGAATTCGCCCGCCGCCTGGTCCGCCCGCTGGAGCACCCGAGGTTGCGGGCGGTGGCCTTACGGCGGTGTCTCGTGTCACCCGTGCGAACACGTTCGGGTGACACGAGCGCCGTGCGGGGCGATTCTTGTCGTACCCGGGCGGCAAAGTGGGGCCTACCTTTCCCCTGGGTGGGTGGGGGCTAGGGATGGCACTTCCCACCCGCCCACCCATCGCTCCGCCACGGCGCGGGCCGTTTCCTGGGCCTCGCCGCCTCGTGTGCGATGCTGGGGCCGTGACTGACAGGGAACCGCACCCGCCCGAACACACCGCCTCCGCCGCCGCCATCGCGCGCGCCGCGCGAGTCATTCCCGGGGGGGTGAACTCGCCCGTGCGGGCCTTCCGCGGGGTCGGGGGCGATCCGGTGTTCGTGCGCGAAGGCGCCGGGGCCCGCATGACCGACATCGACGGGAACACCTACATCGACCTCGTCGGCTCGTGGGGCCCGCTCATCCTCGGCCACGCCCACCCCGACGTCGTCGCGGCCCTCAGCGCCGCCGCGGCCCGCGGGACCTCCTACGGCGCACCCACCCTCGGCGAGATCGAGCTCGCCGAGCTCATCGTCGAGCGCACCCCGTGCGAGATGGTCCGCCTCGTGTCCTCGGGCACCGAAGCCACCATGAGCGCCGTGCGCCTCGCCCGCGCCGCGACCGTCCGCGACAAGATCGTCAAGTTCGCCGGGTGCTACCACGGCCACGCCGACTACTTCCTCGCCGAAGCCGGGTCCGGCGTCGCGACCCTCGGCCACCCCGACTCGCCCGGCGTCCCCGCCTCCGCCGCCGCGGACACCATCGTCGTCCCCTACAACGACCTGAACGCGGTCGAAGCCGCCTTCGCGGCCCACCCCGACCAGATCGCCGCCGTCATCACCGAGGCCCAGCCCGGCAACATGGGCGCGATCGCACCGCTCGACGGCTTCAACGAGAAGCTCCACGCCCTCACCCGAGCCCGCGGCGCGCTCCTGATCTCCGACGAGGTCATGACCGGCTTCCGCGTCGGCCCCGGCGGCCTCGCCGCCCCCGCCGACCTCTACACCTACGGCAAGGTCATGGGCGGGGGCCTGCCCGCAGCCGCGTTCGGCGGCCGAAGCGACCTCATGGGCCAGATCAGTCCCGCCGGGCCGGTCTACCAGGCCGGGACCCTCTCGGGGAACCCCCTCGCCGTCGCCGCCGGGCTCGCCACGCTCCGCGCCTGCGACGCCGAGGTCTACGCACGCCTCGACGCCACCGCCGCCGAGATCGCCCGCATGGCCTCCACCGCGCTCACCAAAGCCGGGGTCCCCCACCACGTCTCGGCCCCCTCGAACCTGTTCTCGATTTTCTTCTCCGAAGGCCCCGTCCGGAACTTCACCGAGGCCAAAGCCCAGGACACCGAGGCCTACGGCGCGTTCTTCCACGCGATGCTCGACGGCGGCGTGTACCTCCCGCCCAGCGCGTTCGAATGCTGGTTCACCTCCGCCGCGATCGACGAGGAAGCCCTGTCACACATCGAACAGGCGCTGGGCACGGCGGCCGAAGCCGCCGCTAAGGTGCGGTCATGAGCGGCTCCAAGACCATCGTCCACCTGCTGCGCCACGGGGAGGTCCACAACCCCGACGGCATCCTCTACGGCCGCATCCCCGGCTTCGGGCTCTCCGAGCTGGGACGCGAGATGGCCGTGGCCGCCGCCGAGCGCCTCGCCGGGCGCGACATCGTCCACGTCGGCGCCTCCCCGCTCCAGCGGGCCCAGGAGACCGCCGAGCCCGTCGCGGCCTCGCACCGCCTCGACATCACCACCTACGACGGCCTCATCGAAGCGGGCAACTCCTTCGAGGGCCTGCGCGTCGGCGTCGGCGACGGCGCCCTCGGCCAGCCCAAGTACTGGTGGCGCTTGCGGGACCCCTTCAAGCCCTCGTGGGGCGAGCCGTACCTCGACATCGCGCGCCGCATGACCGACGCGATCGACAAGGCCCGCGTCGCCGCCGAAGGCGGCGAGGCCCTCCTGGTCTCCCACCAACTGCCGATCTGGACCGCGCGGCGCTTCGCCGAACGCAAGCGCCTGTGGCACGACCCCCGCAACCGCGAATGCTCGCTCGCCTCGCTCACCAGCTTCGTGTACGAAGGCGAGTCCCTCGCCCGCATCGAGTACTCCGAACCGGCCGCGCACCTGCTGCTCAAGTCCGAGTCCGCTCGGAAGGCCAAGGGCGCCTGACGATGGGCCTGCGGCGGAGGACGATGCTGGCTGCGGTGCCCCTGCTGGCCGTCGCGGCCTGCGCCGAGACCGGCGACAACGCCAACCGCGTCAACGAGATCAACCGCGACCGGTTCGTCTCCGGCGACGGCGCGAACTACCGGTGGGAAGACCCCGCGGACCGCTTCGAGGCCCCCCGCCTGACCGGCACCGACCTCGACGGGAACCCGATCGACACCGACGACTGGGCCGGAGCGGTCATCGTGGTCAACTTCTGGGGCTCGTGGTGCCCGCCGTGCGTGGCCGAAGCCCCCTACCTGGTCGAGGCCGCCGCCGCGTTCGAACCCGAAGAGGTCCGCTTCCTCGGGGTGAACATCCGCGACACCGCCGACGCCGCGAGAGCGTTCGAGCGCCGCTGGGCCGTGGAGTACCCCTCGATCAGTGACGAGGCCGGGCGGGTCGCCGACCAGTTCGTCGACTACGGGCTCTCCCCGAACGACATCCCCGCCACGATCCTCATCGACGCCGAGCACCGCGTGTTCTCCATCTGGCGCGGCGAACTCGACGACGCCGCCACGATCATCGCCGACATCGAGAAAGCCCTGGAGACCTCATGACCGCCCCCCGCTCCGCCGCGCGCAAGGCCGCCAAGGGCGCCGTCATGGCCGGGACGTTCGCCGTCACCGCGCTCGCCGTCGCCACCCTCGTCAAGCGCCGCCTGAACCCGGCCCCCGCCGAGCCCGGCCTCACGGAGTCCGAGTGAACCCCGCCGAGACCGCCGCCTCCGGGCCCCTCCTCCTGGCCTTCGGCATCGCCGCGCTGGCCGGGCTGGTCTCGTTCGCGTCCCCGTGCACGCTCCCGCTCATGCCCGGCTACGTCTCCTACGTGACCGGCATGAGCGGAGGCGAACTCCAAAGCGCCGCAGGCGAAGTCAAAGTCCGCCGCACCGGACGCGTCCTGACCGGAGCGCTGCTGTTCGTCGCCGGGTTCACCGCGGTCTACACCACGGTCGTGTTCGCCCTCCAAAGCGCCGGGCGGGCCCTGCTGACCAACACCGACGTGCTCGAACTGGTCGCCGGGATCGTCATGATCGCCATGGGCCTGATGTTCATCGGCCTCATCCCCACCCGCGGCGGCTACGCCCCCAAATGGCGGCCCGCCGTCGGCCTGGCCGGTGCGCCCCTGTTCGGCGCGGTCTTCGCGCTGTCGTGGATCCCCTGCACCTCACCGGTCCTCGCGGCCATCACCAGCCTCGCGGTCATCCAGGACGGCACCGCCCGCGGCGTCGGCCTCATGATCGCCTACTGCGTGGGCCTGGGCGCCCCGTTCGTGCTGTTCGCGGTCGGGATGCACCGCCTCGCCGGGGCCCTCGACTTCCTCAAACGCCACGGCCGGGCCATCTCCGTCGCCGGGGGCGTCATGCTCGTGGCCGTGGGCCTCCTGCTGGCCACCGGCGCGTGGACCCACGTCACCAACTGGCTGCGGGCCACCGTCGGCGCCGGGGTGAGCGTCCTGTGACCGCCACCCTCGAGACACCCCGCAAACCCAAGTCCCGCAACCCGATCCGCTCCTTCGCGCGCCGCTGGTGGCACCAGCTCACCTCCATGCGCACCGCGCTGCTGCTGCTGCTCGCGCTCGCGCTCGCCGCGATCCCCGGCTCCACGTTCCCGCAAAGGGCCATCAGCTCGGTCGACGTGGCCGACTACTACGAGGCCCACCCCGACCTTGCGCCCTGGCTCGACCGCGTGTGGGCCTTCGACGTCTACACCTCGCCGTGGTTCTCCGCGATCTACCTGCTGCTCATGATCTCGCTCGTCGGCTGCATCGTCCCGCGCCTGGGCGTCCACTGGAAGGCCCTGCGCGCCAAGGTCCCCGACGCGCCGAAACGCATGTCGATCCTGCCCTACCACCGGGTGATCGACTCAGGGGCGAACCAGACCCGCGCCCGCGCGGTCCTCAAGCAGCGCCGCTGGCGCACCACCGTGCGCGAAAGCGACGACGGCACCGTGGTCATCGCCGCCGAGAAGGGGTTCCTGCGCGAGAGCGGGAACCTCCTGTTCCACACCAGCATCATCTTCGTGCTCGTCGGCGTCGCCCTCGGCAGCCTCATGAGCTGGTACGGCAACCGCATCCTCTCCGAGGACAAGTCCTACTGCAACAACCTCCAGCAGTACGACGAGTACGGCCTCGGCGCATGGGTCGACGAGACCAGCCTCCCCCGGTTCTGCCTGACCCTCAACAGCTTCGACGCCGAGTTCACGAACGGCGGCCCCACCGCGTTCGACGCCGACGTCACCTACGAGACCGCGGGCGAGACCGGCGAGTACGACCTCGAAGTCAACCACCCGTTGAACATCGACGGCACCAACGTCTTCCTCATCGGCCACGGCTACACCGCCGTGGTCACCTACACCGACCGCTACGGCCAGACCCAGACCCTCCACCAGGAGTTCCTGGCCATGGACGCCGCCCTCAACTCCGAAGGCGCGTTCAAGTTCCCCGACGCCAACGTCGACCCCGCCACCGGCCAGGTCGACCCGGACGCCGAAGCCGGATTCGACGCGATCCTCGTCCCCACCTTCGACGACTCGACCGCGATGCTCCTCGGCGCCGACCCCGAACCGAACAACCCCGTCCTGGCCCTCACCGCCTACACCGGCGACCTGGGCCTGGGCGACGGGCGACCCGAATCGGTCTACTCCATCAACGACGAGCAGATCGCCTCGGGCGCATTGCGACAGGTCAACGACGAAGTCGAGGTCATCGGCCTCGGCGACGCCATGACCCTCCCCGACGGGTCCACGCTCACCTTCGACGGCGTCGAGCAGTACGCCGTCCTCCAGGTCCGCCACGACCCCGGCGGCCCCGTCGTCCTCGCGGGCGCGGTGCTGCTCCTCCTCGGCCTCCTGCCCGCACTCTCGGTGCGCCGCAGGCGCTACTGGATCCGGTGGAACCCCGACGGCACCGTCGAGACCGCCGGCCTCAACCGCAACGACTACGACGGACTCGACGAGGAATGCGACGCGCTCACCGCGGCCATCGCCCCCGAGCCCGTGCCCACTTCAGAATCCGACGACTCGATCGGGAGCCAGCCATGACCGGGGCCGAAATCGCGAACGCGCTGTTCGTCGCCGCCATCGTCGTCTACGCCGCGGCGATGTTCGCCTACGCGGTCGAATACGCCTTCGACCGCCGCGCGCCCAAACGCGCCGAAGCGCTCGTGACCGCCGGAGGCGGCGACGTCCCCGAGGAGGCCCCGGCCGACCCGCCCATCAGCCCCGCCGCCGCGCGCGGCGCGGGCCGCATCGGCCTGGTCCTGACCTTCCTCGGCACCGCCGCCCTCGCCGCCAGCATCGTCATCCGCGTGATCCACACCGGGCGCTGGCCGTGGGGCAACATGTTCGAGTACACCGTCGGGGTCGCCCTGGCGGGCATGGTCACCTGGCTGGTCATCGTCTCCCGCGGCTCGGTCCCACGCCGCCTCGGCCTCTTCGCGACCTTCGCGGTCACGATGGTCCTCGGCACGTCCGTGCGCGTCTACACCGAAGCGGGACCGCTGGTCCCGGCCCTGGACTCGTACTGGATCATCATCCACGTCAGTGCCGCGATCGCCGCCGCGGGCATCCTCCTCATCGGCTGCGTGTTCGCGCTCCTGCACCTGCTCAAGCGCCGCTACGACCGCCAGGTCTCCGACGGCAAGCCGATCCGGTTCCCGCTGAACGTGGCCGAGCGCCTCCCCGACGCGACCGCGCTGGAGCGCCTCACGTTCAAGATCCACGTGTTCGCGTTCCCGCTTTTGACCTTCGGCATCATCGCCGGGTCGGTGTGGGCCCACCTCGCGTGGGGCCGGTACTGGGCCTGGGACCCCAAAGAGGTCTGGGCGTTCATCGCCTGGGTCGTCTACGCGGCCTACCTCCACGCCCGCGTCTCGGGCCGCAGCGCCAAGGCCTGGGCCCCCTGGATCGCGATCCTCGGCTACGCGGTGATGCTCTTCAACCTCACCGCCGTCAACCTCGTCTTCGGCGGCCTGCACTCCTACGCGGGCGTCTGAAGGGCTGCGTTGCGTAGCGGCCCATATATATAAGGCATAGGAAAGGCCTCCGCCGGATGGACGGAGGCCTTTCCGCTACTTGACGAGTGCGGTCAGCGGCCCGAGCCGCGGGTCTGGCGCAGGTCGAAGTGCTCGGCGGTGCGTTCCATGTCGGCCTGCTGGAACGAGCGCTGCGGCCGGGGCGGGTCGGGGACGACCACGGGGCCGTCGTGCGCGCCCATCGGGGGCGGGATCGCGCCCGGGGCCCGCTGGTCCGGGACGTGCCCGGGGGAGCGGTCGGTGCGGTTGCGGACCCGGCCCGGGCCAGGCCGCGGGGCCTCCCGGCGGGCCTGCTCGGCCCGCATGCGCTCGACCTGGATCGCGCCGGTGCTCGGCGCGGGCACCTCTTCCTCGACGTCCATGCCCAGCTGCTCGCGGCGCGAGACCGTCTTCGGGGTGGTCCCCATGAGCGCGAACAGGAGCACGATGATCCCGAACGTTGCCACCATGAGGATCGGCAGGATCAGCATGATCGGGTCGATGCCCTCGACGGCGTTGTTGCCCTCGTCGTACAGCGTCACCCGCACCCCGGCCATGCCCGTGTAGTGCATGCCGCACACCGCGATCGCCATGATCACGGCCGCCGCCGACTGCCACCGCCAGCCGTCGAGGTACATGCCGCAGAACAGCGCGGCCGTCGCGGCGATCACCGCGATCACCACCGCGGCGGTGAAATAGGTCTGGTCGTGGCTGATCTGCCCCGACACGTTGATCGCGGCCATGCCCGAGTAGTGCATGACCACCACCCCGATGCCCGTCAGCGGCCCGGCGATGAGGATCTTCGCCACCGTGTTCCGCTGCCCCAGGCCGGCGACCAGCAGGCCGAAGAACACCGACCCGATCGAGGCCACCAGGCTCAGCGCCGTCACCCAAGGGTCGTAGGCGATCTCGGACTCGGTGACCTTGAAGCCCATCATCGCCGTGAAGTGCATCATCCAGATCGCCGTGCCGCCCAACGCGAACGCGGCCAGGGCGATCCACTGGACCCGCTTGCGGGCGGCCTTGACGGTGCGGTCCTGCCTCCTGGCCTGGGACATGCACATCAGCGACAGGATCGAACCCGCGAACGCGAACCCGAAGGCCATGATGGGATTGATCCAGCCGTAAGTGAAGTGACTGACGTGTTCCACCAGCGGTCTTCCTCCCCAGGCTGTGTCGCCCGTATCCGGAATTGTCGCGCGAAAGCGATCTGCGCGATTCGAAACTTATACGACTACTGTCCGGCGGCATCCGCAAGACGGACAGTTGCACTAGGACGGTCATTTCGCTCAGACGGCCCCCCACCTGCGCCTGCGTCGAACGACGAGGACCCGAAGGGGGCCAAGGGAACGCCAGGGGCCGCGGCCGACTCGGTCGCGTCGAACGAGGGCGAGGCCAGCACCCCGAACACCATGCCCACGATGGAGATCAACGCCAAGATCAGGATCGGCAGCAGCAGCACCAGCGGACTGATCCCGGTCACCGGCTCGCTCGCCGGGCCCTCGACCGTCACCGCCGCCATGCCCGTGTAGTGCATCCCCACCACCGCGACGCTCATGACCGCCGAAGCCAGCGTCATCGAACCGCGCCGCATCGCCACCGCGGTGAACCGCAGCGCCACCGTCGAGGCCACGACCGCCACCACCGCCGAAGCGGCCACCAGCGGCGGCTCGTACACCAACCGCCCGCCCGTGGCGATCGCCGCCATCCCCGTGTAGTGCATGCCCACCACGCCCGCACCGCACACCAGTCCGCCCAGGACCAGGCGCGGCCAGCCAGCGCGCCCACCCCCTGACACGAACAACCCGAGCCCCACCGCGAGGACCGCCAGTCCGAGCGAGGCGGCGGTCAGGGCCGGGTCGTAGGCGATGTCGGCTTCGGTCACGGTGAAGCCGATCATCGCGGTGAAGTGCATCATCCAGATGCCGATCCCGCCGATGGCCAAGGCGGCCATGAGAATCCAGCGGAACCGACCCGCGGCGCCGGTCGCGGCGCGGGCGTGACGGGAGGCCGACAGGCCGAGAAAGGACCCGGCCGCGGCGAAGGCCAGGCCCACCACGGGGTTGAGCCAGCCGTAAGTGAAGTGCTGATGATCGAGAGTGGCTGCGAGCATGTCCATTTCGGGGTGACCTCCTGGGGTTGCGTCTACCGTGCCTCAACTCCGGCCCGGACCCGTCGCACAGACTGTGCGAGTTCCGGCGGCGTCGGCCGTGCGTATGGGGCCTGCGCGAACGATCGGTGGGGAAGGAGTCGCGTGCGGTGAAGGGGGGAAAGGGGCGAAGCGGACGGCACCGTGCGTGCTCGTGCCGCTCCGTCGCGTACGGCCCGGGCAGGTCCCCGCGCCGCTCGTCAGGGCTCACCCGTGTGGGGTTGCCCGGCTGGACCAAGCGGTCGGATTTACCGGCCGATCAGCCGAATACCGCATACGCATGTGTCCGAAAGATCAGTGTATCTTGGGATTCGCCCCGTAAGACGGTGCCCTACGGACCGGGCTTCAGTACTCCAGTACGCCCCTGGATTTCGCGGCCCGGATTCGTCATGATGGAATCTGCTGGGCTTCACATGCCGCCCCCGCCGCCCCGGCGGCGGGACGGCAGCCGGCGCATTCCGCCGGCCCGAGACCGAGCCCGGCCCGGCACGGGCCCTTCGGTCTGACACAGAGGACCACCCCAGGAGGCTAGACAAGGTGAGCAAGCGCAGCGCGAGCCATAAGGGTTCAGCGGCTCGTCGAGGACCGCTCGGCCTGCCCCGCATCGCCGACATGCGGATTCGGTCCAAGCTGGGCCTGATCCTGCTCGTGCCCCTCGTGGTGCTGGTGGCCGTCGCGAGCCTCCGCCTCTACGACCTGGCCGACCGCGTGTTCGAATCCGGCGACATGGTGCGCCTGGTGGAGTTCAACTCCGTCACCGCCGACCTCCGCTACGACCTCCAGCACGAGCGGTCCCTCCTCATCACCAACCTCCGCCTCGACGAGGAGGTCCCGCGCGTCGAGGGCATCGACGTCGCCCTGTACGACGACGACGCCGTCAAGGCCCAGCAGGCCGAGACCGACGCCTCCCTCGCCGCGTTCAACGAGAAGGCCGACACCCTCCCCGACCTCTCGGACGACATCGAGAACCGCATCGGCGCCGTGCGCACCAACTACGAGAACCTGCTCCAGATCCGCCTCGCCGCCGACGAGCGCCCCGACCAGGTCTCCATCGACGCCACCTCCCGCGTCTACCAGCGCCTCATCGCCGAACTGGTGACCATCACCGACATCTCCTCGCGCATCGTCAACGACCCCGACATCGCCCGCAACTTCCAGGCCATCGCCGCCGCCACCTCCGTCCTCGAAACCCTCGAGGAAGAGCGCGCGATCGCCATCAACGTCGGCAACGACCGCGAGTTCATCAACAACACGCGCTGGCAGAACTTCATCGCCTACGCCAAGCTCCGCGAGACCGCGGCCGACGACTTCAAGACCGTGGCCAACCGCGACGAGCAGCTCTCGTTCTTCTTCTCCGAGGGCGGTCTCAACACCGAGGCGGCCCAGGCCGCGCTGACGTTCGAGAACGAGACGGTCAACGCCGGTACGAGCAACCCGCTCAAGGTCAACGCCGAGGTCATCGACTCCTACAACGCGATCCTGGAGAACGGGCGCCAGTACATCACCAACGAGTCGAACGAGGTCCTCGAACAGGCCCGCGCCGACCGCGACGCCCAGATCTTCCAGCTGCTGCTCGAAGCGGTGCTGATCCTGGCGGCCTTCGTGGTCGCGACCGTGATCGCCCTGCTCATCGCCCGCAATATGGCGACCGGGCTGCGCCGCCTGCGCGAGGGCGCGCTGGACGTGGCGCACGTGTCGCTGCCGCACGCGGTGGCGCAGATGAGGGACGCCGAGACGATCGGCAACCGGACCCCCGACGAGGTCGCGGCCGAGACCGGCGCGGTCATCGACATCGACCAGAAGGACGAGATCGGGAACGTCGCCCACTCGTTCAACATCGTCCACACCGAGGCGATCCGCATCGCGGCCGAGCAGGCCGCCCTGCGCGCCAACGTCTCCCAGATGTTCATCAACCTGGCGCGCCGCTCCCAGAACCTGGTCGACCGGCTCATCGGCCACCTCGACCACCTCGAGCGCGGCGAGGAGAACCCCGACCGGCTGGCCGAGCTGTTCCAGCTCGACCACCTCGCGACCCGAATGCGCCGCAACGACGAGAACCTCCTGGTGCTCGCCGGTGCGGACTCGACCCGCCAGGAGCGCTACCCGGCCCCGATCGGCGACATCCTCCAGGCCGCCCAGTCCGAGGTCGAGCAGTACACCCGCATCGAGTTCGGCAACCTCGAAGCCGAGCGGGAGATCCGCCCGGCCGCGGTCAACGACCTCGTGCACCTCATCGCCGAGCTCATGGACAACGCGACCGCGTTCTCCCCGCCGGAGTCCCCGGTCGTCGTCGAGGCCGAGCAGATGCGCACGGCCGACTCGCCCCGCGGGGCGATCCGGGTGCGCATCAACGACATCGGCATCGGGATGCCCGCCGCGCAGCTCGAGGACATCAACCGCCAGCTCTCGGAGTCGGCCGACGTCATCGACCTCGCCTCCTCGCGGATGATGGGCCTGGTCGTGGTCGCCCGCCTGGCTACCCGCCACGACGTGCGGGTCGAACTGCGCCCCGGCGACCAGAGGGGCACCGTCGCCGAGGTCATCCTGGGCGACGCGGTCCTGACCGAGGCCCGGCTCCCCGAGCGCGGCCTGCGCTCCGGCGTCGCGCTCGAAGGCGGCTTCGACGGCTTCGGCGGCGGCGACACCGGCGCGCTCCCCAGCGCCCAGCGGGGCGAACTGCTCTCGGGCATGGAGTCCACCGGCGCCCTGCCGCGCGTGCCCGAATCGCCTGAGGGCCTGTTCGACACCGCGCCCCCGGCGAACCCGCAGTCCCCGCCGTTCTCGCCCTCGCAGCCGAGCTGGCAGCCCAGCGCGCCGCCGATGCCTTCGCGGCCTCCGGCACAGCCCAGTCCTGTCGAGCCGGTGACCGGCGAGTACTCGCTCCAGCAGCAGCGCCAGCCCGGCCAGTCGCTTCCGCAGCCGCCGGTCGACGAGGAGCCCGGTTTCATGTTCCGGCCCGGCGGCCTGGCCGACGAGCGCCGCGCCTCCGGCAAGGTCATGGAGGTGACCGGGGAGATCGTCTCCTCCGAGCACGTGGCCCTGCCGAAGATCCAGCTCGAAGCGTTCACGCCCGAGCCCGAGCCGGCCCCGCCGTCGTGGCCCGACGTGGCCGCGGCCGGTCCCGGCGGCGCCACCGAGGCCCCGCGGGCCGCCCGCAAGGACCGCGTGTCGGCGCTCGACGCGACCACGGAGCTGCCGATCTTCCGCGAGGTCGAGTCGGCCTGGTTCAAGGCCGTCACGCCCGCGCCCAAGCCGGTCGAGGACGACGCGTCCCCGGTCGCTCCCGCGTCCGAGCCGACCTCGGTGTCCCCCTTCCGGTCTCCGGTGGAGGCACCTTCGGAGGTGGCGGAGGCACCCGCGCCGCGCTACGCTGACCAGTCAGGTGTGGCCCAGACCCCCGCTCCGGCTAGGGAGGCGGCCCCGACCTCTCCTCCGAAGCCCACGGAAGGCCCGACCACCATGCAGAGCACCCCAGCCGACGAGCCGTCCGGCACGTCGGGTCTGGAACGACGCCGCCTGGCCTCGCCCGAGGCCGAGGGCTCGTCGTACGCGTGGCGCACCGCCGCAGACGACGGCTGGTCGCGAGTGGACGACGCCTTCGCCGAGACCATCGACGAGACGACCACGGCGGGACTTCCGAAACGCCGTCCGATGGAACGCCTGGTTCCCGGTGCGGTCGAGGAGTCGCAGGAGACCGTCAGCGCGCAGAAGCGCAACCCCGAGGGCATTCGGGGCCTGCTGTCGGCCTATCACCGTGGCGTCCAGCGAGGACGTGGCAATGACGGCAACTGAGTCGCTGATCCGCAACACGGCAGACGCTACTAAGGAGCGCAAACGATGAGCACTGGTGGAACCTCGGTCCAAGACCTGGGCTGGCTGCTGGCCGGCTTCGCCGAACGCGTGCCGGGAGTGGCGCACGCCGTGGCGGTCAGCGCCGACGGTCTGCTGCTGGCCTCCTCGCGGGACCTGCCCCGGGACCGGGCCGACCAGCTGTCGGCGGTGACCTCGGGTCTGGTGAGCCTGACCCAGGGCGCCTCGCGGTGCTTCGAGGGCGGCGCGGTCCTCCAGACCGTCGTCGAGATGGACCGCGGCTTCCTGTTCCTGATGTCCATCAGCGACGGTTCCTCGTTCGCGGTGCTGGCCTCGAAGAACTGCGACGTGGGCCAGGTCGGCTACGAGATGGCGCTGCTGGTCGACCGGGTCGGCCAGGCGCTGACGCCTTCGGCCAGAAGCTGACGCGTCCTGTCGCCTGGTGCGCGTTTGGCGCGCGGGTGCGCGGCACGGTAGGCTCCATTCGATGCGGTAAGCCGTACGAGTGGGACGAAACTGAACAACCCCTCCGTCGCTTCCCCAGGCGACGGGCCGGTGCCTCCCCGGGCACGCGGTACACGGATAACTGACAAGACTGCGGCACAAGGATTGTGGGATCTGGGGTCGTGGTTGGAGGTAACAATGGTCCTCGGTGGTGATGAGCCGACCGGCTCACTCGTCAGACCGTACGCGGTCACGCGCGGCCGTACGCGGCCCCAATTGGAGATCGCCCTCGAAGCGCTGGTGGAGACCACCGCGAGAGGCAGGTCCGGGCAGTTCCTCGGCGGCAGGGAGCAGAAGGTGATCGTCGACCTGTGCGGCGGTCGCCTCCAGTCCCTCGCCGAGATCGCCGCACGCATGGAGGTCCCGCTGGGGGTCGCCCGCGTGCTGGTCGCCGACATGGCGGCCGACGGACTGTTGGCAGTGCACGCACCCACCGGCTTCGACGCGGACGGCGCCGACGAGTCGGTCGGAACCGAGCTCCTTGAGCGCGTTCTCAGTGGACTCAGGAGGCTATAGACCCTAATGAACTCACCCGCAGACACCTCTCGTGTGACCTCTGCCAAGATCGTCATCGCCGGCGGCTTCGGCGTCGGCAAGACGACCTTGGTCGGCTCGGTCTCCGAGATCACTCCGTTGACGACCGAGGCGATCATGACCTCCGCCTCGGAGGGCGTCGACGACAACAACCTGGTGCCCGACAAGGCCACCACCACGGTGGCGATGGACTTCGGTCGTATCACCATCGACCAGGACCTGATCCTGTACCTGTTCGGCACGCCCGGCCAGACCCGTTTCTGGTTCATGTGGGACGAACTCGTGCGCGGCGCCATCGGTGCGATCGTGCTGGTCGACACCCGCCGCCTGGCCGACTGCTTCTCGGTGATCGACTTCTTCGAGCACCGCAAGCTCCCTTACCTGGTCGCGGTCAACTGCTTCGACGGCAAGCAGCTCCACGAGGTGCAGGACATCCGCGACGCGCTCCAGATCGCCCCTGAAGTGCCCGTGGTCTACACCGACGCCCGCAACCGCGAGTCCACCAAGCAGGTGCTCATCAAGCTCGTCGAATACGTGCTCTCGATGCGCCGCACCCGCACCGTCGGCGTCCACTAAGTGCCCACATACTGACGCCGAACGTCTAGGCTGACCCAATCCACCTGGACCACACCGAAAGGGGCCCGAAGCGAAAGCTTCGGGCCCCTTCGGCGTGCCCAGAGCACCTCACCTCGCGAAGTCCCAGCTAGAGCGCCTGGCAGGGGTGGCTTAGGCTCGGGGGGAACCCGGATGCTTTGGAGTGTCGAGATGCCCTGGATCGACGTAGACGCTGGGAAGCTGCGCGAGGCGGCCGCCTCGCTGCGGCAGACCACCGGCGAGGTGGACGCCCTCGCCGAGTACGCCCGTGAAGCCGACCCCGACTGGAACACGTGGGGGATCGGCGGGATCCCGTTCGCGGGCCTGTACTTCGGCGTGAGCGAGATGGTCTTCCATCCCGCGCTGAAGGACGCCGCCGAGGCCGTCGAAGGCCTCAGCGCCCGCATCGAGGAGTGCGCCGAGGCCCACGACGGCAACGACGCCGAGATCGCCGCCGAACTGGAGCGCATCGGGAGCGAGCTGGGCGGCGACCGATGACCGACGTCCAAGAGCCCACCTGGAACGACGGGACCCTGCCCTCCCAGACCGGCTACAACGACTGGACCCCCTCGGGGCGCGAGACCTGGGACGCCGTGCGCGGCGCGGGCTCGCGCGGTCCCGGCTCGGACTCGGCGCATTCGGGGCTCCACCAGTGGGCCAACTCGTTCCTGACCGGTTCGGGCAACGACACCCGCCTCAACCGCGCCGGGGACGCCGTCGGCT
This sequence comes from Glycomyces sp. NPDC046736, assembly GCF_040645615.1. NCBI lineage: Bacteria > Bacillati > Actinomycetota > Actinomycetes > Glycomycetales > Glycomycetaceae > Glycomyces > Glycomyces sp. NPDC046736. The sequence goes on along the minus strand of NZ_JBEYYO010000005.1, from coordinate 184,027 downwards.
CCGACGTGCGCGTGACCGGCCGCGACTCGGACGGCCGCCTGCTCTACAACGGCCGCCCCAACCACTCCAACAGCGGCATGAGCATGCTCCAGAGCGCCACCGCCCCGATCACCGCCGGCATGAACACCGCCCGCAACTTCGGCAAGATCGAGGGCCTCAGCGACTGGGACGGCATCGCCACCGCCGTCACCGGCCTGGCCGCCGACGTCAGCTCCGTGATGGACATGGCCAACCAGTACGCGGCCTTCGTCGAACACATCACCGACCCGAAGTTCGACCCGGTGCAGTGGCTCGCCGGGACCGTGATCGACTTCCTGATCCAGCTGTTCCAGCCCCTCGAAGACCTCGTGGGCCTGGTGTCGGGCAACGAGACGCGGATGCGCAAGTCCGCCGAGATGTGGGTCAAGGTCTCCGAAGGCGCGCAGCAGGTCGGCGACTACATCGTCCAGACCGGCGACGCGAGCCTCGCCGACTGGGTCGGCCAGGACGGCGACGCCGCCCGCACCCGGGTGGGCGAGCTCGGCCAGTCCGTCTCGGTCATGGGCTACGTCGCGATCGGCATGAACGCGCTGCTGCTCCAGATGGCCGATTTGGCGAAGATGCTCCGCCAGGACATCGTCGACCTCATCGCCAAGGGCGTCTCGTGGATGCTCACCAACCTGCTCCCGCAGGTCGCCGCCTCGATCGCGACGTTCGGCGCGACGATCGCGACCGCGATCGCCTCCGGCATCGCCCGCGTGGCCTCACTGGTCATGAAGGCCCTCAACTCGATCGCGAAGGTCCTGCGGATCTCCGAGGGCGCCGCGAAGGTCGTGGGGACCATCGCCGAGGTCCTGGAGGCCATCCGCCCGGTCCTGGACTTCCTCAAGAACAACCGCAACAACATCGTCAACGGCGCGCGAATAGCGCAGCAGGCACTGCAATAGGAGAAGGGCCCCGAGGCAACGCCTCGGGGCCCCGCTCACACGACCTTGGGTATCGACCCGGTGTTGGTCAGCGCCTCGTTCAGCAAGGGCCCCACCTGCATCGTGAACTGCCCGAGCTCGTAGCCGAGCTGCTCGCGGTCGCACTGGGACACCGCCAGGAGCGTGAGGCAGATCTGCGGCCCGACCGGGGCCGCCAGCAGCACGCCTTCGGCCATCTCGACGATGACCTGCTGCGCCGGGCCGTGGTCCATCGACCGGCCCGCGCCCTCGCCCATGGACAGCAGGCCCGATCCGATGCCCGCCAACTGGTCGGCGCGTTCCTTGGGGAGCCCGGCCGAGACGGCCAGCGGCAGTCCGTCCACGCTCACCAGCACCGCGTGGGACAGGCCCGGGGTGCGGGCCACGAGGGAGCCGAGCAGCATGCTCAGCGAGCGCTCGTACACACCGAGGTTGGCGCTCATCGGGTTGCCATCCTCTCCGTCCGGTTGTTCAGGCCGGCGCGGGCGCCGCGGGCGCGGCCCCAGCCCTTGAAGTAACCGGCGGTGTTCTGCGCCAGCAGTTCGGGGTCGCGGTCGATCGGCTCGTCGAAGCGGGCCCGCTCGTCGGCCACGACCGCGCCGGGCACGAGGTTCGCCTGCGGCTTGCGCCGCGGCAGTCCCGTGGGGGTCGTGGGCGCCTCGGTCGCGGGGGCCTCGGTGACGTCGCGGGCGGTGCGCCAGCCGTCGTCGCCGGGCAGGTTCCACGACTCGGCTTCGGGCTCTTCGCTCTCGGGGCGCTTGAACCACGCGCTGCGGGCCTGCCCGAAGATCAGGAGCCCGTCGTCGTCTCCGGCGAGGCTCGCCACGTCGACGATGTTGACGTCTTCCTTCGGCTGCCACGGGTGGCGGCGCGGCTCGGGCGCGTCCTGCTGGGGGAGTTCGGCGGGCTGGGACCGGCGGCGGCGGATCGAGCGGGTGCCGGTCTCGGCGTCGACCGGCTGGCGGTCGGCCTCGGGCGGGATCACCTGCGTGGCTTCGAGGTCGGTCTGGACCAGCGAGTGGAGCTGCGAGGCAGGGTCCAGGGCCCGCAGGCTCTGGCGGTCGGGCAGGTCGCCGGGGAGGCGGACGGTGGCGTGCGTGTCCTGGCCGCGCCGCGAGCGCCTCGGAGCGCGCTCTGCGGCCTGCGGGGGAGCGGGAACGGCAGGAGCCGCCGGGGCGGCGGCCTCGGTCCGGGGCCGCTTGGCCTGGATGAGCCCGACGAGCCCTTCCAACGAGCGGTCCCACGCGGCCACGGCCTCGGCCGTCGCCGAGACCGAAGGGGCCACGGACGGGTCGTCGCCGCCGCCGATCTCGCGGATCGCCTCGGTGAGCGCGCCGGCCATCGCGGCCACCTGGCCGGGGTCGGCCACGGTCGCCAGGTCGGCGGCGAGCTCCTCGGTCGAGATCGACTGGAGCGCACCGGGTTGAGGGAGCCGGGTGAGGATCGCGACGGCGTTGGCCTCGCTCGGGTCGTCCCACGCGGCCAGCGCCGCGGGGAAGACCGCGCGCAGGAGGCACGTGAGGGCCTCTGCGGCGTCGTGGCGGGCCCGGGCGGCCGAGGACACGGTGTCGAGGATGGGGCGCAGAGCGTTGATCTCAGGGCGCGGGGCGAAGGGCGGCCCCGCGACTTCGCCGGTGGACAGGCCGCGGGCGACGGCGATGGCGTCGTCGAGCGCGTCCTTGGAGCGGGAGGTGTGCCCCTCGGCGCGGACGACGAGGAGGCCTGCTGCTGCGGCGTACTCGGCGAGCTGCACGACCTCGCCGTCGACGGCCACCGAGACCGACTGGCCCGGGGCCGATCGCGCGAGGAGGCTGACGAGCCGGACCCATCCGCGAGGGTCGTCACCGAACGTGTCGGTGGCGATGAGGCTGCCGCCGGCGGCGACGAGCGCGACCGCGCAGGCGGTGTCGCCGTGGCCGGCTCCGGTTACCTGCTGGTCGGTGGTGATGCCGCAGAACACTTGCACCCGCGGAGCTCCTCTCGTGGGGGTCCGCCCGTGCGGGCGGCGCCCCTGTCGGCGAGGCTTGCGCCCGGCCCGTTTTTACCAGTCCGTTATCAGTTTTCCGCAGAATACTCGGTTCTGCAAGCGGACAGCGAGTGCGGGTTCATCAAGGGCGGGAAGGTCATAGCACACATAACAGTCAATTTTCTGTGGGTCCTGACCTGCTGATTCCCTTGTGGAATAACGCAGTGGTGCCGCCGCATCACTATGCGGCGGCACTCGGATTCGGACTCCGCGGACGAGTCCGCATGGACCGTTCGGCCGAGGTCTCCTTTTAACGCCATTCGACGTGATCGTTGACCTTGGCGATGACCCCGCGCCAGGCGATCGCGGCCTGCTGGGAGTCGTTCTTGCGCAGGCGGCGCTTGGCGAACTTGCCGCGCAGGCCGCCGTCGGCGACCACCCGGAAGGTCTCGTCGAGGTCGTCGAGGGGCGAGCCGGGGGCCAGGGCGCCGATGATGGAGTCGTTGTGGAGGGCGTAGCCCAGGTCGCGGCCGACTTCGGCGGCCTTGATGAGCAGCTCGGGCTCCCACGCGTCGTGCCCGCCGCGCAGGTTGGCCACGACCAGGTCGAGTTCGTAGGTGTCGGCTTCATCACAGGCCACGTCGGCGGCGGTGATGCGCTCCTGGAGCTCGGCGTACTCGTCGATCGCGGCGAGGTCGTGGTCGTCGTTGTCCTTGACGTAGGCCGCGAGCGCCTCGGGCTCGCGGAACAGCAGGAGCTTGCCCTTGCGGGTCAGGAAGACCGGGACCTCTTCGGGCTCGGCGTCGAGGGCGTCCTCGACCTCTTCGAGCTCCTCGGGCTCGTCCTCGAAGTCGGCCGGGTCGGGCTCGGCGGCGTCCTCGTCCTCGGGGACCTGCTCGGCCTGCTCGGTCTTCTTCTTTCCCTTGGCGGCCTTGGGTTCCTCGACCTCTTCGGACTCGGCTTCGACTTCGGGCTCCTCGGACGCGCCCGGCAGCGTGTCCGACATCCGGTAGGCGCGCAGGGTGAAGCCGGAGTCCTTGCCGAGGTGGAGCTCGATCGGGTCGACCCCGGTCTCGTTCCAGAGCTTCTCGGTCTCGGCGCTGCGCTCCGAGCCGTCAGATTCGGCCGCCATGTCGCGTTCCTCCCGTAGGTCGTTGAGGGGTGTCCGCGAACCCCCATGCCGGGAGTTCTCGGACACCCCCTAGCTGGGGAACAGCCTACGACCTCACGTCTGGCCGAGTCGCAACCGGTGTGCGCTTTCCGAAGTGCGCGGGGCGCCGGATGCGCGAACGGGGCCGTTCCAGTTCGGAACGGCCCCGCCGCGAGCGTCAGTAGCCGCCGCCCGCCGCGGCGGCCATTCCGGCCGGGTGCCACACGGTCTTGTAGTCGGTCCACTGGCGCAAGAGGTCGAGCGAGGTGCCCGCCTTGCCCGGGCGGCGGACCACCTTGAGCGTCCCGGCGGCCTCGGCCTCCAGGTCCGCGGCCAGCGCCGCGTCGTCCACGCCGCCAAGGTCGATCCCGTTGACGTCGGCGTGCGACGCCAGATGCGGCATGACCTCGGCGACCTTGCCGCTCAACAGGTTCACCACCCCGCCGGGCACGTCGGAGGTCGCGAGCACTTCGGCGAAGCTCAACGCGGGCAAGGGCTTCGCCTCGCTCGCGAGCACCACCACGGTGTTCCCGGCGGCGATCGCGGGCGCGAGCGCCTCGATCAAACCGAGCAGCGGGTCGCCCTGCGGCGCGGCGATCGCCACCACCCCGAGCGCCTCCGGTTTCGTGTGGTTGAAGTAGGGCCCGGCCACCGGGTTCGCGCCGCCGAGCACCGAGGTGTACTTGTCGGTCCAGCCCGCGTAGTGCACGAGCCGGTCGATCGCCTGCTCGACCGTCCACAGTGACTCGGCCGGTTCGGTCCCGGTCGCGTCGGCGAGTTCCTCTGCGAACTGTCCGGCGCGGCCTTCGAGCATTTCGGCGACCCGGTAGAGGATCTGGCCCCTGAGATACGCGGTCTGTCCGGCCCACGGTTTCTGGGCCTTGCGGGCGGCGGCGACGGCGTCGCGGGCGTCCTTGCGGCTGGCGAGCGCGGCGTTCGCCAGCTCGGTCCCGTCGGGGCTGGCCACCGGGTAGCTCCTTCCGGACTCCGAGCGGGGGAACTTCCCGCCGACGTACAGCTTGTAGGTCTTCTTGACGCGCAGGCGATCAGACATCGAGGTAAGCCTCCAGGCCCTGGCGACCGCCTTCGCGGCCGTAACCGGACTCCTTCAGGCCGCCGAACGGGCTGGCGGCGTCGAACTGGTTGAACGTGTTGGCCCACACCACGCCCGCGCGCAGGCGCTCGGCCGCCCACAGGATCTTCGAGCCCTTCTCGGTCCACACCCCGGCCGACAGCCCGTACGGGGTGTTGTTGGCCTTCGCGATCGCCTCGTCGGGGGTGCGGAAGGTCAGCACCGACAGCACCGGCCCGAAGATCTCCTCCTGGGCGATCCGCATCGACTGCTGGACCCCGGTGAACACGGTGGGACGGAACCAGAACCCCTGCTCGGGCAGGTCGCACGCGGGCTGCCACGGTTCGGCGCCCTCGCCGCGCCCGGCCTCGGTGAGCGATGTGATGCGCTCGAGCTGCTCGGCTGAGTTGATCGCGCCGATGTCGGTGTTCTTGTCGAGCGGGTCGCCGATGCGCAACGTCCCGATGCGGGCCTTGAGGCGCTCGAGGACCTCCTCGGCCACCGACTCCTGCACCAGCAGGCGGGAACCGGCGCAGCACACGTGCCCCTGGTTGAAGAAGATCCCGTTGACGATGCCCTCGACGGCCTGGTCGATCGCCGCGTCGTCGAACACGATGTTCGCGGCCTTGCCGCCCAGTTCGAGCGTGACCTTCTTCTTGGTGCCCGCCACGGCCTTCGCGATGGCCCGGCCCACGGCCGTCGACCCGGTGAACGCGATCTTGTCCACGGCACTGTCGACCAGCGCGGCCCCGGTGGCCCCCGCGCCGGGAAGGATGTTGACCACGCCCGCGGGCAGGTCGGCCTCCTGGCACAGCTCGGCGAACATGAGCGCGGTCAGCGGCGTGGTCTCGGCGGGCTTGAGCACCACGGTGTTCCCGCACGCGAGCGCGGGCGCGATCTTCCACGCCAGCATGAGCAGCGGGAAGTTCCAGGGGATCACCTGGCCCACGACGCCCAGCGGCTTCGGATCCGGCCCGAGCCCGGCGTAGTCGAGCTTGTCGGCCCAGCCCGCGTGGTAGAAGAAGTGCTGCGCCGCGGTCGGCACGTCGAAGTCGCGGGTCTCCTTGATGGGCTTGCCGTTGTCGAGCGACTCGGCCACAGCGAACTCGCGGGCCTTCTCCTGGAGGAGCCGGGCGATCCGGAACAGGTACTTGCCCCGCTCGGCCCCGCTCATGGGGCCCCACACGTTCTCGTAGGCGGCTCGCGCGGCCGCGACGGCCTTCGCCACGTCGGCCTCCCCGGCCTCGGCCACGGTGAACAGGACCGCTTCGGAGGCGGGGTTGACGGACTTGAACACGTCCTGGCCGTCGACGAACTCGCCGTCGATGAACAGCCCGTAGTGCTCTTTGATCTGGGGCCGCACCGACTCGGGCGCGGGAGCGTACTCGAACATCGCTTAGTCCACCGTCACGTAGTCGGGGCCGGAGTAGTGGCCGGTCTTGAGTTTCTGGCGCTGCATGAGCAGGTCGTTGAGGAGGCTGGACGCGCCGAAGCGGAACCATTCATTGGAGAGCCAGTCGTCGCCGAGGATCTCGTTGACGCACACCAGGTACTTGATGGCGTCCTTGGTGTTGCGGATCCCGCCTGCGGGTTTGACGCCGACCTGGACGCCGGTCGCGGCGCGGAAGTCGCGCACGGCCTGCATCATCAGCAGCGTGACCGGCAGGGTCGCGTTGACGCCGACCTTGCCGGTGGAGGTCTTGATGAAGTCGGCCCCGGCGTGCATCGCCAGCCAGGACGCGCGGCGCACGTCGTCGTAGGTCACCAGTTCACCGGTCTCCAGGATGACCTTGAGGCGGGCCTCGCCGCTGGCGACCTTGACGGCCTTGATCTCGCCGTAGACCTTCTCCAGGTCCCCGGCCAGAAAAGCGCCGCGGTTGATGACCATGTCGATCTCGTCGGCTCCGGCCCGCACGGCGGCCTCGGTGTCGGCCAGGCGCACCTCCAGCGGGACCTGCCCGGCGGGGAACCCGGTCGCGACCGAGGCGACCTTGACGCCCGAGCCCTTCACGGCTTCGGCGGCGGTGGCCACCATCGACGGGTACACGCAGACCGCGGCGGTGGCGGGCGCGTCGCCGTCGGGGCGCATGGCCTTGGCCGCGAGCGACCTGACCTTGCCGGGCGTGTCCGCCCCTTCGAGGGTGGTCAGGTCGATCATGCTGATGGCCAGGTCGATGGCCTTCGCCTTCGACTCCTTCTTGACCGAGCGAGTGCTCAAACCCGCCGCCCGCGCCTCGAGCCCGACCGCGTCGACCCCCGGCAGACCTCGAACCAGCGCGACGGCCTCAGCGCCGCTCAAAATTGATCCCATGACCCGATGGTATCCAAACTCATGTTGCCTGCGCTTGCGGCTCGCGACCAAGGTGAGGGGCCTTTACCCCGCGGCCCCGGGCGGACGATGGTGACCAGCTCACATTAGCTCGGCGAACAGGGCGTTAAGGTTGGTAACCGTGGATGTCAAGATCGTCGAACACCCGCTCGCCGCCGAGAGGCTCACCGCCATGCGCGACGAGCGCTCGGACTCGCCGAGGTTCCGGGCCGCCCTGCACGAGCTCACCATGATGCTCGTCTACGAGGCCACCCGCGAGGTGGCCGTGACCGAATACGAGATCAGGACCCCGGTGGCCGCGGCCAAGGGCTTCCGGCTGGGGAACCCGCCGGTGCTCGTCCCGGTCCTGCGGGCCGGGCTCGGCATGGCCGACGCCGCGCAGTCGATGATCCCCGACGCCTCGATGGGCTTCGTGGGCCTGGCCCGCGACGAGGAGACGCACGAGCCGTACGCTTACATGGAGTCCCTCCCCGACGACCTCACCGGCCGCCACGTCATCGTTCTCGACCCCATGGTCGCCACCGGCGGCTCGCTCCTGCGCTGCTGCGAGATGATCGCCGCCCGCGGCTGCACCGACATCGACCTCATCAGCGTCCTGTGCGCCCCCGACGGCATCGAAAAGCTCTCGTCTTCAGGCCTGAGCCTGCGCATGACCACCGCCGCGGTCGACCCCCAACTCGACGCCAAGGCCTACATCGTCCCCGGCCTAGGCGACGCCGGAGACCGCCAATTCGGCGCCTACCGCCGCTTCTGACCGAAACGAACGGGGCCAGGCGCTGCGCGCCCGGCCCCTCATCTGTCTCGATCTGGACTGACAAGGTCGCAGAGGCGTTCGACGCGGGCCTGCTGCTCCGCGCGAACCTCCTCAATCGCGGTGAGAACGTCGTCGGCGGTGATGCCACTGCCACTTGCGATCTCACGGCACCGCGCGATGAGAGCCCGGTCGATCGGCTGTCCGCGGTGACTGAACCCTCGATTCATGTGTTCGGTAGCTCGATGACGTTCACGCCGGGGAGACCGCCGAAGCAGGCTTTGCGGTCGAACGTGACCAGGACCCGGCTGGTCGCGAGTGCCGTCGCGGCGATCATGAGATCGAGCTCGCCTCGGGGAGTTCCCGTTCGGCGGCAGTGCGCTTTGAGGTCGGCGTGGAACTCCGTCACTTCGACCGTGTAGTCCGCCAACGAGCAGTTGAGGAGCACATGTTCGATAGAGGCGGTCCGGCGGGCGCGCTTTTCGGGTGGTGAGAGTTTCACACCGAGTTTCAGTTCTGTCAGCGTCACGGTGGCGACTGCGACGTCATCGTCGACGAGCATGAACGCTGCTGGGTCGATCTTGTGGCGTTCGATGGCGATGACAACGCCGGTGTCCCAGATCAGTCTTCTTCCCACGGGTCCTTGACCACCACTGGCTTGTTCATCTCGTTGTGAATCTCTTCGAGCAGGTCGCCAAATTCAGGGTCCGGCTCGTGGTTCTTGTAAGCGTCGATGATGGCGCCGCCGTTCGCGCGGTGCGGCGGCGTGATCGTCGCGACGTGGACGCCGCCGCGCATCACTTCGAAGACCTCGCCGCGGCTCGAGGCATCCAGGATCGCCGAGAACCGCCGCGCGGCCTCCGTTGCGGTGATGGCAGTCATAGTTATCATATTATCTGTTTTATCAGGTGAATCAAGCGAATCGTGGAAGCGACACGCTCTCGCAAAAGTGGCCGGGCGCACAGCGCCCGGCCACTTCTCCTTGCGTGCTTAGTGGGGGACTCCTAGGATCGCGGCCACTTCGGCTTTCAAGGCCTCGACGCTCGCGCGGGCTCGTTCCCTCGCGCCCTGGAGGTCGCCTCCGACGTCTTCTCGGACTTCGAGGTAGGCCTTGAGCTTGGGTTCGGTGCCGCTGGGGCGGGCCACGACCCGTGCGTTCGCGGTCGTGATCGTCACGACGTCGGCGTCGGGGAGGCGGTCGAGGTAGTCGGTGACCGGCTCGTCCAGCAGCGAGGTCGGGCGGCTGGCGCGCAGGCGCTTCATGCACGCGTCGATCTCGGAGAGGTCCTCGACCCGGACCGAGAGCTGCCCGGTCTCGTAGACGCCGAACTCCTCGGCGAGCTCGTCGAGGCGGTCCTGAAGGGTTGCCATGCGCGCGGCCTGGCCGGCGGCGATCTCGGCGACCACGAGCGAGGCCGAGATACCGTCCTTGTCCCTCAGGTACTCGGGCGCGACGCAGTAGCCGAGCGCCTCTTCGAACGCGAACGCCAGGTCACCGCTGGTGCGCGCGAGCCACTTGAACCCGGTCAGGGTCTCCATGTAGCCGAAGCCGCGCTTGTCGCACATCGCCTTGAGCTGCGTGGTGGACACGATCGTGGTCGCGTACGTGCCCTGGTGGCCCTTGCGCATCCAGTGGTCGGCCAGGAGTACCCCGACCTCGTTGCCCGAGAGCTGGCGCCACGTGCCGCCTTCGACCGGGACGGCCACCGAGCAGCGGTCGGCGTCGGGGTCCAGGGCCAGCGCCACGTCGGCGCCCTCTTCGACCGCGAGGGCCGTGAGCAGGTCGATCGCGCCGGGCTCTTCGGGGTTGGGGAAGGCCACGGTCGGGAAGTCCGCGTCGGGTTCGGCCTGCTCGCTCACCAGGGTCGGGGCCGCGAATCCGGCTTTCTCCATGGCCCGCACCAGGGTCTGTCCGCCGACGCCGTGCATCGGGGTGGCCACGGAGGCGAGGCGCTTGGGGTCGTCGGGGTCGACCACGGAGGCGATCGAGGCGAGGTATTCGTCCACGACGGTGCCGTCGAGGGTCTCGCCCTCGTCGCCGAGGGGGATCTCCGAGAGCGGGCCGAGTGCTTCGATGGCCGCTTCGATCTCGGTGTCGGCGGGCGGGACGATCTGGGCTCCCGCGCCGAGGTCGCCGCCGAGTTCGCGCCCGAGGTAGACCTTGTAGCCGTTGTCCTGGGGCGGGTTGTGGCTGGCGGTGACCTGGACGGCGGCCGCGGCGTCGAGGTGGGTCACGGCGAACGCGGTGGCCGGGGTCGGGAGCGGTCCGGGCATGAGGAGCGCGCCGCGGCCCGAGCCGGTGACGACGCGGGCGGTCTCGATCGCGAAGTCGCGGCTGCCGTGCCGGGCGTCGTAGCCGATGACGACGGGCCCGGTGGCGCCTTTGGCGTCGAGCCAGTTCGCGAGTCCGGCGGCGGCGGCGCGGACCACGGCGAGGTTCATGCCGTTGGGTCCGGCCCGCAGGGGCCCGCGCAGTCCGGCGGTGCCGAACTTGAGGCGCCCGGCGAAGCGGTCGGCGAGCTCCTCGGCCGTGGCGGGGAGCGCGTCGAGGAGGCGGTAGAGCTCGTCGCGGGCGGCCTTGTCGGGGTCGTCGGTGATCCATTGCAGCGCGGTGGCGCGCAGCGCGTCCAGATTGGTGTGAGCAGACTCCGTCATGTGGAAATGGTCGCATATCCGCCGCAGGCGGGGCCGCCGTTGCGGTCGGTGTGGCCTCAGCCGGTGGCGAACGAAGCCAGGGCTTCGGTGTAGACCGCCTGTGATAGCTCCCAGGCGTCGGCGTTCCCGGCGATGAACACGCCGTACTCGGTGCCGTCCTCGGCCTCCACGATGGCCCAGATGGAGTGGCGGTCGGCGCCGACGTCGTCGGTGTTGGTGCCGGTGTACTCCAGGACCGTGCCGGTCATGCCCCCGAATTCGACGGGCTCCAGGCGGGTCTGCTCGAGGTCGGTCATCTCCCCGGGCAGGCCGCTCCAGTAGTTCTCCAAGAAGGCCTGCGGCCCTTCGGGGGCCCAGTCGGATCCGGAGTAGAACCGGACCCATTGGCTGTCGTCGTCGGGGTTGTAGTACGACTCGAACGCGTCGCCGGCGGTGCCTTCGCCCCAGTTCGACGGGTAGTTCGCGGTGAATCCGCCGCCTTCGTGGACGGCGGTCTCGAACGGGGCCTCGGGCGGCGGTTGCTCCTCGTCGTCGCCCGGCGGCGGCTCCTCGCCTTCGCCGGTGGTCTGCTCCCCTTGGGGCGCTTCGCCTCCCGAGCCCTCGTCGCCGGTGACGAGCTTGTACCCGCCCCAGATGAGGACCAGCGCCAAGAGCGCGCAGACGACCCAGATGGCGGGCCGGGACCGGCTCGGTTCGGGCTCGGGTTCGGCCTCGCGCTCCCTGGGCGGGGCGACTTCGCGGTAGCCGCTGGTCTGCCCGCCCGCGCCACCGCGGTAGGGCGGCGAGGGGGTCTGGGCCCCGCCGGGGCCGGCGAGCGGCCCGGCCAGGAGCGCGGCGAGTTCGTCGCGCACGTCGGGCAGCGCGGCCCGCTGGTGCGGTTCCTTGGCGAGCATGCCGCCGAGCAGCGGGGTCAGCGGCCCGGCGTGGCGGGGGTTCTCGGGGGGTTCTTGGACGACGGCGCGCATGGTCGAGACCGCGTCGCCGCGGTCGAAGGGCGGGCGGCCCTCGACGGCCGCGTACAGGGTCACGCCGAGGCTGAACACGTCGCTGGCCGGTTCGGCCGGGTGGCCCACGGCCCGTTCGGGCGCGATGTAGTGCGCCGAGCCGAGGACCTTCCCGGGGGTGGTGCCGCCGGAGACCTGGTGCATCTGGGCGGCGCCGAAGTCGGAGAGGACGCAGCGCCCGTCGGTGGAGATGAGCACGTTGCCGGGTTTGACGTCGCGGTGGATGATCCCGGCGTCGTGCGCGGCCTGGAGCGCCCCGGTGAGCGCGAGGCCGATCTTGGCGGCCACGCGAGGCGACAGCGGCCCGTCCTGGGTGAGGATCTCGGCGAGGCTCCTCGCCTGGAGCAGCTCCATCACGATCCAGGGGAGCCCGGCGTGCTCGACCACGTCGAACACGCGGATCACCGACGGGTGCGAGAGCCCGGCGGCGATCTGGGCTTCGCGCCGGGACCGCTCGATGAGTTGCACGCGCTCTGCCGGGGGCAGGTCCGGGGGCAGGAACACCTCTTTGAGGCCCACTTCGCGGCGCAGGACCATGTCGGTGGCGCGCCACACCGAGCCGTTGCCGCCCTTGCCGACGAGGTCGACGAGCTGGTAGCGCTCGGCCACGAGGTCGCCGGGCCCGGCCCGGTGGCCCCCCGACCCGAGGTCGCGCCGCGGCTGGCCGGGCTGCTCGCCGCCCACGGCGAAGCTCTGCCCGAGGTTCCCGTAGTTGCCGTAGGAGGAGCTGTTGCGGTAGGAGGAGTCGCCGTAGGAGTCGCCGCCGTACGCGTCCCGGTTGTAACCGGACCGGTACGAACCGGAGTCGCCGCCGGGGCCCTCCGGGCCGGTGAACCGGGCCCCGAACGAGGGCGCGTTCGCACCGCCCCGCGGCTCCGATCCATAAGGGGCACTGGAGAACCCGTGCGCGCCTTGGGTCTCGGGCGGTTGCCGCGGAGGGGGCACCGCACCGGAGCGGGGGTCCTCATATGCGCCGGGACCACCGCGACCGTAGTCAGATGAATACGTCATTCGGCCACTCCTCGCAGGGATCCCCACTAGTCTGCCGCGTCCCGGCCACCGACTCGGTACCGGGATCGCCTACGGCTCGCAACGGCCTCCTCGACCGGGCTCGTAAAGCCCAGCCGACGCGGTCGTAAACGGAATCGGAACCGGGAATCGGCGGCGCCCGCGCTCAGCCCGCCACGACTTCCCGAAGACGCGCACGAACACCTAGGATGGCAGCCATGGAACACCCACCGCAAGGCCGAGGCGGGATCGAGATCCGAACCGTCTACGGACCCGACGACACCCCCCAGGACCTGCCCGAGAAGCTCGGCGACCCCGGAGCCTTCCCCTACACGCGCGGCGTCCACCCCTCGATGTACGCCTCCCGGCCCTGGACGATGCGCCAGTACGCCGGCTTCGCGACCGCCGCCGAGTCCAACCGCCGCTACCGCGACCTCCTCGCCGCGGGCACCACCGGGCTCTCCGTCGCGTTCGACCTGCCCACCCAGATGGGCTACGACTCCGACGCCCCCGAAGCGCTCGGCGAGGTCGGCAAGGTCGGCGTCGCCATCGACTCCCTCGCCGACATGCGCACCCTCTTCGACGGGCTCCCCCTCGGCGAAGTCTCCACCTCCATGACCATCAACGCCCCCGCCGCCGTCCTCCTCCTGCTCTACCAGCTCGTCGCCGAAGAGCAAGGGGTCGACCCCGCGAAGCTGCGCGGCACCATCCAGAACGACATCCTCAAGGAATACATCGCCCGCGGCACCTACATCTTCCCGCCCGCGCCCAGCCTGCGCCTGGTCAGCGACACCTTCGCGTACTGCGCCGCCGAACTGCCGCAATGGAACACGATCTCCATCTCCGGCTACCACATGGCCGAGGCCGGGGCCACCCCCGCGCAAGAGCTCGCGTTCACCCTCGCCGACGGCATCGAATACGTCGAATGCGCCCTGGCCGCCGGGCTCGACATCGACGCCTTCGCGCCGCGCCTGTCGTTTTTCTTCGTGGCCCGCTCGACCCTGCTCACCGAGGTCGCCAAGTTCCGCGCCGCCCGGCGCCTGTGGGCCCACATCATGCGCGACCGCTTCGGCGCCAAGGACCCCCGCTCGATGAAGCTCCGCTTCCACACCCAGACCGCCGGAGTCGAGCTCACCGCCCAGCAGCCCGAGGTCAACCTCGCCCGCGTCACCGTCCAGGCCATCGCCGCCGTCCTCGGCGGCACCCAGTCGCTCCACACCAACGCCTACGACGAGGCCATCGCCCTGCCCACCGACACCTCCGCGCGCCTGGCCCTGCGCACCCAGCAGGTCATCGCCGCCGAGACCGATCTCACCGACACCGTCGACCCCTTCGCCGGGTCCTACGCCGTCGAAGCCCTCACCGACGCCGTCGAAGCCGAGGCCAGTGCCCTCATCGACGCGGTCTTCGCGCACGGCTCGGCGGTCGCCGCCATCGAAGCCGGATTCCAGAAGAGCGAGATCGAACGCAGCGCCTACGACACTGCCAAGCGCATCGACGCCGGAGAGCAGATCGTGGTCGGCGTCAACAAATACACGCTCAACGGCGACGAAGCGCCCTATCAACCGCTCAAAGTGGACCCCGCGATCGAGGCCGCGCAGGTCCAGCGGCTCGCCGCCCACCGCGCCGCCCGCGACGAAGCCGCCACCGCCGCCGCGCTCGAAGCCGTCCGCGTCGCCGCCCGCGGCACCGACAACGTCCTCTACCCGCTCAAGACCGCGCTCGCCGCGGGCGCGACCGTCGGCGAAGTGAGCGCCGCACTGGCCGCCGAATGGGGAAGGTACGTCCCCACCGACAACTGGTGACCGAATAGTCACCCAGAGGCGAAGCGCACAACGCGTCTGTCGCCGGAATCGACGATTCGCGAAAGACTGGCACGCGGACGCGCTCGAAAGCTCGGCGCGTCCGCGTCCTGTATGAAAAACCGGGATTGCGGCCGTAACTTATCGGCCCGGCAAGCGTTATGCATCATGACGGCGGGTTCGGCCGAAAGGCCGTGACCGGCCGTCGTGCAGCCGTGACCGCAAGGCCGCAGCCGCTCCCGCCGCCCTGGCGTCACGGCCCGTGAACGGCCCAGACGCCGATCCCGGGCCGAATTCCGGCCAACCCGGACCCCGGGCCTGGAACCCGCCGGGACACCGGCGGCGGGCGTCGCAAATCACGGCGCAGGCCGCAACGGAGTGCGATCGGATTAAGCTTGCCCAATCGCGCTCCAATGGCTTTGATCCTCGAACGCGAATTGCGAGGCGCGAAGGAATGTTTACGCTCACTGCGGAGAAAGTCGTCGAGATGGGTACCGCCACCAAGTCCAATGAGCCCGCCCCGCGCGCGATCGCGCCGCAGGAGTGTCTCGTGGTACCGGGCGCGCTGCCCGCCTTCGACTCCGCTGCACCGAACGCAGCTTCCGGCACCACCGCTACGGAGCAGGCCATGTCCCATTCGCTGCCCGACTTCCTCGACGCCTGGCTCGCCGCCCACGCCCCCGAGATCGTCGCGGTCCGCCGCCACATCCACGCGAACCCGCGCCTGTCGCGCCAAGAGCACGACACCGCCGACTACGTGGCCGCCCGCCTCGCCGAAGCCGGGCTCTCGCCCCAGCTCATCCCCGACGGCACCGGACTGACCTGCGACATCGGCACCGGCGACCGGGTCATCGCGATCCGCGCCGACATGGACGCCCTGCCCATCCACGACCCCAAGCAGGTCCCGTACCGCTCCACCGTCGACGGGGTCTGCCACGCGTGCGGCCACGACGCCCACACCGCGATGCTCCTGGGCGTCGGCCGCGTCCTGTCCGAACTCGAACGCGTCGAAGGCCTCCCGGGCCGCTTCCGCCTCATCTTCCAGCCCTCCGAAGAGCAGTTCCCCTCCGGCGCGCCCACCATGATCAAATACGGGGCGCTCACCGATGTGGCCGCGATCTTCGCCTTCCACTGCGACCCCCAGTTCCTCACCGGGCAGATCGGGGTCCGCACCGGCCCGCTCACGGCCGCGTGCGACGTCATGGAGGTCCGCATGACCGGCCGCGGCGGCCACACCTCCCGCCCGCACCTGACCTCCGACCTCGTCAACGCCATCGGCCGCGTCGTGGTCGACGTGCCCGCGCTGGTCAATCGCCGCCTCGACCCGCGCCAGTCGGTCGCGATCGTGTTCGGCGCCGTCCAGGCCGGTGAAGCGGCGAACGCGATCCCCCAGGAGGCCCTCGCCCGCGCCACCGTCCGCGTCCACGGCCGCGAGACCTGGGACATGATCCCCGACCTGGTCCAGGAGATCACCCGTTCGGTCGCCCGCGCCTCCGGCGTCGAATGCGAGATCGACTACCGCCGCGGCGTCCCGCCCGTGGTCAACGACCGCGCGGCCGCCGCCATGTTCGCCGGAGCCACCGCCGCCGCCCTCGGCGACGGCGCGGTCGCCGAGGCGCCCATGTCCATGGGCGGCGAGGACTTCGCCTACTATCTGGAGCAGATCCCCGGCGCGATGGCCCGCCTGGGCGTCGGTCGCCCCGGCGAGCGCCTGGACATCCACCAGGGCACCTTCGACATCGACGAGAAGGCCCTCGAACACGGCGTCCGCGTCATGACTCACACCGCGCTCGCCGCGGCCATGAACCCCGCGTTCTAAAGCGCCGCAACGCGAAGCACTGCAACGACAGCGGGACGAAGCCTCAGGCCTCGTCCCGCTGTCGAAAGCGATCGACCCGCGATCGCGCGCCTGCGGGTTCGATCGGCCGCGCTCGCTCGACGGCCGATGCGGCCGGGGCGTCAGTCGGCCGACCCGCTCACTCCGCCGTAGGCCGCTTTCGCAACGCCTCGACGTAATCCTGCGGCGCACCCGCGGCCTCGGCGGCCCGCACGATCTCGTCCAGGTACCACTGGCTCGGCAGACCGCCCTCGAAGCCCTCGAACACGTACAGCCACACCTGCCGGTTCGCCTCCAGCGTCGCGGCCTGGGTGTGCATCTTGCGGTACAGCCCCGAATTGAGGCCCTCCAGCTCGTCGAGCACCTGCCGGTCGGCCGGGTCGAGGTCGTACAGCGACACGAACACCCGCTCGCCCGGGGCCTCCACGACCGTCGCCACCGCCGACTCCGAACCCAGCTCGGCGTTGCCGAACGTCAGACGCCAGCCCTCCAGCCACCCCGTCCCCACCAGCGGGGATCGCGGGCAGGTCGCACGCATGCGTGCGGGGTCGAGATTCGAGCCATACGCGGCATAGAGATGCACGACTCGAAGATACCCTTAAACCAGCCCGCAAAGAAGCATCCCCAACTCCGAAAGGCGCGTCCGTGGCACGAGTAGCGATCATCGGCGGAGGCCCCGCCGGGTACGAAGCCGCCCTCGTGGCGGCCCAACTCGGCGCCGACGTCACCCTCATCGAGGCCACCGGGACCGGCGGCGCGTGCGTCCTGTCCGACTGCGTCCCCTCCAAGACCTTCATCGCCGCCTCGGCGGTCCTCACCGAGATCCACGAATCCTCCGAACTGGGCATCGGCACCAAGGAGGCCACCGCCGACGCGGCCTCGGTCAACGGCCGCGTCCGCCGCCTGGCCACCCAGCAGTCCGCCGACATCGCCCAGAAGCTCACCACCGCGGGCGTCGAGATCGTCTACGGCCGCGGCGCGCTCCGCGTCGACAAGAGCTACAACTACGTCCACGAACTCCACGTCGTGCCCTTCGAAGGCGAACCGTACGACACCGACGCCGACGTGGTCCTCCTCGCCACCGGCGCCACCCCCCGCACCCTCACCTCCGCGCCCGTCGACGGCGAGCGCATCCTCACCTGGCGCCAGCTCTACGACCTCAAGGAACTGCCCGAGCACCTCATCGTGGTCGGCTCCGGCGTCACCGGCGCCGAGTTCGCCTCGGCCTACCTGGCCATGGGTTCGGCCGTCACCCTCATCTCCTCGCGCGACCGCGTCATGCCCCACGAGGACGCCGAAGCCGCCGAGACCGTCGGCCGCGTGTTCGTCCGCCGCGGCATGGACGTGCGCAACCACTCCCGCGCCGCCGCCGCCCGCCGCACCGAGACCGGCGTCGAGGTCGAGCTCGAAGACGGCACCGTCATCGAAGGCAGCCACGCGCTCATCTGCGTCGGCTCCATCCCCAACTCCGACGACCTGGGCCTGCACGCCTACGGCGTCAACGTCGACGACCGCGGCTTCATCCCCGTCGACAAGGTCTCCCGCACCAACGTCCCCGGCGTCTACGCCGCAGGCGACGTCACCGGCGTCCACGCCCTGGCCTCGGTCGCGGCCATGCAGGGCCGCATCGCGATCTGGCACGCGCTCGGCGAGGCGGTGCGCCCCATCAAGCTCGCCCACGTGGCCGCGAACGTGTTCACTGACCCCGAGCTGGCCTCGGTCGGCGTGAGCCAGGACGACGTGGACTCGGGCAAAGTGGACTGCCGCGGCGTGCTGCTGCCGTTCGCGTCCAACCCGCGCGCCAAGATGGTCGACCGCACCGAGGGCTTCGTGAAGCTGTTCGCGTGGAACTCCTCGGGGATCGTCGCCGGGGGCATCGTGGTCGGCTCGCGCGCTTCGGAACTGATCACCCCGATCGCTCTGGCGGTGGAGCAGCGGCTCACCGTGGAGCAGGTGGCCCGCACGTTCACGATCTACCCGTCGCTGTCGGGCTCGGTGGCCGAGGCGGCCCGCCAGCTCATGGAGTACTAGACGACGCGAAACGGGCCCGGGGCTTTCGCCCCGGGCCCGTTCGTGTTTCGGCTTATTCGAAGGTCTCGACCCGCAGGTGCCGGATCAGGTGCACGTCGGTCGCGCCGCCGGTCGCCGAAGCGAACCCGATCTTGAACGTGTCGGGCGCGGCGAACGGCATGGTGGTCTCCAAGGCCCGCTGCCAGCCTTCGCCTTCGAGGAAGTTGAGGTCGACGGTGACGGTGGGGTGCTCGCCGTCGGTGACCTTGAGTTTGACGAGCCGTTTGGCGTCGGCGAGCGTCTCGGCGCGCAGGTCGCCGGGCAGTTCGGTCCCGTAGATGTCCCCGCCGCCGTATTCGCCGATCTTCTCGTCGGTGGCCGTGGTCGCCAGGAGGCAGTAGCCCTCGGTGCCCTGGCCGGGGCCGCGCAGGGCCACGGTGTCGGGCGCGCGGTTGAGCGCCACCTGGAGGTGCTCGGGGGCGCGGTGCTCGGCGTCGCAGCCGGTGCCGCGGCCCTCGGTGTCGGCCGAGAAGTTCCCCCACGCGTCCAGGCCGAGCCCGAGGTAGCCGCCGTCGACGCCGGGGGAGTCGCCGTGCTGGGCGTAGCCGAGGCTGCCGCCGACCGCGCCGGTCTCGGTCAGGTCGGTCTCGCCGTCGACGAGGAAGAACGAGATGCCGTCGGCGCCGGTGCCCCCGTACTGGTACTGCGCGAACGTGACCTCGATGCCGCCTTCGTTCGGCAGCGCCTGGTTGAGGATCGCCGCGCCGGAGCGGTACTCGCCGGCGTCGGTGAGCTGGAGGTAGCCGGGGGCCTTGCCGCTCTCGGGGACCGGGCCGACGTTCTGGTCGGCGCACGAGTCGAACGCGTTCGGGCCCAGCACTTCGGTGGCCGCGGTCAGGCACGCGCCAATCGAGATCGCGGCCTCGGGCACGTCGGACCCGTCGCTGGTCATGGGCGCGCTGAACAGCAGGACCTTCGTGGCCTCGGTCGCTTCGGACGCGGCGTGGGCGCCGCTGGTGGCCGGAAGTGCGGCGAGCGCCGCCGCGAGCAGCATCGAACCCGCGCCGAACTTGGCAGAACCTCTCACAGGTGCTCCTTCGATCCAGTGTCGCCGACCCCGCGCGAGGGCGGGGTCGGCTTGGCTTGCGGCCGAACGGCCGACTACTGAGCGAAGCTATATGAGAACTGTGAGTGATGAAACGGGTTCGGTCATTTGGACGGTCCACATCGGCGCGAGACGCGTTCAGGCGTCACGACGGCGCATCGACCACCAGCCTCCCGCCAGCGCCGTCGCCGTCCACAACCCCAGCAGCCCCACGCCCGTCCAAGCACCGTAATCGCGCCCGAACTGCGGATCGCCGGGGACGGTCAGCTGCATGACCACCTGCCCCACCTGATCGGGGAAGTACTGCACCACCGGCTGGATCGCCTCCAGGTTGCCCAGTCCCTGACCGGACAGGAACAGGACCGGCAGCAAGATCGCGAGCGTCCACACCGTACTGCGCGTCATCACCGTCACCGCCGCGGCGAACACGCACAGCAGCGTGATGCTGATCCATCCGCCCAGCAGCGCCTCGACCGTCGACCGCGCCGTCCACGACACGGCCTTGTCCGAGGCGATGCCCTGCACTACGGCGAACACCGCCAACTCGACCGGCAGCACGACGGCCGCCACGGCCGCGCCCACGGTCGTCATCTTCGCCGCGAAGAACCGCCCCCGTGAGGGCACCGCCGCCAGCGACGCCCGGATCGTGCCCGTCGAGAACTCCGAGCCCACCGCCGAGACCGCGAACGTCACCAGTAGCAGTTGCGCCACCAGCAACCCCATGAACGTCGACGCCACCGTCATGTTCGCATAGAACGACTGCTCCAGCGAACCCCCGATGAGCCACCCCAGGCCCAGCGCCAGCGCCGCGAACGCCCCCAAGGTGACCGCCGTCGACCGCACCGACCGCAGCTTCACCCACTCGGCCGAGGCCGCCTGCCCGAACCCGCTCACCGCACGCCCTCCGACCCGCTCTGATACTCCACCGACGCGCCGGTCAAGCGCATGAACGCCTCCTCCAGGCTCGCGCCCGAATGCGCGGCCACGAACCGCTCCATAGGCTCGTCCGCGAGCAGTCGGCCCCGGCCGATCACCACCAGATGCGCCGCCGTCAATGCCATCTCCGCCATGAGATGACTCGACACCAGCACCGTCCGGCCTTCGGCGGCCAACCCCTGCATCAGGCGCCGAATCCACACCACCCCTTCGGGATCGAGCCCGTTCACCGGCTCGTCCAGAATGAGCACCCCCGGATCGCCGAGCAGCGCCGCCGCCACCCCGAGCCGCTGCCGCATCCCCAGCGAGAACGTCTTCGCCCGCTTGCCCGCCGCCGAGGCCATCCCCGTCGCCTCCAGGACCTCCCCGACGCGCCGCTCACCGATCCCGTTGCTGCGCGCCAGCCACCGCAGATGCTCACCGGCCGTGCGGGTCGGATGCAGATCACCCGCCTCCAGCAGCGCGCCGACTTCGGTCAACGGCCGTCGCAGCGACGCGTACGGGCGTCCGTTCACCACCGCATTGCCGCTCGAGGGCCGATCCAGGCCCAGTATGAGCCGGATCGTCGTGGACTTCCCCGCCCCGTTGGGGCCGAGGAAACCGGTGACGCGCCCCGGCTCCACAGTGAAGGTCAGATCGTCGACGGCCGTGCCGCCCCGATACCACTTGGTCAGATTTCGCACTTCGATCACATTGCAACCGTAAGAATCCCGACCCCGGCGCGACAGTCCCCGAACGTCGCCCGGCTCCGCGACGAAAGTGAACGCCCCACCGCGGCCGGTCCTGCGTACCCTGACCGTATGAGAGGACTCCTGGCCGCGATCGCCATCGTGCTCGCCGAATTCGCGATCATCGCCGCCCTCCCCGCCGGCCCCGTCCCCGCGGGCATCCTCGCGCTCCTCGCCGCCGCCGTCGTGGCCGCGCTCTGGCAGCGCCACCGCAGCGCCGAACGCGAACGCGAAACCGCGGTCCAACGCGAACGCCTCCGCCTCGCCCGCGACATGCACGACCGCATCGGCCGTCGCCTCGGCCTCGCCGCCGTCCAAGCCGCCGCCCTCGAAGTCTCGGAAACCGACACCGAACGCCGCACCGACGCCCGCCGCATCGGCGACAGCCTCCGCGCCGCCGTCGACGACCTCCACGACCTCGTCACCGTCCTGCGCGGCGACAGCGACGATACCCCCCGATTCGACCAGGCCGCCGCCACCGCGCTCGCGGCGCAGTTCCTCGCCTCCGGCATCGCAGTCGACCTGCGCCACAAGGGCATCCCCGCCCCACTCCCGGCGGCGGGGGCGAGAGCGGCCTACGCCGTGCTGGAGGAGGGCATGGCGAACGCGGTCAAACACGCACCCGGCCGACCGGTCACCGCCACGGTGACCTGGGAAGACGACGCCCTGCTGGTAGCGGTGGAAAACCCGCTTTCAGGCCGCGCTCCCGAAACGACCCCGGGAGGCCACGGACTCACCGGCCTCCGCGAACGCGTCGACGCCGCCGGAGGACTCCTCGACTGCCGCATCGAGAACGGCCGATTCCGCCTGAGCGCCATGCTGCCCCGCGCCGCAGCCCTGCGCGAGGCGCCGCGCGCCTCCCGCCCGGTCCGCATAGCGGCCGTCGCCACCGTCACTGTGCTTCTGGCACTCCTGCCGCTGACCACGGTCGCGGGGGTGCAGCAGGTATGACCACGGTCGTGATCGCCGACGACGAACCGCTCATCGTCGCGGGAGTCCGCACCGTCCTGGAATCGGCCGGGATCGCCGTCGCCGCGACGGCGCACGACGGCCGCGACGCACTGGCGGCGGTCCTCGCGCACCGCCCCGAAGTGGCCCTCCTGGACTTGAACATGCCGGGCCTGGGCGGTCTGGACGTGGCCGAACGCCTGGCGGAGGCCTCGCCGAACACCCGCGCGCTGGTCCTGACCTCATTCGGCGACAGGGAGAACGTCCTCGCCGCGGTCGAGGGCGGCGCGGCCGGATTCGTCCTGAAGACCTGCGCTCCCGATGAACTGGTGACGGCCGTCCGCGCAGTGGCCGCGGGGGAGGCCTACCTCTCGCCCGCGGTGACCCGCACGGTCCTGGGCCTGGTCGCCCCCGAGTCACTGCCGCGCAGAAGGAACGCGACAGAGCGCCTCCGCCGCCTCGCCCCGCGCGAACGCGAAGTCCTCGACCTGGTGGCAGAGGGCCTCGCCAACGCCGAAGTCGCCGCGCGCCTCCACATGAGCGAGGCGACGGTCAAGACCTACGTCAGTCGCATCCTCGCCAAACTCGAATGCGCCAACCGAGTCCAAGCCGCTCTCCTGGCCAGGGACGCGGGCGCCTGAACGCGTTCCGGGCGTCCGCCGACAGGCGGACGCCCGGGTTTCGCTTGCGGCGTTACCAGCTGCTGGGGACCGGTGCGCCCTCGGTGTACCCGGCGGCGGACTGGATGCCCACGGCGGCCCGCTCGTGGAACTCCTCCAGCGTGGTCGCCCCCGCGTACGTCGCGGCCGAGCGGATGCCGGCCACGATCGAGTCGAGGAGGTCCTCCACGCCGGGGCGCTTCGGGTCGAGGTACATGCGGCCGGTGGAGATGCCCTCCTCGAACAGGGCCTTGCGGGCCTGCTCGAACGAGGAGTCCGAGGCGCTGCGGGCCTTGACCGCGCGCGCCGAGGCCATCCCGAACGACTCCTTGTACGGCCTGCCGTCGGCGTCGTAGTGCATGTCGCCGGGCGACTCGTGCGTCCCGGCGAACCAGGACCCGATCATGACGTTCGAGGCCCCCGCGGCGAGCGCGAGCGCGACGTCCCTGGGGTGGCGCACCCCGCCGTCGGCCCACACGCGCTTGCCCAGGTGGCGGGCGATCTTCGCGCATTCGAGGACCGCGGAGAACTGGGGGCGGCCCACGCCGGTCATCATCCGGGTCGTGCACATCGCGCCCGGGCCCACCCCGACCTTGACGATGTCGGCGCCGGCGTTGATGAGGTCGGTCGCGCCTTCGGCGGTGACCACGTTGCCCGCGGCGATCGGGAGGTCGGGGGCGGCGTCGCGCACGAGCTTGAGCGCGTCGAGCATCTTCTCCTGGTGGCCGTGCGCGGTGTCGACCACGATCACGTCGGCCCCGGCCTCGACCAGCGCGGCGGCCTTGCCGGTGACGTCGCCGTTGATGCCGATCGCCACGGCCACGCGGAGCTTGCCGCCCGAGTCGGTGTTGGGCCGGTAGATGGTGTTGCGCAGCGCCCCGGCGCGGGTGAGCACGCCGTGGAGGCGGCCCTCGGCGTCGAGCACGGGCGCGAGCTTGACCTTGGCGTCTTCGAGGACCTTGAACGCCTCGGCGTCGGAGATCCCCAGCGGGAGGGTCACGAGCCGGTCGGAGGCGACCTGTTCGAGCTGCGTGAACCGGTCCACGCCGCGGCAGTCGGCCTCGGTGACCACCCCGAGCGGGCGGTGCTCGGAGTCGGTGACGATGACCGCGCCGTGGGCCCGCTTGGGGAACAGCGCGATCGCCTCGGCCACGGTCGCCGTCGGCGGCAGGGTCAGCGCCGCGTCGCAGTCCAGGGGCCGGGACTTGACGCGGGCGATCACGTCGGCCACCACGTCCACGGGGATGTCCTGCGGGATCACCGCGAGGGCGCCGCGGCGCGCGAGCGTCTCGGCCATGCGCCTGCCCGACACGGCGGTCATGTTCGCCGCGATGATCGGGATCGAGTTCCCGGTGCCGTCCCCGGTCGACAGGTCGACGTCGAGGCGCGAGGCCACCGAGGAGCGGTTCGGGACCATGAACACGTCCGAATAGGTCAGGTCGTGTCCGGGTTGTCCGTCGATGAAGCGCATGGCAGTCCCCCTGTCAGGAGCGGTCGGGAGCGCGGCGGCGAAAACCGCCGCCGGGAACCCTAACCCCTTTTCGGTCGGCAACAGCAGTGCTTGTGGTGTTACGCACAGCATTGACCATTGTCCCTCGCCGAAGGCGCGGTTGTAAGTCCGCGATCCGACAGAATCGCAGGCGTCAGTCGGTGATCTGGCAGATCGGGGCACCGGCGGCGACCACGTCGCCGATCGCGACCTCCAGGCCCGACACGGTCCCCGACTTGTGCGCCGCGAGCGGCTGCTCCATCTTCATGGCCTCCAGGACCACGATGGTGTCGCCCTTGACCACGGTCTGGCCGTCGGCGACCGCGACCTTCACGATCGTGCCCTGCATCGGCGAAGGCAGGCCGTCCCCGCCGATCGCGGGCCCGGCGTCTGCCTTCTTCTTGGTGCCGCGCTTCTTCGGCTTGCTGGAGGCGACCGGGTTCAAAAGCCCCGCGGGAATCGACACCTCAAGGCGCTTCCCGGCGACCTCGACCACGAGGTTCGTCCGCTCTTCGCTCTCGCCGTCGATCCCGGCGGCCGCGTCGTACGGCTCCAGGGTGTTGTCCCACTCGGTCTCGATCCAGCGCGTGTGCACCGTGAAGTCCTCGGCGAACGCGGGGTCGGCGACCACGGCCCGGTGGAACGGCAGCACCGTCGCCAGGCCCTCGACCCCCATCTCCGCCAGAGCGCGCCGTGAGCGCCGCAGCGCCTCCTCGCGGGTCGAGCCGGTCACGATCACCTTCGCCAAGAGCGAGTCGAAGTTCCCGTCGATGACGGTCCCCTCCTCGATCCCGGTGTCCACCCGGACCCCCGGGCCCGCCGGGAGGCGCAGCTTCGTGACCGCGCCCGGCGCGGGCAGGAACCCGCGGCCCGGGTCCTCGCCGTTGATGCGGAACTCGATCGAGTGCCCGCGCGGCTCCGGGTCTTCGGCGATCGGCACTTCCTCGCCCGAGGCGATCCGGAACTGCTCCCGCACCAGGTCCAGCCCGCTGGTCTCCTCCGAGACCGGGTGCTCCACCTGGAGACGCGTGTTCACCTCGAGGAACGAGATCGTCCCGTCCACGGCCACGAGGAACTCGACGGTCCCCGCCCCGTGGTAGTCCGACTCCTTGCAGATCGCCTTGGCGGCGTTGTGGATCACGGCGCGCTGCTCGTCGGTCAGGAACGGCGCGGGCGCCTCCTCGACGAGCTTCTGGTGGCGGCGCTGCAACGAGCAGTCGCGGGTGCCGACCACGATCACGTTCCCGTGCGTGTCGGCCAGGACCTGCGCCTCGACGTGCCGCGGGCGGTCGAGATATCGCTCCACGAAGCACTCGCCGCGCCCGAACGCCGCCTCGGCCTCGCGCACCGCCGACTCGAACAGGTCGGGGATCTCCTCGCGGGTGCGCGCCACCTTCAGGCCGCGCCCCCCGCCGCCGAACGCGGCCTTGATGGCCACCGGCAGGCCGTGCTCGTCGGCGAACGCCAGGATCTCCGAGGCGTCCTTCACCGGGTCCTTCGTGCCCGGCACCAGCGGCACGTTCGCCTTCATCGCCAGATGCCGCGCCGTGACCTTGTCGCCCAGGTCGCGGATCGACTGCGGGGTCGGACCGATCCAGGTCAGCCCCGCGTCGATCACCGCCTGCGCGAACTCCGCGTTCTCCGAGAGGAACCCGTACCCGGGGTGGACCGCGTCGGCCTCGGACCGCTCGGCGACCCGCAGCAGTTTGTCGATCCGCAGGTAGGTGTCGGCCGCCGTGAGCCCGTCCAGCGCGAACGCCTCATCGGCCAGCAGGGTATGCGGAGCGTCGCGGTCGCCGTCGGCGTAGACGGCGACGGACTCGTACCCGGCGTCACGGCAGGCCCGGATGACTCTGACTGCGATCTCGCCACGGTTGGCGATCAAAACCTTGCGCACGTTCCGCAGTGTAGTGGCCCGGTAGGCGGACTGGAGGGGACGGCGAACCTCGGGCCCCGGACGAAGCGGCATATACCGCTCAAAATTTAGATGGTCTCCACAAGACCCGTTGTCGTTTTTTTCGCATGATCTATTAAACGATCGTTCAGGAGGCCCATCTCACTCGAACGCCTCGCGCCACACCGCAGACTCCCGCGCGAACCGCTCGCTCGCGATCGCCTCACGCCACGCCGCCGACGCCTCCGCGTCCGGATCCGGCCCGATCACCAGGTCCCCGGACTCGATCCGCCCCGCGGTCTCCTCGCACCACTCCGCGTCCGCGTTCCACAAATCCGTCTGCCGCTTGAGCAGGGCCCTCGCGTGCGCGGGCATGAACGCCGCCTCGGCCTCGACCGCGTCCGGCGACGTGGCCGCCAGCATCATCGTCACCGCCTCGACCCGCTGATACAAGGTCTCGGTCCGCTGCCGCAGCATCGCCACGTTCTCGGCCGGGGTCAGCACCGAGGCGAAGGACCACGCGGTGTGGAACGGGTCGTCGGCCGAGGCCACCTCCCACAGCCGCTCGCGCAGCGTGCGTTGGAACTCCGCCTCGCCCGCGGCGGTGATGCGGTACGTGGTGCGCGCGGGCCGGTCGTCCACCGACTCGGTGGCCACGACCTCGATCAGCCCGTCGGCCGCGAGGCGCTTGAGCGCGTGGTAGATCGAGCCCGCGCCGACCTCGGTCGCGCCGGGCATCTTCCACGAGTCGATCTCGCGGCGCACCAGGTAGCCGTGGACGGGACCCAGCCACCGGATCAGGCCGAGGACGATCAGACGCGTGCTCCACATGCCGCAATATTACCCCTTTGACTATTCCACCCAAGGCGTATATACCTGCTTGTGGGCTAGAGCTCGGCCCGTATATAGTCAAACTTGAACAAGGAAATCGGTCGCGTTCCGCACCCAGCACCGGCGGGAGCGGCCCGAACCCACCGCGAGGTACGTACCCATGCTCATCGAGACCAAGGGACTGAAGAAGACCTTCAAGTCCCGCGGCAAGACCGTCGAGGCCGTCCGCGGCGTCGACCTCGCCGTGAAGGAAGGGGAGATCTTCGGACTCCTCGGCCCCAACGGCGCCGGCAAGACCACCACGATGCGGATGCTCTCCACCCTCATCGAACCCACCGAGGGCGCCGCCACCGTGTGCGGCCACGACCTCGCCAAGCAGCCCGCCGCGGTGCGCCGCGACATCGGCTACGTCGGCCAGTCCGGCGGCACCTGGGGCGAGGTCACCGCCCGCGAGGAACTGATCATGCAGGGCCGCCTCTACGACATGTCGAAGAAGCGCGCCGCCGAACGCGCCGCCGAGGTCCTGGAGGCCTTCCAGCTCGCCGAGTACGCCGATCGCAACGTCAAGACCTACTCAGGCGGCCAGAAGCGCCGCCTCGACATCGCGCTCGGCATCATGCACCAGCCCAAGCTGCTGTTCCTCGACGAACCCACCACCGGCCTCGACCCCCAGTCGCGCGCCCACATGTGGGACGAGGTCCGCTCCCTGCGCGAACGGGGCACCGCGGTCTTCCTGACCACCCACTACCTCGACGAGGCCGACGCCCTGTGCGACCGGCTCGCCATCATCGACCACGGCGAGATCGTCGCCGAGGGCACGCCGCTCGACCTCAAGAAGGACGTCGCCGGCGACGTGGTCGCCATCGGCATCGGCGGCAGCGCCACCGAAGCACTCGGCCTCTTGGGCGACAAGGACTTCGTGCGCGAGATCGAAGCGGGCGAGCCCGACCCGGCCACCGGGATCAGCGTCCTGCGCATGTACGTCGACGACGGCGCCTCGGCCCTGCCCGAGCTCCTGCGCACCCTCGACGGCAAGGACATCGCCCCGGCCTCCATCGAGCTGCACCGGCCCAGCCTCGACGACGTGTTCCTGAAGCAGACCGGCCGGTCGCTGCGAGAGGAGAAGTAACGGTGAAGATCTTCCGCGACACCTGGCTCGTGTACTCCCGGGCCATGAAGCTCAACATCAAGCAGCCGGTCTGGCTGATCGTGATGCTCGTGCAGCCGATCTACTTCCTGTTCCTGTTCGCGCCGCTCCTGGAGCCGATGGACGGCATGCCCGGCTTCGAGAACGGCGCGATGGAGACCTTCGTGCCCGGCCTGATCATCATGATGGCGCTCTTCGGTTCGGCGTTCGTGGGCTTCGGCCTCATCGCCGAGCTGCGCGAAGGGGTCATCGAACGCATGCGGGTGACCCCGGTCAGCCGCACCGCGCTCATGCTCGGGCGCACCCTCGCCACGGTCACCACCACGGTGTTCCAGTCGCTCGCGCTGGTGCTCTTGGCCGCGGCCACCGGCAAGCTCGACGTGTACTGGCCCGGCGTGGGTCTGATGCTGCTCATCGTGATGCTCACCGCGTTCATGCTCGCGGCGGTCTCGCTCGGGCTCGCGATCGTGCTCAAGAGCGAGGACGCGATGGCGCCCACGATCAACACGCTCGTGCAGCCGATCATGCTCATCTCCGGCATCATGCTGCCGATGGTCATGGCCCCCACGTGGCTCCAGAACGTCGCCGACTTTAATCCGTTCTACTACGCGGTGCAGGCCTCGCGAGAACTGTTCGCAGGCAACGTGGACAACCATTTCGTGTGGCAGGCCCCGGTGATCCTCGGCGCGCTCACGATCCTGCTCGTATGGTGGGCGACCCGAAAGTTCGCCCGCGCCGTGTCTTAGACCTCCAAGGAAACCCGTATGCGGCGGGGCCCCGGGCGCGAAGCGCCCGGGGCCCCGCCGTTCCTCGCCGAAGATTCAGATGACGGCGTGGTAGTCGAGTTCGTAGACACTGGCGTCGAGCACCATTTCGGTGACTTCGACGCAGCGGTCCTCGCGGTCGTACGCCATGCGGGTGATGGCGATGACGGGTGTGCCACCGAGCAGTTCAAACGCTTCGGTCTCGGTCGGCACGGGCATCCGCGCCCGCAACCGCTCAGTGAACCGGACCGGGGCATGGCCGATCTCGTCGAGTCGCGAGTACACCCCGCCGGGGCCGGTGTCGGTGTAGACGATCGGAGTCGAGCGCACCAGGTCGAGCAGGTAGAACGAGTCGGCCAGCTGCACCGGCCGCTCATCGACGGCGAACCGGCGGGACCGGCGCAGCACCGGCGCGCCGGTGTCGATCGAGAGTTCCGCCGCGACGGCCTCGCTCGCGGGCACCTCGCCGACGGCCACCTCCACCATCCGGGCTCGCTTGCCGGTGTCGGCATCCTGGATCGCCCGGCCCTCGCGCCATGCGACCAACCGAGAGGGGAACGAGCGCCGGATCGGCTCGAAGGTCCGGACGAAGCTGCCCGATCCCGGCTTGGTGATGATGAACCCGGTCTCGCGCAGCTGCGCGAGCACCCGAGCGGCGGTGCCGCGGTCGATGCCGAACTCATTGCCGATCGCAGTGGCGCTCGGGATACGCTGCCCCGGGCCGTAGGTGCCATCGAGGATTCGCCGGCGCAGCGCTTCGGCGGCGGTCGCCGCCGCAGAGCCCTGCTTGCCTTGCATGTCGATTGCTCCTCCTCGCACGATGACGCCTCAGCCTACCCAGACGGACGCTGATGGGTGCCAGGCGAGAATGCTTACGGGGAGAAGAACATCGGGGAGATGTGGGAGGACGAGTTACATGCTCCGCTTCAGCCTCCCCGCGGGCCTGAGCTTCCGCGAGGCCGACACCTTGGCGCATTGCATAGTCGCCGACATCGCCGACCGCTATGCGGGTGCAGCGGCTTGCGGCAGTCTCGGTCGTGAGTTCGACGGCTCCGCGTTCGCGCTTCTGAGTCGCAAACCCGGCTCGACCATCAGCGGTGCGACCAGCTTCGCGGAGCTACGCGCGATCCAGGATCGAGCGCGAGAGATCTAAGGCACCGCTGCGCGTCAGCGTGGCGCTGCCTCATCTTCTCGTCTCGGGTCCTCTTTCGGTTGACATTTTTCTTAACGACGGTAAGAACGGCAGGTTCCTGTCGGACCCCCGCGGAAGACTTGACATGGGGATGCCCCCCTGGGAGGGCGGGGGTCTGCGCGGTCCGGTTTTCAGAGGGTTTCGACGCCGTCGGTCCCGCGCAGCGCGCCCCGCGTGTCCAGCACCGGCACCCCCGCCGGGAGCGCCTCGGGCCGGTACTCCGCGTGATGCGTCAGCAGCACGATCAGATCCGCCTTCGCCGTCGCCAGATCCGCGACCCGCTCGACCTCGTTCCCCGCCACCGACCACGACGGCACATGCGGATCGTGGTAGGCAAGCTCCGCGCCCGCCTCGGCCAGCTTGCGCGCCACCGGAGTCGAAGGCGACTCCCGCTGATCGGCGATGTCCGGCTTGTACGTCACGCCCAGCAGCAGCACCCGCGCGCGCGACAGCGCGAGGCCGTTCGCGTTCAATTTCGCCATCGCCCGCGACACCACGTAATCGGGCATCCGGTTGTTGATCTCCTGTGCCAACTCCACGAACCGGAACGGATACCCGAGCGTGCGCACCTTATAAGACAGATAATTCGGGTCGATCGGAATGCAGTGCCCACCCACGCCCGGCCCCGGATAGAACGCCTGATACCCGAACGGCTTCGTCTTCGCCAACCCGATCGCGTCCCACAAGTCCACGCCCAGCTCCCGGCAGAACACCGCCATCTCGTTCACCAAAGCGATGTTGACGTGCCGGTACGTGTTCTCCAGCAGCTTCGCCATCTCCGCCTCGCGAGTGCCCTTCGCCTCCACGATCGTGTCAATGAACCGCGCGTACAACGCCTTCGCCGCAGCGGTGCACTCCGGCGTGAGACCGCCGACCACCTTGGGCGTGTTGACGATCCCGTACACCGGGTTCCCCGGGTCCACCCGCTCGGGCGAGAACGCCAGATGGAAGTCGACCCCCGGCACCAGCCCCGACTCCTCCTGCAGGATCGGCGCCACGACCTCCTCGGTCGTCCCCGGATACGTCGTCGACTCCAGCACCACCAAGGCCCCGCGCCGCAAGTGCGCGCCCGCGGACCTCGCCGCCCCGATCACCGCCGCCAGATCCGGCCCGCCCGCCTCGCCCAGCGGCGTCGGCACGCAGATCACGATCGCCTTCGCGCGCGCCTGCACCGCCGCGTCGGCGCTGGCGGTGTACCCGCCGCGGACCATCGCGCCCAGCTCGGCATCGGAGATGTCGTCGATGTGGCTGACGCCGGCATTGAGCGCGTCCACCACCCGCTGCGAACGGTCGAGGCCGACCACCTTGAGGCCCTTGGCGGTCGCGGCCTGGGCCAGCGGCAGACCCACATAGCCCTGCCCGACGACGACCAGGTCGATCGGGGATGCGTGCTCGGCAGTTGCCACAGTAGAGTCCTTTGCGATTCGGCAGGGGTGTCGGTTCCTCGCAATCGAGATTACCAATGACGAACTGTAATCCTCTGACCAGGGCAAACGTAGTCTCCCGTTCGATATCCATTCAACTTGCGGACATATTCAATCCAGCTCGCGGTCAGATCGCGAATCTGTTCACCCGTTGATCGACAAGAGTTCACCAGTCTCGCAAAAGGGCGCCGCCCACTCCGATCGGCACCGCCGCGGTCCCGAATTGGGTTGTTCACATGCGAATACAATGCCTTCGCGGCGTGACCGGGGCCCTATTCGCCGGACGGTGCGGTTGCCTCTCTGGGGCTACCATCAATGCATGCCCAGTTTGAGCATCGTCATCCCCGTCTACCAGGCCGAGGCCTACCTGGCGGGGTGCCTCGAGACGATCGTGCCCGGCGGCGGCGACCGCCTGGAGATCGTGGTCGTCGACGACTGCTCGCCCGACGGCTCTCGCGCCCTCGCCGAACGCTTCGCCGAAGGCGACGAGCGCATCCGCGTCGTCTCCACCCCCGTCAACGCCGGCTCCGGCCCCGCCCGCAACTTCGGGCTGACCCAGGCCACCGGCGACTACGTGTGGTTCGTGGACGCCGACGACGAACTCAAGCCCGGCGCGGTCGACCATGTCCTCGCCGCCGTCGCGGGCCCCGACAAGCCCGACGTGGTGCTCGTCCAGCACGAGAAGGTTCGCTCCTTCGGCGCTTCCGACCGAGAGGTCGTCGAGATCGGCGAGCTCCCCGAACTGGCCGCGACCTGCCCGGTCGACCCGGCCGGGTTCACCCTCGCCGAGTGGCCGCAGATCGTCGACTACACCCACACCCCGTGGACGAAGGTCTCCCGCCGTGAGTTCCTCACCGGCATCGACCTCGACTTCCCCGCCGGCTGGTACACCGACATCCCCTGGACCTACGGACTGCTGCGCCGCGCCGAGCTGATCGCCGTGGTCACCGAATGCTGCTACCAGTGGCGCCAGCGGGCCGGGTCCTCCATCACCCGCACCCGCGACGGCCGCCACTTCGACGTGTTCACCCAGTGGCAGCGCACCTGGGACGACTTCGAGGACGTCGAGGACGCCGGGATCCGCGTCGCCTTGTTCAACCACATGGTCTGGCACCTGCTGGTCGTCATCGGCAACACCGAGCGCGTCGACCCGCGCAAGCGCCGTGAGTTCTTCCGCCGCACCTCAGAGCTCTACCGCCGCTACCACCCCGGCCCCGACGCGTGGAAGCCCGCCGACGGCGTGGCAGGGCTCAAACAGCGGCTCCTCGCCGCCCGCGCCTACATGGGCTACGAGGCCCTGCGGCAGGTCTACAAGCTCGCGAAGCGACTCAGCCGCACCAGGACCGAACCGGCCCGCCCGGCCGGGTCAGCGTCCCAGGAGACGCCGGACCAGGGCTTTGCCCCGCTTCGGACCGACTCCCGCGTCTCCCGGTCCTGAACGCGGCGTCTCGGGGTCGAACTCGACTCGCCTGAACCGCTCCCCGAACGCTTCGGTGAGCGGTCCGGAAGCGACCCGGGCACTGCCCCACACCGCCTCGATCGAAGCGCCCACGTGCGCCGCGCGCGCCGCGGCGGCCTTGCGCTCCAAGCGGATCGAGCCTTCAGGCAGGGCCACTTCGATCTCGCCGAGGCGGAACTCGTTGGCGTAGCCCACCAGAGACGCCACCGCGTCCGGGCCCGGCGTCGCGTCGGCGGGCATCGTGATCCGGTAGGGCACTCGCCGGTCGACTTCGATCGCGGCCTGAAAGCGCACGCGCGGCTCGCCCGCGAACGACTCCATGAGCAGTCGCGCATCGAGATCGGGGTCGTCAAGGGGCGCATGGCGTTCGGTGAGCGGCTCGGGCCAGTCGCCGAGGAGCGTGACCCGGATGTCCGGCGCGGAGCCGCACAGGATCGCGTCCACACAGGACTCGACAACGATTGCGTCCCGCGGTCCGACGTGGATCACCACGTCGGCCAGCGGAGTCTCCCAGCCGCGAGAGGCCCTGGGGCGCTTGAGGTCGAGTTCGGGGACGCGCGCGGCGATACGCGGTCGCCGGTAGCGTTTCGCGAGCTCCCCGCGGGAGGCGATCTGGCGCGGGCCCAGGTGCCAAGCCGAGGAGCGGTCGTCGGGGACGAACACCGCCCCGGCCTGGTGGAGCCGGTAGCCGAAGATCGTGTCCGAGCCCAGCAGCACGTCGGCGTCCATGCCGCCCGCGGCCTCGAACAGCCTGCGCGGCACCGAGAACGAGGCACCGACGAGCACCCGGAACGCCCGATGGTCGGCCTCGCGCAGCCCCGCGGTCGAGCCGATGATCTTCTCGATCCATTGGCCCTCACCGGTTTCGAACAACTCGGCGGCCTTTCCCGAACGCACCGCGTCGAACACGGCCACCGGGTCGAGGTCGCCTTCCGCGTATTCCACGAACCGCTTGTGCCCCAGCACGGCCAGGTAGTCGGCCTTGTGGTGCCAGCGCAACTGCGAGGCCACGTGGTCGTCGAACAGGAGCATGTCGGAGTCCAGGCGCAGGATCACCTCGCCATCGCTCTGGGCCGCACCGGAGTTGGTGGCGTGCGCGGAGGACCAGCCGCCGGGCAGCGGCGACACGAGCCGGGTCTGGCTGGGCCGGATCTCGGGCAGTCGCAGCGGCGGCCGCGTGCCGTCGTCGACGACCACGACTTCGAGCAGGTGGCCCGGGTAGGTCTGCGCCGCAAGGGAAGCGAGCGTCGCGTCCAGTTTGTCCTGGTGGCCGTGGGCGGGGATGACCACGCTGACGCTCAGGTGCGCCTCGGGGTCGTCGATGCGGAACAGTGGGCCGTAGTCGTTGCCGCGCAGGACCGGTGCTGGCTCGTTCACGCGGTCACCGCTTGAGGAGGGCGCGGAGGCGGGCCCTCTGCCTGGAGTTGAAGTAGCGGCGGACCATGCGCACGGCGAGGCTCGCGGGGGGCGGGTCGAACACGGTGCCGGTGTTCTCGGGGGCGGCGAGGCCGGTGTGGTCGGCGGCGCCCCAGATCCCGGCCACGGTGGCGTCGAGGTCGGTGCCGCCGGTGATGTGGCGGGCGCGCGCGAACGCGGCGGTGCGTTCGAGCCTGGCTGGCGGGCCGCCGGGGAGCTGGGCCAGGAGGAGCCCGGCGTCGACTCTTTCGATGGCGGCGAGTGCGCCGCCGACGCTGTCGGGTCGCAGCGGCACGGGCCCGGGGAGCAGGAGCCGGTAGGGGACTGCCGGGTCGGCTTCGGGCGCGTCGGTGCTGATGCGCACGCGCGCTTCGGTGTCGTAGAGCTCTTCGAGCAGGCGCAGTTGCGCGCCTTCGCCACCCAGGATCGAAGCGCGGTCCTGCGGGGCGGGCCCCTGGCCGGTGACGAGGGTGATGCGGGCGTCGCCGTCGGGGCCGCCGAGGACGGGCGCGACGCACGCGTCGACCTCCGCGGCGGTGGCGTCGGCGATGTCGATCACGATGTCGATGAGGGGGACGCGCCAGGCGCGCGGGGGCGCGGTGCGGCGCAGCCCGTGGAGGGGCACGCGCTGGGCGATGTAGGGGACCCGCTGGTGCCTGCCCTCCTGCTCTTTCTCCTGCATCTGCGGGAAGCCGAGGTGCCATGCCGAGGATTCGGTCTCGGGCACGAACACGGCCCCGGCCTGGGCGAGGCGGTAGGCGAACTCGGTGTCCGAGCCCAGGCGCAGGTCGGTGTCGAGACCGCCGACGGTCTTGAAGAAGTCGCGGTGGAGGGACCCGGTGGCGCCGATGAACACCCGGTAGTTGAGCGGGTGGTGGGTGGTGAGATGGTCGGTGTCGGCGAGGACGTGCTCGGTCCAGTGCGGGCGGGAGTCCTCGACGGCGAACAGCGCGGCGGCCTCGCCGCAGCGGACCTTCTCGTGGACCTGCGCGGGCGTGAAGTGCCCGGCCTCCCAGGCCACGAAGCGCTTGTGGCCGAGGACGGCGAGGTAGTCGGCGCCGTGGTGCCAGCGCATCTGCTGCTCGACGTGGTCGGCGTAGGCGACCATGTCGGAGTCGAGGCGGAGGATGACCTGCCCGTCGGCGTGCGCGACGCCGGTGTTGACGCCGTGCGCCGAGCCCCACGAGTCCGGCGTGGTGGTGACCAGGCGGGTGTGTTCGGGGCGGATCTCGGGCAGGCGCAGGGGCGGGGTCGAGTTATCGTCGACGACGACCACTTCGGTCAGGTCGGCCGGGTAGGTCTGGGCGGCGAGTGCGGCCAGGGTGAGGTCGAGTTTCTCCTGGTTGCCGTAGGCCGGGACGACGACGCTCACGGTGAGGGTGGGGCGCCAGTCGCCGGAGGTCGGCGGATGCAGCGTCCTATAGTCGTTGCGGACGATGCGCGGGCATTTAGGTGAGTCGTTCATTTCGGCCTCACGATAACCCGCTCGGATCGGGGTCGGACGACCGGACTGGCTGTTCAACGTCTGTTTATGCAATGGACGGCAATTGTTCGGACGCCATTTGGGCGTGCGGGACCGGGCCGGAGCTAATGGCGTGAATTGGGATCTGGAAATTGAGACGGATGCGGTGAACGGTGTGGACGAGATCGAGCGGTATCCCGCCGGTCTCATTGACGATTACCTGGCTCGGGCGCGGACGCGCCGGCCCGGGACGCTGGCGGCGACGGCGCTGCGCACGCGTTCTGCGGCGGGCCGGCATCTGCTCGCGCGCGCAGCGTGCCCGGATTTGACGCTTCCGCAGCTGCTGGAGGCGGCTCGGGCCGGGTCGCTCGGTCCGGCGAGGGCCGATGCGGCCGCGCTCTGCGAGTTGGCTCGCGTGGTGGGATTGCAGACCGGTTCGGAAGCCGACCGGCGGGACGCGGTGGCGTTGTACGACTTGGCGTTGGCGCTCGCCGGACCGCGTCGGGTGCAGGCTCGGGACGCGGCCGTGCACGCGCAGTTGGCGTTCACGTTCGACCCGGAGCGGGCCGCGCGCCTGCTGCGCCGGTACGGGAAGCGGATGGCCGCGGCCCCGCGCGCGGCGTTGGAGGCGGATCTGGCGCACCCGGAGCGCGGCGGCGACGAGGCGGCGTGGGTCACCGCGTTGGGCCGGCTGTCGGGGCACCCCGAGCTGCGCCTTCGCCCCGATACCGAAGTGCCTTGGTTCGACCGGTTGACCGCCTCCCCGGGGGTCCCGGTGGAGGGACCGCGCATCGCGGTGGTGATGACCACGTACCGGCCCGGGCTGCCCCTGCTGACGGCGTTGCGGTCGCTGATCGAGGGCACGTGGGTGAACTTCGAGGCGGTCGTGGTCGACGACGCCTCCGGCCCCGAATACGCTGCGGTGCTCGATGCCGCTGCGGCCCTTGACGACCGGGTCACGGTGCTGCGCCGCGAGGTCAACGGCGGCACCTTCGCGGCGCGCAACACCGCGTTCGACCACATCGACGCCGCCGACATCCCGTTCGAGTTCGTGACGGGCCTGGACTCCGACGACTGGGCCGCGCCCGGCCGCCTGGCCCGTTCGATCGCGCCGCTGCTGGCCGAACCGGGCCTGCAGTTGACGTACGGCGAGGCGTTCTTGTTCAACGAGGACCTCACGGCGACCCGTCCCGGGCGGGTCCTCACCACGGCCTCGACCGCGTCGATGATGTTCCGCCGCGACGTGCTCGACCGGCTCGGCTACTACGACGAGGTCCGCAAGGGCGCCGACACCGAGTTCCTGCACCGGGTCGGTGCCGCGTACGGCCCAGGCGCGGTGCGCCGTCTCCCGTTGCGCGACACCGTGATGCGCCAGGCCCCCGGGTCGCTCTCGCGCGAGGAGTTCGGCGCGGGCTGGAAGCACCCCTCGCGCCACGCCTACCAGTCGGCGTACCCGCTGTGGCACCAGGAGATCGCCCGCGATGACGCCGACCCGCGCCTGGAGCGCGGGCAGCGCCCGTTCTGGGCCCCCGCCCACGCCGCCCTGGCTCGCGGCGAGCAGCGCCAGAGGCATTTCGACGTCGTGTTCTGCCTCGACTGGCGTCCGTTCGGCGGCCCCCAGAAGTCCGCGATCGAGGAGATCCGGGCGCTTACGGCCGAAGGCCGCTCGGTCGCGGTCATGCACCTGGAGTCGTGGCGGCACATGACGACCGAGGACCGGCCGATCTGCGAGCCGATCCAGCGGATGATCAACGCCGGCGAGGTCGAACACGTCCTGGTCACCGACGACGTGGTCTGCGACCTGTTGGTGCTGCGCTATCCGCCGATCCTCCAGTACCGCTCCGGGGAGCGCTCGAACGTGCGCCCGGCTCGGATGGTCGTCCTGGCCAACCAGGCCCCGGCCGAACGCGACGGCTCGGACGCCCGCTACGTGCCCGACGCGTGCCACGCCAACGCGATCGACATGTTCGGCGTCGCGCCCCTGTGGGTCCCGCAGGGCCCGCAGGTCCGCGAAGCCCTCGGCGGCCTCACCGCCGGGGCCCTCGCCGACTTCGACATGCCCGGCATCCTGGAGACGGCCCAGATCGCCCCGCCCCGTCAGGGGTTCCGCTCGCTCCTGCCCGTGGTCGGGCGCCACTCTCGCGACGACCGCACCAAATGGCCCGCCCCCGCCGACCTGCCGCTGGTCTACCCCGGCGACGGACGCTGGGACGTGCGCGTCATGGGCGGCGTCAAATCCGTGGTCGCCGCCACCGGGGCACCGCCCCCGGCGACCTGGACCTGCTACGGCTACAACGAGACCGACGTCGACTCGTTCCTCTACCAACTCGACTTCTGGGTGTACTTCCCCCACCCCCAGCAGTACGAGGCGTTCGGCCGCGCGGTCCTGGAGGCCCTCGCCTCCGGCTGCGTGGCGATCCTCCCGCCCCGCTTCGAGGCCACGTTCGGCGACGCCGCCCTCTACTGTGAACCGGCCGAGGTGGCTCCGCTGATCGAGGCCCTCTACGCCGACCCCGACCGCTTCGGGGCCCAGAGCGCGCTCGCCCAGCGGCGCGTCCGCGAGCGGTTCAGCCACGACTCGTACCGCCACCTCGTGGCGGGCCTGCTGTCCGCCCCCTCGACCGACCCTGTGAGTGCCCGCGATGAAGACTAAGCTCAAAGCCCTGTACCGCCGCCTCGGCCGCCCGCCGCTCGCCCGCCTCGCCGCCATCGCCGCGGCCTGCGCCGCCGCCGCGCTCTGCGCCGTCGCCTTCGCCGGCGGCACCCGCGTCCTGTGGACCGTGTCCTCCCTGATGAGCCTGGTCACGTTCACCGGACTGGTGCTGGTGTGGGCCGAGCTGCGCACCGCCAGGCGCGAAGCCCGCGAATCGGCCGAACGCACCGAGGTCACCTACCGCAGAATCCTCGCCGCCTTCGAGGTCGAACGCCTCGCCGCCGAACGCCGCCGCGCCGCAAAAGAAGCCGACTTACGGCTCCTGCCAGCGCCGGGACCATGAGCAACGTCTCGGATCGGCCCTCATGGGGCCCCGCGATGCGGGCGGTACTATTGGCGCGCTGTGTCAACCACCTGTTCCGGGAGGGCCGCCCCCATGGAAGAGCCGATCATCCAGGCTCGCGACCTCGGGATCTGCTTCGCGAAAGGCAAGCAGAAGAAAGGCCGGGTCAAGGACCTGTTCGTGCGGCGCTCCGCCAACCAGAAGGGCGTCGCGACCAAGGACTTCTGGCCGCTGCGCCATGTCAACTTCGACATCTTCCCCGGCGACGCGGTCGGCATCATCGGCCGCAACGGCACCGGTAAGTCCACGCTGCTGCGCCTGATCACCGGCGTGCTCATCCCCGACGAGGGCTATGTGCGCCGCGAGGGCCGCGTGGCTCCGCTGATCGCGCTGTCCGCCGGGTTCTCCGGGGACCTCACCGGCCGTGAGAACGTGAACCTCGTGGGCGCCCTGCACGGCATGACGAACAAGGAGATCAAGTCGAAGTTCGACGAGATCGTCGACTTCGCCGAGCTCGAGGACTTCATCGACACGCCCGTCAAGCACTACTCCTCGGGTATGAAGGTCCGTCTCGGTTTCGGGGTGATCACCCAGCTGCCGCACCCGATCCTCCTCGTCGACGAGGCGCTCGCGGTCGGCGACGCCGCGTTCAAACGCAAGTGCCACACCGTCATCAAGGGGCTGCTCGACCAGGGCCGCACCCTCGTGTTCGTCTCCCACTCCGAAGGCGACCTGAAGAAGTACTGCGAGCGTGGGATCTTCCTCGACGCGGGCACATTGGAGACCGACGGCACGGTCGCCGAGGCGCTGGACGCCTACAAGGCCGCCGAGAAGCGCGACGCCGACCGGGCCGCCGCCAAGAAGAAGAAGGCCGCCGCGGCCAAGGCCGCGGCGGAGAAAGCCGCGGCCCCGCCGGTCCCCGGCGCGGTCGAGGCGGCCACGTGAGTCGAGCGGTCATCCTGCCGGCCCCTGGGGGCCACGCCGAGATCGACGAGGACCGCACCGTCCTCGACCGCCTGATCGCCCAGATCCGCGACGCCGGCTGCGACGACGTCACCGTCCTCACCCGGCCCGGCACCGACCGTCCCGTCAAGGCCTCCCAGATCGAGTCGATCGACGCCGAGACCGACCTCGCGCACATCGGCGAGCTCGCGTTCGCGGGCGGGCCGCTGTTCCTGGCCTGCGCCGACCTGGTCGCCTCCCCGACCACGATCAATGCGGTCCTCTCCGACTCCTCCCGGCGCTCCGGTGTCCTCGTCGGCGCCGACGACCCCGCCGCGGCCCCGGTCACGGTCGACCGCGGCCTGGTCACCGGCCCCGGGCCCGGCCCGGCCCGCCTCGGCGGCCTCGCGAAGGTCTCCGAGGCGCACCTCGAACGCCTCCGCCGGCACTGGCCCGCCGACGCCGCGGGCGACGCGTTCGCCGCGGTCCTCGCGCTCCTCCAGTCCCGCGCGATCCCCGTCAACGCCTACCGCACGGCCGGGCTCGAACACCGCCAGGTCGCCGACGCCCAGACCGCGCGCGAGGTCATCGCCGCGTTCGAAGCGGTCGACGTGGACGCGTGGCGGCTGCGCAACGCCGTCAAGCACGACGACGACCTGTTCGCGACCTACGCGATCTCCTCGTGGTCGCCGAAACTCGTGAAGCTCTCGGCCCGCCTCGGCTGGACCCCCACCCCGATCACGTGGGTGTCGATCGCGCTCGCGGCCGGCGCGGCCGCGATCTTCACGACCGGATGGTCGTGGTGGTACGTCGCCGCCGCGGCGCTCATGTACTTCAGTTTCGTGTTCGACTGCGTCGACGGGCAGCTCGCCCGGTACACCCAGAACTTCTCGTCCTTCGGCGGCTGGCTCGACATGATGGCCGACCGCACCAAGGAGTTCGCGATCTACGCCGGTCTCGCCGCCGGCGCGGTGGCGGGCGGCGCCCCGGCCTCGGCCGCGTGGGGCCTGGCCCTGGCGTCGATGTGCGTCCAGACCGTCAAGCACACCGCCGACACCTGGTACGCGGTCCTGCTGGACACCGCCGTGGTCCGCCGCGCCCGCGAAAGGGAGTCCGCGCCGCCGGTCGGGCGCGCCGCGCACCTGGGGCAGCGGCTCGGTTCGGCCTCCGACCAGGTCATCAACGCCCACCGCACCCCCCTGTACTGGATCAAGCGGACCATCGTCGCGCCCGTGGGCGAACGCTGGCTGCTCTTGGCCGTCGCCGCCGTCGCGTTCGGCCCCCAGATCGCCCTCGCGGCCCTGCTGACCTGGCAGGTCGCCGCGCTCGCGTACACGACCCTGGGACGCACGCTCCGTTCGCTCGCCGCGCGCACCGCCGCCCTGCGCCGCCCCGACCGGGCCGCGCACCGCGACGACGGCCCGCTCGCCCGGCTCGTGCCCCGCAACGCCACCAGCGGCGACATGACCCCGTTCGCGGCCACCGCCGCCGCCGTCCTCGCCGCCGCGGGCGCCGTGCTCGCCGCGGCCCTCGACACGCCTCCGTGGGTCCCGTTCGGGCTCGCCGCCCTCGCGCTCGTCGTGGCAGCTTCGGTGGCCCGCACCGACCACGAAGGCGTCCTCGACTGGTTCATCCCCGCCGGGCTCCGCGCCGTCGAACTCGGCGCGATCGCCGCCGCCGGGATCTGCGCGGGCGTGGCCTGGCCGGTCCTGTACGCGCTGCTCACCGTCATCGCGCTCTACTTCTACGACCTCGCCGCCGGACTCGACAAGGCCGCCTCCCCGGTGGCCCGCCGCGACCTCGGCCTCGGCTGGCCCGCCCGGGCACTCATCGCGATCATCGCGAGCGCCATAGCGGTCGCGACCACCCCGGCAGTGGCCACGGCCGTGTACGCCGCGCTCGCGGTCTACATCGCAGCGGTCTTCGTCGGAGCGGTAGTCGCAGGCACGGTCCGGGCATCGAAGGCAGCAGCGGCCTGACCCGCCGGGTCCGACGCCACCGGCCGATCGGCAGCGTCGCAACCGGCTCAGCTCGCGTCCCCGTGCAGCGATCACCTGCGCCCTTCTCGACCGCGGCCGTTTCCGCTCCGCCGTCGGACCTGGCGTGCCACATGCCTTTTCGACAGGCCCCGTCCACACCCGCCCCGCCGCGGGTCCCGAGCGCCGCCCTCGTCCTCCCTTCCGCGCCTCCCGCACCGACCGGTCACTTCGGACTCCGCCGCCCGCTCCCACCACGGCGCGCGCGGGCACGAACGAGCCTTCGATGACGGTCGTGCTTGACCGCCAAGCGAACTCGTTCGGGCTACATACCCCGACGGGCGCGCAACCCTGGCCGCTCGCGACTAAGGTGTACCTGTGCGCAAGTGTCGGGTTCCGCGTCTGGTCCTCGCCGCGACCGTGATCGGGGCGGTGGGGATCTTGGCGCTGCCCTGGAACACCGGCGAGACCGACCCCGGAACCGACTCCACCATTTCCGAAGTGGACTGGATCCTGGTCGACGAGCCCAGCCCCTGGCCCTCCGGTGAACCGGTCCCCAGCCCCAGCTACGACGGTGACGGCACCGCCGATCCCACCGGAAGCGAAGGCGAGGACGGCAACGGCGGCAACGGCCCCGGGCCCGAAGGCGACGGCGCCTCCCCGGAATCCGGCCCCAGGGGCGAAAAGGACGACAACGAGTCCGGCGGCATCATCGGCATGGCCTTCCCGGCCCAGGCCGGCGCCAGCGTCGGCCTGCTCGCGCTCGCGTTCCTCGCGCTCCTGCCCGGCCGCAAGATGCCCGAACGGCTCCGCTAGCCGACGCCGGTGAACGTCCCGCCTGCCTACGACCCCATCGCCGTGTACGTGTAGTCGCGCCGCGCGAACTCCGCGAAGATCTCCTCCAGGGCCCCGCACATGTCCTTCTGGTTCGACGCGCCGTCGTGCAGCAGCACGATCGCGCCCGGCGAGCTCGCGTCCAGCACGCGCTGTTCGATCTGCTTCTTCGTGGTCGCGTTGTCCCAGTCCGAGGGGTCGACGGTCCAGTGCAGCGACTCCATGCCGAGGTCGGCGGCCACCGCGATCGCCTTGTCGGTCCACTGCCCGCCCGGGTGCCGGAAATAGGGGATGTCCGCTCCCGGGGCGGCCTTGGTGATCGCGTCGTTGGTCCGCTGGAGGTTCGCGCGGATCTCCGCCTCGCTCCACGTTCCCAGGTCGAACTCGTGGAACCACGAGTGATTGCACAGCGTGTGCCCCTCGTTCACGATGTCGGCCACGAGCTCGGGATAGGCCTCCGCATAAGCGCCGATGACGCAGAACATGGCCTTGACGCCCTGCTCGCGCAGCATGTCCAGGACCCGCGGCGTCCACTCCGGGGACGGACCGTCGTCGAACGTCAGCGCCACCGCCTCCGAACCGGTGTGGTTCCGTGTCCCCAGCGGGCCCTCGTACACGGCCACCGGCTCGGCCGCCGGGGCCTCCGGCTCCGCGCTCGGGCTCGCGGGCGCGTCGCTCGCCGGGGACTCCCCGGTGGGCTCGCCCGCCTGTTCGTCGGCGGGGGCCGTGGTCTCGGCCTCCCCGCCGTCCTCGCTCCCCGGCGTAGGCGACTCCGACACAGTAGGCTCGGCCGAGGCCAGGGACCCCGAAGACGGCGCTTCGCCTTCGGGCCACAGCCAAGCGAGCGCCAGCATCGCCACGATCGCTGCCGCAATGCCCAGTTTGTGACGCCCCATGCCGTGATTGTAGGTGTCCTGTGCCACAGGACGGTGGATTCGGGAGGTCCCATGCGACTCGTTGTCGGCATGACCGGAGCGACGGGCGCGATCTTCGGCGTCCGGCTCCTCCAGGAACTCCGCGACATCGAAGGCGTCGAGACGCACCTGGTCATGAGCCGCTGGGCCCGCACCACATTGCGGCTGGAGACCGAGTACAGCCCCGCCGACGTGGCCGCGCTGGCCGACCACGCGTGGGGGCCCGCGGAGCAGGCCGCGCCGATCTCCTCAGGGTCGTTCCGCACCGACGGGATGATCATCGCGCCGTGCTCGATGAAGACCGTGGCGTCGGTGCGCACCGGCTTCACCGACGGCCTCATCGGCCGCGCGGCCGACGTGACCCTCAAGGAGCGCCGCCGCCTGGTGCTGTTGGCCCGCGAGAGCCCGCTCTCGGAGATCCACCTGGAGAACCTGCTCGCGCTCTCGCGCATGGGCGCGGTCGTGCTGCCTCCGGTGCCGGCCTTCTACAACCGGCCTGAGACGATCGACGATGTGGTCGACCACGTGGTCGCCCGCACCCTCGACCAGTTCGGGCTCGACAGCGCCAAGGCCCGGCGCTGGGAGGGCCTGGACGACACCCCGGAGGAGTAGCGCGTGGACACGCTCATGTGGGAGGCCAAGGCCGCTGACGGCCGCGGCGCCGAACTGCTGCGATGGGTCCTCGACGAAGGCGTGCGGGGCCTGGACCCCACACTTCGCACCGAGGTCTTCATCGCCGGCGACCGCGTCGTGGTGATCACCGTCGGCGACCGGCCCCCGCGGCACCTGCTCGACCCGCCCGGCGAACTCGTCGACCGCCCGCCCCACGCCTGGCCTTTCACCCGAGTGAACCTCGCACCCTGACCGGCCCCTCCTCCTCGCCGCGCGCACGACCGTTCACCGAGGTGAAGCTCGCACGGTTTCCCGGCGCAGCCGTTCGGCCAAGTGAACCCCGCGTCATGACCGGCTTCCCGGCCCCGCCGCGCGCACGACCGTCGGCGCGAGCAGCCCTCGCGCCTTGATCGAAACATCGCCTTTGGTGCGATGTCGTACCCGAGCGCGATGATTGAA
Source organism: Glycomyces sp. NPDC046736 (assembly GCF_040645615.1). Lineage (NCBI taxonomy): Bacteria > Bacillati > Actinomycetota > Actinomycetes > Glycomycetales > Glycomycetaceae > Glycomyces > Glycomyces sp. NPDC046736. The sequence continues at coordinate 139,312 of NZ_JBEYYO010000005.1, read as the reverse complement.
ATGGGGGGTCCCCAGGCGGGCGATTTGCGTGGGTATGGGATAGAAAACGGGGCTTTCTGGCGCAATGCGCCGGAAAACCCCGTTTCACGTTTCGTCTAGCGGCCGATGCCCTGGTAGGTCCAGCCGTGGCTGCGCCAGCGCTCGGGGTCGAAGGCGTTCATGCCGTCGAGGATGCGGCGCTCGGCGACCTGCTGGCCCAGGGCCTCGGGGTCGAGGGTGCGGAACTCCTCCCACGGGACCATCGCGCACACCACGTCCGCGCCCGCGACCGCTTCGGCGAGGGTCTTCACGAAGCTGAGCTCGGGGGCCTCGGCCTTGGCGTTCTCCAGGCCCTCGGGGTCGTACACGACCACGTCGGCGCGCGCGGCGCGCAGCTTGCGGGCCACCGCGAGCGCGGGGGAGTCGCGGATGTCGTCGGTGTCGGGCTTGAAGGTCGCGCCCAGGTAGGCCACGCGCACGCCCGACAGGTCGGGCCCGTTCGGGCCCGAGGTGCGGCCCACCAGGTTCGCGACCGAGCGCACGGTGTGGGTGCGGCGGCGGGTGTTGACCGCGTCGACCTCGTCGAGGAATCGGAACGATTCACCCACACCGAGCTCGCGGGCCCGCGCCGAGAGCGCCCGGATGTCCTTGGGCAGGCACCCGCCGCCGAAGCCGATCCCGGCGCGCAGGAACTTGTTGCCGATGCGCTGGTCGTAGCCGATGGCCTTGGCCAGGTCGACCACGTCGGCCCCGGCGGCCTCGCTGAGGTCGGCCATCGCGTTGATGAAGGAGATCTTGGTCGACAGGAACGCGTTGGCCGCGACCTTCACCAGCTCCGCGGTGGCCAGGTCGGTCTCCACGACCGGGACCTCGCGGTCCTCGACCGCGGCGAGTTCGAGGATGCCGCGGTGGACGTCCTTGAGCAGCTGGGAGGCCCATTCGGACTGGGCGGCGTAGACGATGCGGTTGGGGCGCAGGACGTCGTGCATCGCGTTGGACTCCTGGAGGAACTCCGGGCTCCACCCGACCTCGACGCCGAGCCCTTCGGGGGCGTGGCGGTCGACGAGCTCCTGGACCCAGGAGGCGGTGCCGACCGGGACGGTCGACTTGCCGACGATGAGGACCTTGCGCGACAGGTGCCGGGAGAGGTCGACGACCGAGGCCTCGATGTAGGACAGGTCCGCGCCCGGCTCGCCCTTGCGCTGGGGGGTGCCCACGCAGATGAAGTGGACGTCGGCGAAGTCGGCCACGGCCTGGACGTCGGTGGTGAAGCGCAGGCGTCCCGATTCGAGGTTCTTCTTGAGCAGCTCGGGCAGGCCCGGCTCGTGGAAGGGGACGGTGCCGGAGGCGAAGGCCTCGATCTTGGCGGTGTCGACGTCGTACCCGATCACCTCGTAGCCCAGCTCCGCGAAGCAGATCGCGTAGGTCGCCCCGAGGTAGCCGCAGCCCAGGAACGAGATGCGCGGTCGGGTCGTGGTGTTCTGCGAGGGGTTCTGGTTCGCGTTGGCCATCTATGCGTGCCCTGTCTGTGCTGGTGCGGCGTGGTGCCTCGGTCTGGCAGCCGCGTGGTCGCTGCCTCGGTTCGCGCGGCGACCTCGAATTGTACGTGAATCCGCCTATTGCCCGTGCCACCGTATATTCAGCTTCACGCATGAACTTCCCATGACGTTGCAGGGAAGGCGTGTAAAACTCACGGTGTTGCCTGTCACGGGCGCGCCTTAGGGTGAGTTACACTCGCCCTATCTTACTGACGAGTAACAACTGCCGGGAGCCACTGATGTCCACCGGGTTCAGCCCCTATCAGCTGCCAGACGAGTACGCCGACATCCGCTCGGCGACCCGCGACGTGTGCGACGCGGGCGTGGCCCCGCACGCCGCCGAGGCCGACGCCACCGCCACGTTCCCCGAGCAGTCCTACGCCGCGCTGCGCTCGGCCGACCTCCACGCCCCGCACATCCCCGAGACCTATGGCGGCGCGGGCATCGACGCGCTCGGCACCGCCATCGTGATCGAGGAGGTCGCCCGCGCGTGCGCCTCGTCCTCGCTCATCCCGGCGGTCAACAAGCTCGGCTCGCTGCCGCTCTTGCTGGACGGCTCCGAGGACCTCAAGCGCCGCTACCTGCCGGCCGTCGCCTCCGGCGAGGCGATGTTCTCCTACTGCCTGTCCGAACCCGAGGCCGGCTCCGACGCGGCCTCGATGACCACCCGCGCGGTCAAGGACGGCGACGAGTGGGTCCTCGACGGCGTCAAGCGCTGGATCACCAACGCGGGCGTCAGCGAGTTCTACACCGTCTTCGCCGTGACCGACCCGGACCTCGGCGCGAAGGGCGGCATCTCCGCGTTCGTGGTCGAGAAGGGCGACGCGGGCGTCTCGTTCGGCAAGCCCGAGAAGAAGCTCGGCGTCAAGGGCTCCCCGACCGCCGAGGTCTACCTCGACTCGGTGCGCCTCCCGGCCGACCGCCTCATCGGCGAGGTCGGCCAGGGCTTCTCCCTGGCGATGCGCACCCTCGACCACACCCGCGTCACGATCGCCGCGCAGGCCCTGGGCATCGCGCAGGGCGCGCTCGACGCCGCCACGGCCTACGCGGCCGAGCGCGAGCAGTTCGGCAAGCCGATCGCCGCGTTCCAAGGGGTCCAGTTCCTCCTCGCCGACGCGGCGATGAAGATCAGCGCCGCCCGCGAACTCACCTACGCCGCCGCCGCCAAGTCCGAACGCGGCGACGCCGACCTCACCTACTTCGGCGCCGCCGCCAAGTGCTTCGCCTCCGACGCGGCCATGCAGATCACCACCGACATGGTCCAAGTCCTCGGCGGCTACGGCTACACCCAGGACTTCCCGGTCGAGCGCATGATGCGCGACGCCAAGATCACCCAGATCTACGAAGGCACCAACCAGGTCCAAAGAATCGTGATCGCCCGAGAACTCCAGCGCGGCAAGGCGTTCTGACCGTTCAATCGCAGCCGAGAGGCGAGACCGGGGCGATCCGGTCTCGCCTCTCCGCTTGTCGCGTCCCCGGGGAACAACCCCGGACCGATGCGCGCGAACGCCGCAGAACCGGATGCGGCATCTCGTCGGGCCCGGAAGGGGGTCTGCCTGCGGCGGCTCGTTCGATCGGGTGAGTCCCATGTGTCCTAACGGGCCGTCGTGCTCTGATAACGAATCAGTCTCGACATGCGACGGTGACTTGAACGACCGGTGAACTCTGCTTACCGTTGCCGTATTCCCTTCCCCCGGACGGTCGCCATGGTCGCCGCATGCCCGGGGGATTCGATCGGCGGCACGACACGCCCCCTCCCCCCGGAGTCCTCAAATGAATACCAACCCGCTCCTGAGCATCATCGTGCCCTGCTTCAAGGTGGAGGCATATCTCCATCAATGCCTGGACTCCTTGCTCGGCCAGGACTTCAAGGACTTCGAGGTGATCGCGGTCGACGACCGCTCGCCCGACCGCAGCGGTCGGATCCTCGACGACTACGCCGGCCGCGACCCGCGCGTCCGCGTGCTGCACCTGGAGGAGAACCAGGGCCTCGGCGGCGCCCGCAACGCCGGCCTCGCCCAGGCTCGCGGCCGGTACGTGTGGTTCGTCGACAGCGACGACTGGATCGCCGAGGACTGCCTGAGCGCCATCGCCGACCGGATCGCCGCCGTCGGCGACCCCGACGTCCTGGTGGTCGACTACGCCCGCGCGTTCTGGGACGGCCGCGTCATCCGCAACGAGCTCGCCCCGCTCTTCGCCGAAGGCGCCGCCCCCGAAGCCTTCACGATCGACGCCTACCAAGAGCTCCTCAAGGTCTTCCCCAGCGCCTGGAACAAGGTCATCCGCCGCGAGTTCCTCACTGAGATCGACCTGCCCTACCCGACCGGGTTCTACGAGGACGTCCCGGTGACGTTCCCGCTGCTGGCCCGCGCCGAGCGCATCACGTTGCTCGACAAGGTCTGCCTCTACTACCGCCAGCGCCGCCACTCCTCGATCCTCAAGACCGCCGGCGCGGGCCACCTGGCCGTGTTCGACCAGTACGACCTGACCATGAACCGCCTGCTCGAATCCGGTGAGCGAGGCGCGCTGCTCGAACCGAAGGTGTTCGAGCACGCGATCTGGCACGGGTTCCTGATTCTCGGCAACCGGACCCGGGTGGCCGGTGCGATGCGGGAGCGTTTCTTCCGCCGCATGGCCCGCTTCTACCGCGAGCACCTGCCCGCGGGCGGCTACGACGTGCCCGCGGGTCGCGAGGGTCTCCAGCACCGGCTCCTCGCCAAGGAGGCGTGGGGGCGTTTCCGGGCGACCCGGGCGGTGTTCCTGGGGGCCAGGGCTCTCGGACGCGGCCTGGTCAAGCGGCCGCTGGGGAAGCTGGAGAAGACCGCGAAGAAGCTCTTGTGGAAGCTCAAGCTGGCCTACTACCGCTCGCAGCTGCGCCGCCCGCTCGACGAGAATCTGGCCGTGTACAGCATCTACTGGGGCCGCGGGTACGGCTGCAACCCTGGCGCGATCTACGAGGAGGCCGCCCGCCTGGCCCCTGAGGTCAAGGGCGTGTGGGTGGTCGAGCGGGGCCGCGGCGAGGCGATGCCCGAGGGCGTCGAGGCCGTCGTCAGCGGCTCCTTCGCCTACTTCAAGGCCCTGGCGCGGGCCAAGTACACCTTCAACAACGTCAACTTCGCCGACCACGTCCGCAAACGGGAGGGCTCGGTCCACGTCCAGACCCACCACGGCGTCCCGGTCAAGGTCATGGGCGTCGACCAGAAGGCCTACCCGGTGGGCCGGGGCCAGAACTTCTGGGCGCTGCTGCGTCGCTGCGACCGGTGGGACTACAGCCTCTCGGTGAACGACTACACGTCCCGGGTCTGGCAGAGCGCCTACCCGTGCGACTACGCGACCCTCGAATACGGCCAGCCGCGCAACGATCGTCTGGTCCGCGCCACCGACGAAGAGCGCCGGCGCATCCGCGCCGGGCTCGGCCTCGACCCGGACGACCGGGTGGTGCTCTACGCCCCGACCTACCGCGACCACGAGCCCGCGCGCGCGGCCCGGTTCGACCCGGCGCGGCTGGTGACGCTGCTCGGCCCCGGGACCCGGGTCCTGCTGCGCGGCCACCACTTCGAGAACGCCGCGAAGTACGAGGCCCAGAGCGACATCGGGGCCGCGATCGTCAACGTCAGCGACCACCCCGACATCGCCGACCTCTACATCGCGGCCGACCACCTGGTCACCGACTACTCCTCGGTGATGTTCGACTTCGCCGTCCTCGATCGGCCCATCACGCTGCTGGCGCCCGACTGGGACTCCTACCGTGCGATCCGTGGCTCCTACCTGGACATCCACGAGGACGGTCCGGGCCTGGTCTGCGCTTCGATGGACGAGCTGTGCGAGGCGTTCGCGACCGGCGAGGCGACCGGTCAGGGCGCCGAGGAGCGGCGCCGCCGCTTCCGGGCCCGGTTCCTCTCCCGCGAGGACGGCCGCGCGTCCGAGCGAGTGGTCCGCAAGGTCTTCCTCGGCGAGGAGCCCGAGCTCGCCCCGGCCCGCGAAGGCGAAGGGGCGCTCGACCGGGCCTTGGCCAACCGTCCGCTCTGGTGACCGCTCCGGACCGGCGCTAGGCTTCGGCCCGCGCCGGTTCGGGTTCTGGGGCCGGGGTCTTGCGCACCGGGCCGACCAGGGCCAGGGCCCAGATCGCCGCGAGGGCCAGGTAGGCGGCGGTGATCAGGGGCCAGGGGATGTTGAAGTTTCCCAGGAAGGTGCGCAGGTTCAGGGCCACGACGAGCATGCCGATCGTGGAGCCGAGCTTGGCGGTCGGGATCTTGCGGGTGAGCCAGGCCGCGAGCGGGGCCGCGGCCATGCCGCCGACTGCCATGCCGACCACGATGGGCCACAGGACCGTCAACGTGTGGGGGATCGCGAGCCAGAAGCCGAGCACGGCCGCCGCCGAGGCGAAGACCTGCGCGGTGGAGACCGATCCGACCACTTTGTACGGCTCCAGACGCGAGGTCGCGAGCGTCACCGGCATCGTCACCGGGCCCCAACCGCCGCCGCCCACGGCCGCGAGGAACCCGCCGACCAGGCCGGTGGGGACGGCGAAACCGGTCCGCACCGGGCCTTTCGCGACGCCTCGGCCGCGGGCGAAGCGCCATACGATCACCGCGCCCAGCGCGATGAGGATCGCACTGGTCACCGGCGTGGCCGCGTCCAATCGAGTGAGCGAGGCGAGGGCCCACGCCCCCGCGAACCCGCCGACCGCGCCGGGGATGCCGAGGCGAAGCGTGGTGGGCCAGTGGACGTTCCGCAGTTTCGCGTGCGAGGCCGCGCTGACCGCGCCGGTCGCGATCGTCGCCACGTTCACCGAGGCCGAGGCCACCGCCGGGGCGATGCCCAGACCCAGCAGGAACGTCATCGTGATCGTGCCGAAGCCCATGCCGAGACTGCCGTCGACCAATTGGGCGAGGAACCCGGCGGCCACGGCGGAGAGGATGGTGGTCGCGATCAGCACGCGGTCTCCCTCGGTTCGGTACGGCCCTCAAATACTCCACAAACCCAGTAGGAGTCGTCAACGAGGGTCCACGCCTCGGGACGCCCCGCACGCCCGCGCCCGCCTGACGCCCCCGGTTCGGGAGGTCTCCGCCACCCGGTGAGGGGTCGGATGCGGTGGGCGAGACCAGGGTCATAGCGTGGGGGAACGGTCCTGGTTACGCTCGCGTAGCCCCCAAGGCCTGCGGCAGTGCACAGGCATTGGCACAGAGTTTCCTAAAGATGCAGAGGAGCATTCGATGGGTAAGAAAGTCACGGTAGTCGGCGCCGGGTTCTACGGTTCCACCACCGCCCAGCGCCTGGCCGAGTACGACATCTTCGATGAGGTCGTCCTCACCGACATCGTCGAGGGCAAGCCCGAGGGCATCGCCCTGGACATGAACCAGTCCCGCACCATCGAGGGCTTCGAGACCAAGGTCGTCGGCGCGACCACCGACGCCGACGGCAACGGCTACGACAAGACCGCCGGCTCCGACGTCATCGTCATCACCGCGGGGCTCCCCCGCAAGCCCGGCATGAGCCGCATGGACCTCCTCGAGGTCAACGCCAAGATCGTCCGCGGCGTCACCGAGAACCTCGTCAAGCACTCCCCGAACGCCGTGATCATCGTCGTCTCCAACCCGCTCGACGAGATGACCGCGCTCGCCCAGCTCGCCTCCGGGTTCCCCAAGCACCGGGTCCTCGGCCAGGCCGGGATGCTCGACACCGCCCGCTTCACCAACTTCGTGGCCGAAGAGCTCGCCGTCCCGGTCGCCTCCGTGACCACCTTGACGCTCGGCTCGCACGGCGACACCATGGTGCCCGTCCCCTCGCAGTCCTCGGTCGACGGCAAGCCGCTCGCCGACCTCCTTCCCGCCGACAAGGTCGAGGAACTGGTCACCAAGACCCGGGGCGGCGGCGCCGAGATCGTGGCCCTCCTCAAGACCGGTTCGGCCTACTACGCGCCCTCGGCCGCTGCCGCCCGCATGGCCAAGGCCGTCGCCGAGGACTCCGGCGCGGTCATGCCCGTGTGCGCGTGGGTCGACGGCGAGTACGGCATCTCCGGGGTCTACCTCGGCGTCAACGCCAAGATCGGCGCCGAAGGCGTCAAGGAGGTCGTGGAGACCCCCCTGACCGACGGCGAGCTGGCCAACCTCAAGGAGGCCGCCGAAGCCGTCCGCGCCAAGCAGGCCGACGTCGCCGGCCTCTGAGCGACACCTCGCGAAGGCCCCCGGACCGCAGGCGCGGTGCGGGGGCCTTCGCGCCGCCCGATATGGGCTCGGATCCCCGCAAACGAGTCGCTAGGCTTACGGCCGTGAGCGACGTCAGGACCGACGACCGGGCGATACTGGGCTCGTGGCGGCCGTTCGTGCCCCTGCGGCCCGGATCGTGGGCCCTGGAGATCGCCATGCTCTGCGCGCTGGTGCTGTGGACGGTGCCCCTCGCCTGGCCCTCAGCGCTCGTGCGCCTCGACATCTACCTCCGCGACATCGCCGACGCGCACCGCACCGAGCTCACCCACCAGATCGCCGTCGTCACCAACACCCTCGGCCAGGGCGGCCTCCTCGGCGGCATCGCGCTCGGCATCGCCACGATCATCGCCTGGCGCCGCCACGACGTCCGCCCGCTCCTGGCGTTCATCGCCACCTACTTCATGGCCGGCGCGGTCCTGATCCTCAAGTACACGCTCCTGCGCGTCTACCCGCACTGGCCCAGCGAGGACAACCCGCCCTACGCCGACGCCGCCCAGTCGGTCATCTTCACCAGCCTCGAACCGGCCGGCGCCTACCCCTCGGGGCACGTGCTCAACACGATCATCTGGTACGGGTTCATCGTGATCCTCATCGGACGGTCCTGGAGGCCCTGGCAGCGCTGGCTGTTCCTCGGCCTCCCCCCGCTCATCGTGGCCTTCTCCACCACCTACCTGGGCTTCCACTGGTTCACCGACACCCCCGCCGGGGTCTTCATCGGCGTGATCATCATCCGCGTCGTCCAGCGCATCCCCTGGGCCACACTGGAACTGCCGTACTGGCTCGAACCCGAACGCCGCTATCGCCAGCCCTAGCCCGTAACAAGCGCGCGGTATCTTGGGCGCATGCCCCATCCTGGACGGGTGCCCCTCCAGCGCCGCCTCGGCCTTCCCTCCGCGATCGCGATCGGCCTGGCGTCCATGCTCGGCGCAGGGGTCTTCGCCGTGTGGGGCCCGGCCGCGAAGGCCGCCGGCTCCGGCCCCGGGCTCCTCGCCGCGCTCGCGATCGCCGCGTTCGTGGCCTACTGCAACGCCAGGTCCTCGGCCCGCCTCGCCGCCCTCCACCCCGAATCGGGCGGCGCCTACGTGTACGGGACCCGGCGCCTCCACCCGGCCGCCGGGTTCGCCGCCGGGTGGGCGTTCCTGGTCGGCAAGACCGCCTCCGGGGCCGCGATGGCCCTCACCCTCGGCGCCTACCTCCTGCCCGACCACCCGCGCGCGCTCGCCGCGGCCGCCGTGGTCGCGTTCTGCGCCGTGAACCTGCTCGGAGTCAAGCGAACCGCACTTGCCTCGGCCGTGTTCGCGGGCCTGACGCTCCTCGTGCTCGCGGCCGTGGTCGCCGCCGGACTCACCGGCCCGGTCGCCGCGCAGCCCCTGGGCGACACGCACGTGTGGGGCACGCTCACCGCCGCCGGATTCGTCTTCTTCGCGTTCGCCGGATACGCACGGATCGCGACCCTCGGCGAAGAGGTCCACCGACCCGAGTGGACGATCCCTCGGGCGGTGGCGATCGCGTTCGGCGTCACCGTGGCCGTGTACGCGCTGGTGGCCGTGACCGCCTTGAGCGTCCTGGGCGCGGGCACGCTCGCCGACTCGACGGCCCCGCTGGCCGACCTCGCCGCCGCCGGAGCCCCCGCGCTCACACCGCTCGTGGCGATCGGCGCAGGCATCGCGGTGGCCGGAGTACTGCTGAGCCTGCTGGCCGGGATCGGCCGCACGGCGCTCGCGATGGCCCGCGACCGCAGGCTCCCGGGGCCACTGGCGGCGGTGTCGCAGCGCTTCGGAGTGCCGTGGGCCGCCGAGCTCGCGGCCAGCGCGCTCGTGCTGATCCTGATATCCACATTGGACCTGGCGGGCGCGATCGGATTCTCCAGCTTCTGCGTGCTGGTCTACTACGCGATCGCGAACGCCGCAGCGGTGACGCTCGACCGCAGCGCGCTGTTGCCGTGGATCGGCCTTGCAGGCTGCCTATTGATCGCGGTGAGCCTGCCCCCGGCCGCGCTCTTGGGCGGGCTGGCGGTGTTCGCGGCCGGAGCGGGCTGGTACGCGCTCACGCAGCGCCGAGCCGTGCCCGACTGAGCGGCCCGCGCGGCCGCGCCGCATTGCGGGTCCGCCCAGAAGCGCAGGCCGCGAATGCCATGCGGCCGTGGCGCGAACGCGTCGCCCCCGAACGGTCTCGCTCGCCGCGCGACCGGCCCGCGCCCACCGTTTCGGGCCGTGACCGCAACGCGCGGCCCCGTTCCCGCCCGCCTAGCGCGCCGCTCTGCGCTCGTCCCTGGCCGCCCTCAGCCTCCGCACCACCGCTGGTTGCTCCGCCGCCGCCTCCGGATGGTCGATCAGACGAGCGAGGTGCTGGTAGTACCGCTCCGGAGTCAAATCGAGCTCGTCGGCGATCGCCTGCGTCTTCGCCCCCGAGGCACGCCACCAGCGCGCCTCGAACGACAGCACGCGCGACTCCAGCGCCGACAGCTTCGACTCCGGATCGCGCGGCCGCTCCTTCGGCGGCCGAGGGGCCTCGGCCGGGCCCCGGCGCGGGGCGGGCACCGGGTCTTCCTGGCGGGCACGGTGAGCGGCGGCGGGGCGCTGGCCGGGAGGCATGGCGTAACTCCTTGCGTGGACGGCGCGATCGGCGCCGTGCTTACTCGATCCAGTCGATCAGGTCCGCGACCGAGTCCTTGACGTGGTTCGGCCGGAAGGGGTACCGCTCGACTTCCTCCATGGTCGCAGTCACCCCCGACAACACCAGCACGGTCGACAGGCCCGCTTCGAGCCCGGACAGCACGTCGGTGTCCATGCGGTCGCCGATCATCACCGAGGATTCGGAGTGGGCCCCGATGCGCCGCAACGCGTTCCGCATCATCAGCGGGTTCGGCTTGCCCACGTAGTACGGCTCCGCGCCCGTCGCCGCCGTGATCATCGCCGCGAAAGCGCCGCACGCGGGCAGGATCCCTTCGAGCGAGGGCCCGGTCGTGTCCGGGTTGGTGCAGATGAACCGCGCCCCGGCCTTGATCAGCCGCACCGCCGTCGTCAGCGCCCCGAAGTCGTAGCGGCGCGTCTCGCCCAGCACCACGTAGTCGGGCCGGTAGTCGGTGAGCACGTATCCGATCTCGTGCAGCGCCGTGGTCAGGCCCGACTCGCCGATCACGTACGCCGAGCCCTTCGGGCGCTGCGAGTGCAGGAAGTCCGCCGTGGCCATCGCCGAGGTGTAGATCGACTCCGCGGGCACGGCCAGCCCCGAGTTCTTCAGGCGCGCATGGAGGTCGCGCGGGGTGTAGATCGAGTTGTTGGTGAGCACGAGGAAGCCCTTGCCCGCCGACTGGAGCTTCTCGATGAGCTTGTTGGCGCCGGGGACGGGCACGCCCTCGTGGACGAGCACGCCGTCCATGTCCGAGAGCCAGCTGTCGAAGGGTCCAGGTGTAGTCATGCTCAACATCTTGCCATCGGTCGCCGGGAACGACGAGTCGCGGACGTAAAGTGGTGCCCGTGGAGACGGCATTGACCGCCGTGCTCGTCATCGCCGCAGGCGCCTTGGCGGGCGTGATCGGCTACTGGACCATTCGAACCGCGAGGAGCAAATGAGCGAGCGCGAAGTACCGGCGGAGTTCGCCTCGACCTTTGCCAAGGTCGAGCCCTACCCGTTCGAGGAGACCGACGACCTCAGGCAGGGGCCGAACCTGCACGACGACCTGCTGCCGCTCTTGCCCCTGGTGGGGCGTTGGCGCGGGCGCGGCCAGGGCGGCTACCCCGGCACCGAGGACTTCCTGTACGCGCAGGAGATCGCGTTCCTCCATGATGGACGCCCGTTCCTGCGCTATCACGCCAGGTCCTGGATCATCGACGCCGACGGCGAGCCCGTGCGCCCCGCGGCCCAGGAGACCGGCTGGTGGCGCGTCGTCCCCGGCGAGGACGAGAAGCGCCCCGAGATCGAGGTCCTGCTCGCGCACCCGACGGGCGTCCTCGACCTGTACTACGGCCACGTGGACGGCACCCGCATCGAGATCGCCACCGACGCGGTCGTGCGCAGCCCCCAGGCCAAGGAGGTCACCGCCGGCAAGCGCCTCTACGGCCTCGTCGAAGGCGCCCTCATGTACGCCCAGGAGATGGCCGCCGAAGGCAACCCGATGACCCCCCACCTGAGCGCCAGGCTCGACCGAGTCGCCGGCTAGGGGGCTCGCAAACACCCCCTAGAAATCGCCGGGCCAGAGGTCGTCCTCCGGGGCGGCCTCTTGCTTCGCCGGGAAGACCGTGGCGGTGACCGGACCGGTCGCCGCTTTCAAGAGCAGGTCCAAGAGCGTCAAGGCGCCGCGCTTGCTCAAAGGCTCGTTGCCGTTGCCGCACTTGGGGCTCTGGATGCAGCTGGGGCAGCCGTGCGCGCATTCGCACGAGGCGATCGCCGCTCGGGTGGCCCCGATCCAGTCGGTCCATTTGCGGAAGGCCTGCTCGGCGAAGCCCGCGCCGCCGGGATGCCCGTCGTAGACGAACACCGTGGGCAGCTCGGTGTCCATGTGCGCGGCCGTGGACAGGCCCCCGATGTCCCACCGGTCGCAGGTCGCCACCAGCGGCAGCAGCCCGATCGACGCGTGCTCGGCCGCGTGCAGCGCGCCCGCGAGGTCCCGCAGTCCTTCGAGGGCCTCGGTCTCGACCGTCCACCACACCGCCACGGTGCGCAGCACCTGCGGCGGCAGGTCCAAAGGCTGCGTGTCGATCACTTCCCCCGAAGGGAGCCTGCGCCGCTGGTAGGAGACCACGTTCGACGTGACCTCCACTTCCCCCAGGCTCAGCGCCACCGAGCCCATCTCCAGCCGCTCGCGCTCGGCGAGCACTTCGAGGTGGGTGATCTCCTGCGTGTTCGTCGTCCACGGCGGCTTGGCCGCGTGCACGAGCGCCACGCCGTCGTCCAAATCGAGCTCGTCGACCAGGAACGACTCGCCCTGATGCAGGTACAGCGCCCCGGTGTGGACGAGCCGGTGCGACGCGGCCGCGTCGACCGTGCCGATCAGCCGCCCGGTGCTCGTCTCGGCGATGTCGACGCCCATCGGCCCCGACCCGCGCAGCGCCACCTCCGGGCGCTCCGAGCCGATCCAGTAATACCGGCCCCCGGGCCTGCGCCGCAGCAGCTTCTCTGCGCACAACTGCTCGGCGACCGCGAGGCTCCCGGGGATCGACGCGAGGTCGGACTCCTTGAGCGGCAACTCCTCTGCCGCCAGGCACAGGTGCCCGGCCAGCACATACGGGTTCGACGGGTCGCACACGCTGGCCTCCACCGGGCGGTCGAAGATCGCCTCCGGGTGGTGCACCAGGTACGTATCCAGCGGGTCGTCCTTCGCGAGCATCACCGCCAGCGCCTCGACCTCGCCCCGGCCCGCGCGCCCGATCTGCTGCCAGAACGAGGCCAGCCGCCCCGGGTATCCGCACAGCAGCACCGCGTCCAGACCCGTGACGTCGATGCCGAGCTCGAGAGCGTTCGTGGTGGCGACCCCGAGCAGGCGCCCCTCGCGCAGATCCGCCTCGAGGTCGCGGCGGTGCTCGCGCAGGTACCCGGCTCGGTACGCCGCGATCCGGCCCGCCGCCGGGTCCGCACCCAGGCGCGACTTCGCCTCGGCCGCAACGATCTCGGCCCCCCGCCGCGACGGCACGAACGCGAGCGTGCGCACCCCGCGCCGCACCAGCTGCGCGAGCATCCGCGCGGTCTCGGAGAGCGTCGAGGCCTGCTGCGGCTCCCCGTCGATCTCGTACGTCACCGGCTCCCACAGCGCGACCGCCGCGCCCGGCGAAGGCGAGGAGTCGACCGTGACCGCCGTGGCAGGCCGCCCGGTCAGCACCGCGAGCGAAGCCGCCGGGTCGGCGGCCGTGGCGCTGGCGGCGATCACCGTGGGGCTCGCGCCGTAGTGCTCGGCCAGGCGCAGGAGCCGCCGCAGCGTCAGCGCCACATGGGCGCCGAAGACGCCCCGGTAGACGTGGCATTCGTCGACCACGACGTACTTGAGGTTCTTGAGGAACGATCGCCACATGCGGTGCCTGGGCAGCAGCGAGTGGTGCAGCAGGTCGGGGTTGGACAGCACCAGGTTCGCGAAGCTCTGCGCCCATTTGCGGTGCTCGAACGGCGTGTCGCCGTCCACGATCGCCGGAACCAGCCCCGGCACCGCGAACTCGCCCACCGCGCGGGCCTGGTCGGCCGCGAGCGCCTTCGTGGGCGCGAGGTAGAGCGTCCGGCCCTCGCCGTCGGCGGCCGCCTCGGTCAGCAGTGGCAGCAGGTACGCCAGGCTCTTGCCCGAGGCGGTGCCGGTGGCGATGACGGTGTCGCGGCCCTCGAACGCGTGCGTGGCGGCCTCGGCCTGGTGCGGCCAGGGCCGGGTGATCCCGGTGTCCCCCAGAGCGTTCCGTACCTCCTCGGGAACCCATTCGGGCCACTCGGCGCGCACGGCTCGCCGCGGCGGGAGCCGGCGCAGGTGGCGCAGGCCGCCGTCCTCTGATTCCAAGGCCTCGATGAGCCGGTCGACGGGCACGCGTCCAATGATGCCGCAGGCGACCGACATCGCGACCGTGCGCATGGACGCGCGCGGCGCGCCGGCGCTTCGGTCATACGCTCCCGGCTCCGACCCACCGGGAACGCAGTACGCTTATGGGCCAAGACACAGTGCGCGGCACACCGCAGACGGCCCAGGGGAGACGGCGTGAGGGGAATTCCAGGCGACAGCGCGGCCGAGCCCGAACTCGGGCTCGGCCTCACGACGGTCGGGGAGTACGCGGTCATCAGCGTCACCGGTGAGATCGACATGTACACCGCCCCGCAACTGCGCGAGGCCGTCCGGCAGCTCTCCTCCGAGGGCCGCCTGCGGGTCGCGATCGACCTGAACCCCACCGAGTTCCTCGACTCGACCGGCCTGGGGGTCCTCATCGGGGCCCGCCGCCGCCTCTCCGACGCGGGCGGGAGCCTCGTGGTGGTGTGCGCCAACCCCCGCATCCGCAAGCTCCTCGACCTCACCGGGCTCGACAAGGTCCTCGACGTCCGCGAAGCGGTGCCCGGCGAGTGAACGGCTCCAAGCACGACCGCCGGTCAGAGCCCGCGACCGTCCGGTTCGCGTTCACCCCGGCGGCCGCCTACGTGCGCGCCGCCCGGCTGGTGGCCGCGGACGTGGCCGCGCACGCCGGGGTCGCCACGGGGCTGCTCGACGAGGTCCGCCAAGCCGTCGGCGAAGCGTGTACGCGAGCGGTCCTCAGGCATCGCGACCGCGGCATGGACGACCTCGTGCGCGTAGAGTTTTCGATCGCTGATCGTTTCGTTGCGAAAGTCACCGACAACGCGCAGGATCTGCGCGCACGCTCCGGAGACGCCACCGCCCCAGGCGTGAGCGACGGCGATGCGCGCGCGAATGATCACGACACGCTCGAAGAGGACACCCTCTCCGAGGAGATCACCCTCATCGTCCTCGGCGGACTGGTCGAAGACCTGGTCGTCACCGGTCCCACCGCCGAGGGCGGCACCACCGTCAGCATGAGCTGGCCCCTGCCCGGATCGGGCCCGGCCGCCGACCACTGAGGCCCTCGCCACGCCCCGAATCGGGCGTGACCGAATCCACTCCCGGCGCCTCCGCGTCGTTACACTCCGCTCGTTGTCCCGACCGCGCCGCACGCGGCGGCGACGAGCCCCAGCGCCCGTCACCTCCGCCCGGCGCGTCCAAAGGCCGCGCCGCCCGCGGCCCCCATTTCGTGTTTCGCGAAACCCGGACGCGTTCGCGTCTCTCTCTTGGAGGAACTACATGCATACGTTGCTCGCCAACGGCGACGGGGGCGTAGGCCAGCTCGGAGGCTCGAACCTGAGCCTCGTCGTGCTCGCGGCCGCACTCGCCCTCGTCGCGCTCGGCGGCGCCGCCGCACTCGTCAAGAGCATCCTCTCGGCCGGC
This sequence comes from Glycomyces sp. NPDC046736, assembly GCF_040645615.1. Taxonomy (NCBI): domain Bacteria; kingdom Bacillati; phylum Actinomycetota; class Actinomycetes; order Glycomycetales; family Glycomycetaceae; genus Glycomyces; species Glycomyces sp. NPDC046736. The sequence continues at coordinate 123,686 of NZ_JBEYYO010000005.1, read as the reverse complement.
ACCGGCACCGACAAGATGCGCGAGATCGCCGGAGCCGTGCAGGAAGGGGCCTCGGCCTACCTGCGCCGCCAGTTCAAAGCGCTCGCCGTCTTCGTGGTGCTCGCCGTGGTCCTGCTGTTCCTGCTGCCCGTAGGGGAGGCCGGGAACGACGTCCGCATCGGACGCAGCGTCTTCTTCATCGTCGGCGCCGTCTTCAGCTCCTTCATCGGCTGGGCCGGCATGAGCCTCGCGACCCGCGCGAACCTCCGCGTCGCCTCCGCGGCCCGCGACGGCGAGCCGACCCGCGCGATGCACCTCGCCTTCCGCACCGGCGGCGTGGTCGGCTTCCTGACCGTCGGCCTCGGCCTCCTCGGCGCGGCCGTCGTCGTCTGGGTCTACAACGGCGACGCGCCGATCGTCTTGGAGGGCTTCGGCTTCGGCGCCGCGCTCCTGGCGATGTTCATGCGCGTCGGCGGCGGCATCTTCACCAAGGCCGCCGACGTCGGCGCCGACCTCGTCGGCAAGGTCGAGCAGGGCATCCCCGAGGACGACCCGCGCAACCCCGCCACCATCGCCGACAACGTGGGCGACAACGTCGGCGACTGCGCCGGCATGGCCGCCGACCTCTTCGAGTCCTACGCCGTCGTGCTCGTCGCCAGCCTCATCCTCGGCCGCGCCGCGTTCGGAGAGACCGGCCTGGTCCTGCCGCTGCTGGTCGCCTCCGCGGGCATCGTCTGCGCCATCGTCGGCGTCATCATCACCCGCATGCGCGCCTCCGACGCCAACGGCCTCACCGCCATCAACCGCGCGTTCTACATCTCGGCGATCTTCGCCGCGGGCCTGACCGCCGCGGCCATCGCCTGGTACGTGCCCGGCACCTGGGCCGAACTCGGCTCCGGCATCGACGGCGCCGAGATCCCGGTGAACCCGCAGGTGTTCGCCATCGTCGCCGTCGTCATCGGCATCGCGCTCGCAGCGGCCATCATGACGCTCACCGGCTACTACACCGACACCCGCTTCAAGCCCACCAAGAACGTCTCGGCCTCCACGCGCACCGGCGCGGCCACGAACATCCTCTCGGGCTTCTCGCTGGGCCTCGAATCGGCCGTGTACACCGCGCTCATCATCGCCGGCGCCGTCCTCGGCTCCTACCTGCTCGGCGGCGGCGACTTCATCGTCGGCCTGTTCGCGGTCGCGCTCGCAGGCTGCGGCCTGCTCACGACCGTCGGCGTCATCGTCGCGATGGACACCTTCGGGCCCATCAGCGACAACGCCCAGGGCATCGCCGAGATGTCGGGCGACGTGGACGGCGAGGGCGCGCAGACCCTCACCGACCTGGACGCGGTGGGCAACACCACCAAGGCCATCACCAAGGGCATCGCCATCGCCACCGCGGTCCTGGCCGCGACGGCCCTGTTCGGCTCCTACGCCGACGCGGTCGGCCAAGGCGACGACGGCCTCATCGGCGCGGCGCTGTTCGAGGCGCTCAGCATCGCCGACCCGGCCAACATCGTCGGCCTCATCATCGGCGCGAGCGTCGTGTTCCTGTTCTCCGGCCTCGCGGTCAACGCCGTGGCCCGCTCCGCGGGCGCGGTCGTCAACGAGGTCCGCGACCAGTTCGCGCGCTTCCCGGGGATCATGGAGGGCACCCAGCGCCCCGAGTACGGCCGCGTGGTCGACATCTGCACCCGCGACGCCCAGCGCGAGCTGGTCACCCCGGGTCTGCTCGCCGTGCTCGCGCCCATCGCGGTCGGCTTCGGCCTTGGCGTGGGCCCGCTCGCGGCCTACCTGGCCGGCGCGATCGCGTGCGGCGTGCTCATGGCCGTCATGCTCGCCAACTCCGGCGGCGCGTGGGACAACGCCAAGAAGGACGTCGAGGACGGCAACCACGGCGGCAAGGGCTCCGAGGCCCACGCCGCGGCGGTCATCGGCGACACCGTCGGCGACCCGTTCAAGGACACCGCCGGCCCGGCGATCAACCCGCTCATCAAGGTCATGAACCTCGTGAGCCTCATCATCGCCCCGGCCGTGGTCGTGTTCACCCTCGGCGACGGCGCCGACGGCCCGGTCCGCTGGATCATCGCCGGCGCGGCCGTCGCGGTCATCATCGCCTCCGTCGTGATCTCCAAGCGCCGTTCAGCGGTGGTGGAAGCGGGGGAATCCCGCGCCCCGGAACAGCGTGAGTCGGTCGAAGTCGCCTAGCTGATCCGGGGAACCGAACCCCCACAACCCAGCGTGTGCCCCGGCCACCCCGGCCGGGGCACACGCATACTCAGGGGACGCAGTGCGGAAGCGTGAGCTACCGTAACGATTCGAGTGCATTTTCCGAGTGAACGGTGGGAGCAGTGCCGGAACTGAAACGCCTGGTCATCGTGGAGTCCCCGGCGAAGGCCAAGACTATTGGCTCGTACCTCGGTCCGGACTACATCGTCGACTCCTCGCTCGGGCACATCCGGGACCTGCCGCGCAGTGCCAAGGAGATCCCGGCGAAGTACAAGGACAAGGCGTGGTCGCGCCTGGGCGTGGACGTGGACAACGACTTCGCGCCGCTGTACATCGTCAATCCCGACCGCTCGGCGCACGTCAAGAAGCTCAAGGGCTACCTCGCGGAAGTCGACGAACTCTTCCTGGCCACCGATGAGGACCGCGAAGGGGAGGCCATCGCCTGGCACCTGCTGGAGACCTTGAAGCCGAAGATCCCGGTCAAGCGGATGGTCTTCCACGAGATCACCAAGCAGGCGATCGCCGAGGCCGCCGCCAACCCGCGCGAGCTCAACCAGGACCTGGTCGACGCCCAGGAAGGGCGCCGGATCCTCGACCGGCTCTACGGCTACGAGGTCAGCCCGGTCCTGTGGAAGAAGGTCATGCCGCGCCTGTCGGCCGGGCGCGTCCAGTCCGTGGCCACGCGGCTCGTCGTCGAGCGCGAACGGGCCCGGATGGCCTTCCACGCCGCCGACTACTGGGACGTGACCGCGAACCTGGCCACCGACGAGGACCAGCGCTTCAAGGCCACCCTCATCGCCGTCGACGGCGACCGGGTCGCCACCGGCAAGGACTTCGACGCGGCCACCGGGCGCGTCAAGGGCAACGTGGTCCACCTCGACGAGGCCGGGGCCCGCGGGCTCGCGCAGCGCCTCCAGGGCCGCGACTTCACCGTCCTCAAGGTCGAGAAGAAGCCCTACCGCCGCAGGCCCTACCCGCCGTTCATCACCTCGACGCTCCAGCAGGAGGCCGGGCGCAAGCTGCGGCTCTCCAGCGCGCAGGTCATGCGGGTCGCCCAGCGGCTCTACGAGAACGGCCACATCACTTATATGCGGACCGACTCGACGAACCTGTCGAGCACCGCGATCAACGCCGCCCGCGCCCAGGCCGCCGAGCTGTACGGCGCGCAGTACGTGCCCTCCGAGCCGCGCCACTACGCGCGCAAGGTCAAGAACGCTCAGGAGGCGCACGAGGCGATCCGTCCCTCGGGCGACCGCTTCAAGACCCCGACCCAGCTCAAGAGCCAGCTCTCGGCCGAGGAACACCGGCTCTACGAGCTGATCTGGCGGCGCACGCTCGCGTCGCAGATGGTCGACGCGACCGGGAACTCCACGTCTGTGCGCACCCGCGCGACCACCGCCGACGGCGAGCAGGCCGACTTCGGGGCCTCGGGCAAGACCATCACCAACCCGGGCTTCCTGCTGGCGTACGTCGAGTCGATCGAAGAGGGCGACGCCGACGACGCCGAGAAGCGCCTCCCCGAGCTCGCCGAGCGCCAGAGCCTGGCCGAGAAGGGCCTCGAAGCGGCCGGGCACACCACCCAGCCGCCCGCCCGCTACACCGAGGCGAGCCTGGTCAAGGCCCTCGAAGAGCGCGGGATCGGCCGCCCTTCGACGTACGCGTCGATCATGCAGACCATCCAGGACCGCGAGTACGTGTTCAAGAAGGGCCAGGCGCTCGTGCCGGCCTTCCGCGCGTTCGCGGTGATCGGCCTCATGGAGCGCCACTTCCCGCGCCTGGTCGACTACGACTTCACCGCCGGGATGGAGAACGAGCTCGACGAGGTCGCCGCCGGGCATGAGTCCCGCGAGGAGTTCCTGCGCAAGTTCTACTTCGGCGGGCAGGACAAGGAGGGCACCGTGGCTGCCTCGGGCGGGCTGCGGCACATGATCGAGGAGGAGCTCGCCAAGATCGACGCGCGCGAGGTCAACTCGATCCCGATCTACACCGACGACCAGGGCCGCAAGGTCGTGGTGCGCGTCGGCCGCTACGGCCCCTACCTGGAGCGGTACACGCCGGGCCAGGAGGACGAGGCCCCCGGCAAGCGCCCGTCGGTGCCCGATTCGATGGCCCCCGACGAGCTGACGCCCGAGAAGGGCCAGGAGCTGTTCGACCTCGCCGAGAACGAAGGCGAGCTGGGTACGCACCCCGAGACCGGCGAGCCGGTGCTGGCCAAGACCGGCCGGTACGGGCCGTACGTGACCTCGGGTGAGAAGTCCTCGTCGCTCTTGACCGGGCAGAAGCTCTCCGAGCTGACCTTGGACGACGCGGTGAAGCTCTTGACGCTGCCGCGCCTGGTCGGCAAGGACGCCGAAGGCGAGGAGATCCGCACCGGCCTGGGCCCGCACGGCCCCTACGTGAAGAAGAACCGCGACTTCCGGTCCCTGGACTCCGAGGAGCAGCTGTTCACGCTCACGCTGGAGGAGGCCGAGAAGCTCCTGGCGCAGCCGAAGTCGCGCGGGCGCCAGCAGCGCGCGCAGACCCTCCTCAAGGAGCTGGGCCCCGACCCGGTCACCGGCAAGGAGGTCTCGCTCAAGGACGGCCGCTTCGGGCCCTACGTGACCGACGGCGAGACCAACGCCTCGATCCGCAAGACCGACTCGATCGAGGACCTCACCATCGACCGCGCCGCCGAGCTCCTGGCCGAGCGCCGCGAGAAGGTCGCCTCGGGCGCGGTCCCGGCGAAGAAGACCGCCAAGAAGGCCGCGAAGAAGACCGCGGCCAAGAAGACGGCGAAGAAGGCCACCGCGAAGAAGGCGACGGCCAAGAAGACCGCCGCCAAGAAGACGGCCAAGAAGGCAGTGAAGAAGGCCGCGGCGAAGAAGACCGCCAAGAAGCCCGACGACGCATAAGACATCCAGCGACGGCCCGCCCCGGGGTCCGGGGCGGGCCGTCGCGCTTTCCGCCGAATGTGGCAAATCAGACACCGAATCGGCCCGCGACACGTCTGGCCTCGGCGAGTCTTCCTTTGATTCAGCCGTTCGTAAACTAATTTCTGCTTGGAGGCAACCCTGTCCGGGGCCTGTCGCGTCAACGGAATACGGACACCGCTCGGTGCGGAGCGAGGACCGTCCGATGTGGGCGAGGGTTGCAATACTTCGAGAGCGAGTTTCGAGTCGATGCGAATCACATTTCCGATGCGTGACAACTGTCGCGACGAGCCGGGGGCATTGCCTCAGCGTCCGTCCGACAGCAGCGCCTCGGCGACGACGAGGTCGATCGGGGTCGTCACCTTCAGGTTGCGCTCGGCGCCGGCCACGACGCGGATTTCCACGTCCGGCAGGAACCGCAGCACCACCGAGCAGTCGTCCGTGGGCGCGAAGGCCGGTTCGGCCGCGGCCCGCTCGTACGCCTCGGCGATGGTCCCGAGCCGGAAGCCCTGCGGGGTCTGCACCCTGCGCAGCCGCGACCGGTCCAGGGCGGCGGCGATCGCCTCGCCCGAGGCCGAGGGCTCGGCCTCGATGACCGTGTCCGAGGACGGCACCGCCGCGGTGACCGCGTCGCACTCGTCCAGGGCCCGCACCACATCGGCGATGACCTGGCCCGGAACGAGCATCCGCGCCGCGTCGTGCAGCAGGATCCGCGCGTCGGCCCCCGCCCGCTCCATCGCCCAGGCGATCGCCGCCCGCGAGGATTCCGAGCGGGTCCGCCCGCCCTCGACCACGTCCGCGACCTTCGCAGAGCACGCCAGCGCCAGATCCAACGTGCGCTCCCGGAACGCGGCCGCGGTCACCACGACCACGGCGTCGATCTCCGGCGCCGCCTCGAACGCCTCCAGCGTGTGCCGCAGGACCGGCTTCCCGCCGACCTCGATGAACTGCTTCGGAATCGGCGCGCCCATTCGGCTCCCGGTGCCTCCGGCCAGTACGGCGGCGACGGTGCGCGGGCGCGGCGGGGGATCGGATTTCCGCAAGGCTGCTCTCCTCGGTGGACGCCGGACGGAGGCCAAAGGATACCGGAGGGCCCGGGCCCGCCCGCGGTATCCGGTCCGAGGCCGGCAGTACGAATCGACCGTATTCGATCGGTCTGGATAGGACCTTCGATCTCCGATCGCGAGAAGCCTGTCAAGTTCACATTTTCATTCAGCATCCACCTCGAAGTCCTATCATCGCCGGCAAGTGGATTCGTCGATGAGCGGACATTCTCCGAGACCCCCTAAAGCGAAAGATCTGCAGCATGTTCGAGCGCAAACCCGTCATCGCGTTGCCCGATGACCCCATTTACGGCCTGACTTGGTCGATCGGGAAGGAGTTCGGGGGACTCACGAACGTCCTCCTGCACCGCAACTCGGTGTTCTCCAAGCTCGGACGCCGCAAGATCGACATCCTGACGCTGGCGCCGAACTTCGACACCCGCGTCGTCAGGCTTCGCCTGCTCAAGCAGGGGTACATCAGCAAAGGCGTGCGCCTGCGCAACATCTGGCAGGAGGCGGCGGCGGCCTCCGACGGCGCATTGACCAGGCGGTACGGGGCCCGCGGCAAGCATTTCGAGCAGCCCGCGATCCTGCTGCCCTACGAAGGGAAGAAGCAGTCCAAGCGGCGCTCCGAGGACGGCGTCGAGCTCCAGGTCGACACGTTCCGCTCGGACGGGACCAGGCTGATGTCGGACAGGAAGGACGTGACCGAGGAGGGGACCCTCGGCGGACGCGAACTCACGCTCTTCACCAGGAAGGGCACTGTGGTCAACCGCTGGACCCGGGCCGCCGACTTCTACTTCGCCTGGTTCGACCAGGTGCTCGGTCCCGGGCACGCCTATCTGGTGAACGACTCGCATTTCATCGGCAAGTTCCTGCACCGGTACCGCAGGGAGAACGTCACCACGGTCCAGGTCCTGCACAACTCCCATCTCGATCGCGACGCTCCCGACGCCTTCGGGAAGCTCGCCGGCGGGAAGATCGACATCGTCAAGCACATGAGATCCTTTGACCTGCTCGCGCCGTTGACGATCAGGCAGGCGAGCGAGATCGCCGAAGCGGATTTCGCGGGCCCCAACATGACACCGGTCCCGAACTCGCGTCCGATGAAGGCGCAGTCCATCAAGCACGGCCGCGACCCCGGTGACGGGATCATGCTCGCGCGTTTCGGGCACCAGAAGCGGGTCGACCACGCGATCTCGGCATTCACGCTCGCCCACGCCGAAGGCAGCCGCGCCCGCCTGCGCGTCTTCGGCGACGGCGATTCGCGCCCGGTGCTCCAGAAGCAGATCGACGACGCCGAGGCGAACGACTACGTGCAGTTGATGGGATTCCGCTCCGACGCCTCCGCCCAGTTCGCGACGGCGTCGTTCAGCGTGCTCTCCAGCAGGTTCGAGGGCATGCCGCTGGTCTTGATCGAGGCCATGGCCGCGGGTTGCATTCCGATCGCCTACGACATCCGCTACGGGCCGAGCGACATCATCACCGATGGGGTGGACGGGTTCGTGGTGCCCGCCGGCGACGTCAAGGCGCTCGCCGAGACCGTCGCCCGGGTGTCGTCGATGCCGGAGTCGGAGCTCGCGCGGCTCCGCGTCAACGCGCAGAAGCGGGCCTGCGACTTCAGCGACGAGGCGGTGACCAGATCCTGGGTCAAGGCGCTCGTCGAAGCGAAGGCCAGGAAGACCGTCGTGCGACTCCCGGTGTTCAAGCCGCTGGTAGACGAGGCTTCGGCCGAAGGGGACGTGCTGCGCCTGCGCGGGTCGCTGTCGGATTGCAAGCACCTCGAGGACCGCTCGATGGCCCTGTCGTGGTCGGCGCGCCGCGTCCCGGTGTACGGGCGCGTGTCGATCGCGGAACGTCCAGGGCCCGAAGGGGCGATCGGCTTCGAGGCCGAGTTGCCGCTGGCCCGACTGTGGGACGCCGAGGGCGACACCCTCGACTTCCACGTCGAGATCGAGACGCCGCGGGGATTCGCGAAACGGCGGGTCTTCACGGCGCCCTCTGCCGAGCTGGAGTACGACAACATTGAGCTGTATGTCACATCTCAAGGGAATCTCAGCCTCAAGGTCCTCTCCCAACCGATCGTCGAGGCCGGACCGGGACCTTCCTGAGCAGCCGACGCTCGGACCCCGCCGCTTCCGGACACGCGGGGTCCGACACCGGCGACGGGCCGTATCATCTGCGGATTCACGTGTGATCCTCGCCGAACCCGTGTGTTGGGCTATGCGTCACTGGACGTTCAGGTAGGTAAACTCCACCAATCCATCATCCAAACCGAACGAGGTGGCACTCGACATGTCCACGAACATCGTGATCCTCGCGGCCGGCGTCGGCTCCCGGCTCGGCAAACCGCACCCCAAGTCCCTGACGGTCCTCAACACCGGCGAGACCATCCTCGGCCGCTCCCTGCGCCTGCTCACCTCGCGATTCAACCGCCACTCGATCCACCTCGTGGTCGGCTACAAGAAGGAGATGATCATGGAGGAGGTGCCCGACGTCGGCTTCATCTACAACCAGGCCTACGGCGACACCAACACCTCCAAGAGCCTCCTCAAGGCCTTCAACATCCTCGGTCCCGGCGGGGTCCTGTGGCTCAACGGCGACGTGGTCTTCGACCCGCAGGTCCTCGACGTGCTGCTGCCGCACATCGCGATGGACCACTCCTTCATCGCCGTCAACACCGCGAAGGTCTCCGACGAGGAGGTCAAGTACAACCTCGGCCCCGACGGCTACATCAACAAGCTCTCCAAGCAGGTCACCGACGGTGCGCTGGGCGAGGCCGTGGGCATCAACTACGTCTCGGCCGACGACCGCGCCCTGGTGGCCAAGCGCCTCGACGAGGTCGACGACCAGGACTACTTCGAAGGCGGCATCGAGCTGGCCATCGAGAAGGACGGCCTCAAATTCGAAGCCGTCGACATCTCCCAGCACAACGTGATCGAGGTCGACTTCGCCGAAGACCTCAACAGCGTCAACCAGGCGTTCAAGTAAGGGTCTCGCAGGCGTGACCATCTCGACAGACACCGCGCGGTGCCGGAACTCCGGTGCCGCGCTCACGAACCCAGCCGAAGGCCCGGTGCGTTGAAGAACCTGCTCAAGTCGCTGCCGAACTGGATCAACCTGCTCTCGGTCGCGGCCGTCGTCGCGGCGGTCGCGTTCGCGGACCTGCCTTGGATCGCCCTGCTGCTCGCCGTCACGGTCTTCGGCACGATCGCCTGGAACATCCGAGACGCCCTCACCAGCATGAGGACGGCCCGCACCGTGGCCGCCGTAGCCGTCCTCATCGCCGCCTGGAACCACGGAGGCCTCGACCGCTGGCCGTTCCTCGCCGCGGGCATCCTGGTCTTGATGTTCATCGTCGGCGCCGACACGATCGCCAAGGCGCTCAACGTCGGCTATCTGCAGACGACCAACCTCGACGTCGAGCGCTCCACTCACGAGCGCTGGTCCACACCGCCCGCCATCGGTCGCGTCCTGAGCGCGCTCACCGTCGTCTTCGCGGTCAGCGCCTGGGCCGACGGCCCGCTCGGCGCGGTCACCGATCCGGTGTTCGCGGCGGTGACCGCCGCCGCCGTCGCCTGGACCGGGATCGCGGTCCTCGACGGCTACCTGCACCGCCAGCGCGAGTCGCACCCCGTCGACGGGCGCGTCTTGACCGCGGTGACCAGGCTCCAGCCGAAGTTCGTGATCCACTTCGCGGGCGCGCGTGAATCGGAGTACCAGCTCACCATGTGGCTGCCGTACTTCGAGCAGGTCGGCGACCCGTACGTGATCATCATCCGCGACCGCTACCTCTACGACGGCATCGCGGCCCGCACCAGCGCCCCGATCGTCTTGGTGCCCGCCCAGTCGGTGCTCGACACGATCCTCCCCGAGAGCGTCCGGGCCTGCTACTACGTCAACCACGCGGTCAAGAACGCCCAGCTCATCAAGCTGGACAACTACATCCACGTGCAGTTGATGCACGGCGACTCCGACAAGGCCATCAGCCGCAGCCCCGTCTCGCTCATGTACGACCGGGTGTTCGTGGCCGGGCAGGCCGGCGTGGACCGCTACCACCGGCACGGGGTGGACATCCCCAACTACAAGTTCCGCAAGGTCGCCCGGCCCCAACTCCATGACCTCAAGGTCGGCGAGCGCGACAAGATCGAGGGCGCGCGCCCGGTGGTGCTCTACACGCCCACCTGGACCGGCCTGACCGCCGACGTGAACTACTCGTCGCTCAAAGAGGGCAGGCGAATCGTCGAGGCGGTGCTCGCGCGTGAGGTGACGCTCATCTTCCGCACGCACCCCTACACTCGCACCAATGCCGCCTACCAGGTGCTGGCCGACGAGATCAAGGCCTTGATCGCAGCCGACGCGGCCAAGACCGGCCGTCCGCACCTGTGGGGCGCTCAGGCCGAGACCGAGGCGAGCCTGACCGATTGCGTGAACGCCGCCGACGTGGCGATCTCGGACATCAGCGGTACGGCCTCCGATTGGATCTACAGCGGGCGTCCGTTCGCGATGACCGACCCGAAGGGGTTCAAGGACGCCTACCTCGACGAGTTCCCGCTGGCGAGGGCCGCCTACCTGCTCGACCCGGACGCGGGGAACATCGAGAAGGTGCTCGACGAGCTGCTGGTGACCGACTCCAAGGCCGCGCTTCGCGCCGAGGTCCGCGAGTACTACCTGGGCGACGTGGCACCGGAGGACCTGGTGCCGCTGTTCGTCGAGGAGGTCAAGGCGACCTACGCCGAGCCGGTGCACAAGTCCGCGACCGGCGCGTCCGCACTGCTGGCCGCCTAGTCATCCCGAGCACTGCTGGGCGGCCCCGCCACTGCGGCGGGGCCGTTCGCCGTCAGCGGGGGTGCGTCTGGGCCGGACGCCGTTTGCGGGTCGGGATCGCCAGCGGCGTGGGCCCGCCCGCGGCCACCGTGGCCGGGTGCGGGGCCACCAGGCCCAGCTTCTCGCGCTGGGCGCACAGCTCGGCGAGCCGGTCGTAGGCCGGACGCCCCAAGAGCTCGGCGAGCTCGACCTCGTAGGAGCGGTAGACCGGCTCGACCGCGGTATGCGCCCTCGGCGAGGCGGTGCACCACCAGTCGAAGTCGTGCCCGCCCGGGCCCCACGAGGCCCGGTCGAATTCGGTGATGAGCGTGACCGACAGGTCGGTCCCGTCGGCGCGGTGCTCGGTCTTGAAGTCGCGCTTGACCGGCAGCTGCCAGCACACCTCGGGCTTGTACTCCATCGGGTGGACGCCGTCGCGCATCGCCTGCTGGTGCAGCGCGCACCCCGAACCGGTCGGGAAGCCCTCGCGGTTGTGGAACACGCACGCGCCGTCCACGACCGCGGTCTTCTTCGCCGGCTCCTCCTCGCCCTCGTCGTTCTCCAGCGTGTCGTCGACGATGGTGTCCTTCCACCTGCGGTGGAGCTGCCACGTCTCGGGAGTGAGCTTCTTGACCACGGCCTTGGTGCGGCGGATGTCGTCCTCGTCGGTGTAGAACGCGCCGTGCAGGCAGCACCCGTCGGCCGGGCGCGAGGAGTCTATGCCGGGGCAGCCGCCCTCGGCGGGATGGCGGCCGAAGATGCAGCCCCAACGCGACAGGAGCCACGTCAGGTCGGCCCGGACCAGGGTCTCGGGGTCGTCGGGATCGAGGAACTCGACCCATTCGCGGTCGAAGTCCTGCGCCACCTCGTCGGTCATCCGTCAACGGTACCCGCCGCGCCCGCGCGCGCCCCGCCTCGGCGCGCCCGGCCCCAGGTCGGGACCCCAAGGGGCGGACCGGCCCCGACGAAGGACACGGACGCCGGGAGGCACGGCGTACCCTGGTCTGCGTGACCCAGTCCGTCCCGGTTCTGCTGTCGACCACCTCCGTGTACCCGGAGCCCACCGCGGTGGGCTTCGAACTCGCCGCCGAACTCGGCTACGACGGCGTGGAGCTGATGGTCTTCACCGACAGGGTCTCCCAGGACCCCTCGGCCGCGGCCAGCCTCGCCAAGCACTACGGCGTCAAGATCGGCGCCGTCCACGCCCCGTGCCTCCTGGTCACGCAGCGCGTGTGGAGCGCCGACCCGTGGACGCGCCTGCGCCGCTCGGTGCAGGCCGCCGAGTACCTCGACTCCCCGACGGTGGTCATCCACCCGCCGTTCTCCTGGCAGCGCGACTACGCCGCGAAGTTCTCCACCGTCCTCGACGGCCTCGCCGCCCGCTACCCCAGCGTCACGATCGCGGTCGAGAACATGTTCCCGCTCAAACTCGGCAAGCGCAACCTCGTGCCCTACCGGCCCCACTGGGACCCCACCCGGCACGGCTACGACGCCTACACCCTGGACCTGTCGCACTGCGCGGCCTCGGGCGCCGACGCGCTGGCCATGGCCGAGCGAATGGGCAAGGGCCTGCGGCACATCCACCTGTGCGACGGCACGGACCCCGGGGCCGACCAGCACCTGGTGCCCGGACGCGGCACCCAGCCGTGCGCCGAGCTCCTCGGCTCGCTCGGCTCCTCCGACTGGGACGGTTCGATCACCGTCGAGGTCAGCACCCGCAAGAGCGGGAACCGCACGCGTCGTTCCGAGGACCTCTACGAATCGGTCAAGTTCGCCAGGGACGCGCTCGGCGGGCGCGCGCGCGACTGAACGAAGCCGGCCGCACCCGATTCCCACCGCGGCGGAGCAACCTGTTCCCTTCCTGTTGCGTTTGTATTATCGGAATGCACCTGTGCTTTTACAGCAGTGTTCAATCAGTGCCGTCCGAGCCGCGCCGTTCGCCGAACGGCGCCCGGCGGCCCAGCGCGAAGGAATGCGGATGCCCAAGGAGCAGCGGAGCCCGGCCGCGCGGATACGCCGAGTCGCGGGGCGGTTCGTGCCCGCCTCGCTCAAGGCGAAGCGGGCTGATCGGGCCCGCTTCGACCGCGCCGTCGAGCGCCGTGCCGCGCTCTTGGGGTCAGACCCTCAGCTGCGCCAGTTCGAACGGGACGGCGAGGTCTTCATCGGCCGGTGCGTCACGCACTTCACCGCGCGGGAGGCGGCGGAGGCGAACCTTCGGATCGTCGTCGAAGCCGCCGAGGCGGCCGGGATCGAGTACTTCCTCGTCCCCGGCACCGCCCCCGAACGCCATGTCGTGGGTTTGCGCCGGGCCGACAAGAAGCCGTTCCTGGAGTCGGTGCGCCGTCTCCACGGCGACTCCGAGCTCTACGTGGGCCGCACCGGTCGCACCGGAACGATCACCGAAGGTCCTGCTCTCTACGCCGAAGGAGCCCTGCCGTCGAGCGTCAAGAGCTCGCAGGTGCTGCGGTACGGCCGTTTCCTCCTCGGCCCTGAAGGGCAGCCGCTGACAGGGCTCGAATTCGGCTGCGACGTCGAGTTCTGGTCCGATGGCGAGGACTTCGCCGCCCACCCCGACTACCTCGAACGCGTAGGACGCGTCAAGGTGCTCATCCCCAAGGACATGTTCGCCGGCGCCTGGGTCGCCCCCCGTCCCAACCGGGTCGCGGACGTGCTGCCCCCCGAGGCCCGTGAAGTCGCCTCCCGCACCGTGGGCGAGCACAAGTACCCCACCTTCGAGCCGTTCACCCGCAAACTCGTCGACGACGTCGACTTCCCCGTCGACGCCGTCTACATGTGGGTCGACGGCGCCGACCCGGACTGGGCCGCCCGACGCGCCGAGTTCGCCGACGACGGTGCGGACGCCGAAGGCCACGGCCACCTCGCCGGAGCGTCCCGCTACACCGACCGCGACGAGCTCAAGTACTCGCTGCGTTCGCTGCACGCCTTCGCGCCGTACATCCGCAACATCTACATCGTCACCGCCGGGCAGACGCCCAAGTGGCTCGACACCGATGCGCCCGGCATCCGTGTGGTCGACCACACCGAGATCTTCGCCGACCCGTCCGCGCTCCCGGTCTTCAACTCCCACGCGATCACCACGCAGCTGCACCGCATCCCCGGCCTCGCCGACCACTACCTGATCCTCAACGACGACGTGTTCTTCGGCTCCCCGAGTCGTCCCGAGCAGTTCTTCCACGCCAACGGGATCGCACGAGTCCCCTTCTCCTCCATGCAGATCGGGCTCGGCGACGCGAAACCTCAGGATTCCGCCCCGAATCTCGCCGGGCGCAACGCCCGGCGGCTGCTGGAAGCGGATTTCGGGCGATTCGCCACCAGCAAGTTCAAGCACGTCCCGCACCCGCAGCTGCGCCAGGTCGCCGTCGAGCTCGCCGAGCGCTACCCCGAGGCGCTCGCCGCCACCTCCCGCTCCCGCTTCCGAGACCCCGCCGACATCGAATTCGCCGGTTTGCTCCACCACTACTCGGTGCTCACCGGCCGCGGCGTTCCCGGCACCTCCAAGCTCATGTACGTCGACGTGGCCGCCGCCGACGCGCCCGCGAGACTCCAGGCCCTCGAACGGCGCCGCGACGCCGAGTTCATCTGCGTCAACGACGTCGACACGCCCCCAGGGCGAGAAGCGGCCGTCGACGCCATGCTGCGCGAATTCCTCGACCGCTACTTTCCGTTCCCGTCGCCCTACGAGCGACGCTGAACAGCGAAGATGCCGCCCAATCCACCCCCTGGTCGCATCCGCAGAACCTTGGGTCTTCCTCAGGTTCTGCATAAATTAACCGAATGTTGCGTCTGTATCATCGACGGCGCATCAACCGATGAAAGCCCGTGGATCACACCCCTGGGGGGACGAATGTCAGAAGAGCAGAGGGAGTTCATTCCCCCGGCGCGACCGCATATCGGCGAAGCCGAGATCGAAGCCGCGGTGCGAGTACTGCGCAGCGGCATGGTCGTGCAGGGCCCCGAGGTCGCCGCGTTCGAAGACGAGTTCACCAAGGTCTCCGGCACCGCGCACTGCGTCGCGGTCAACTCCGGCACCTCCGCGCTCCAGCTCTCGCTCATGGCCATGGGCGTCGGCCCCGGCGACGAGGTCATCGTCCCCTCGTTCTCGTTCGCCGCGAGCGCCAACGCGGTCCGCCTCGTGGGCGCCGAACCGGTCTTCGCCGACATCGAGCCCGACTCGTTCAACATCGACCCGGCCTCGGTGGAGTCCCTGATCGGCCCCAAGACCGTCGCGATCATGCCGGTCCACCTGTACGGCCACCCCGCCGACATGACGCGCCTGACCGCGATCGCCCAGCGCCACTCGCTGGCGATCCTGGAGGACGCCTGCCAGGCCCACGGCGCGCAGATCGACGGCAAGCCCGTCGGCTCCTTCGGCATCGGCGGCACGTTCAGCTTCTATCCGACCAAGAACATGCACTCCCTCGAAGGCGGCATGGTCTCCACCGACGACGCCGCGTTCGCGCGCACCCTGCGCCTGCTGCGCAACCAAGGCATGGAGCAGCGCTACGCGAACGAGATCGTGGGCGCGAACATGCGCATGACCGACGTGGCCGCCGCGATCGGCCGCGTCCAGCTCGGCCGCCTCCACGAGTGGACCGAGCAGCGCCGCGCCAACGCCGCGCGCTTCGACGCCGAGATCAAGACCGTGACCACCCCGCCGGTCGCCGCGGGCGCGCGCCACATCTACCACCAGTACACCGTGCGCGTCGAAGGCGACCGCGACGGCGCCCTGGCCCAGCTCAAGGAGGCCGGGGTCGGCTCGGCCGTGTACTACCCGACCCCGATCCACAAACTCATCCCATACGCGCACATGGACGTCGAGCTGCCCGAGACCGACCGCGCCGCCGCCGAGGTCCTCTCCCTCCCCGTCCACCCGTCGCTGACCGACGCCGACATCGACCGCGTCATCGCCGCGGTGAACGCATTGGAGCTCTAGCGTGACTGAACAGCTGCGTGCCGGACTGATCGGCCTGGGCGCCATGGGCCGCAACCACGCCCGGGTCCTTCATGCCCTCGAAGGCGTCGAACTGGTGGCCGTCGCCGACCCGCTCGCCGACGCCGCCTCCCTGCCGACCGGCGTGGGCCTGGTGGCCCAGGCCGAGGAGCTCATCGGGCTCGGTATCGACTACGCGGTGGTCGCCTGTCCGACCGCCTACCACGAGCAGGTGGGCTTGGCGCTGGCCGACGCGGGCGTGCACGCGCTGATCGAGAAGCCGCTGGCGCACACCACCGAGGCCTCGGTGAGGCTCGCGGCCGCGTTCGAGGACCGCGGCCTGGTGGCCGGCGTCGGGCACATCGAGCGGTTCAACCCCGCGGTGGCCTCCTTGCGCGAGCGTCTCGAAGCCGGTGAGCTGGGGGAGATCCTCCAGGTCGTCACCCGCCGCCAAGGGCCCTTCCCGGGCCGCATCGCGGACGTCGGGGTCGTCAAGGACCTCGCGACCCACGACATCGACCTGACCGGCTTCGTCACCGGCCAGTCCTACCGGACGATCAGCGCCCAGACCGTGTCGCGCTCGGGCCGTGAGCACGAGGACATGATCGCGGCCGTCGGGCAGCTCTCGGGCGGCGCGATCGCCAACCACTCCGTGAACTGGCTGAGCCCGTTCAAGGAGCGGACCACCGTGGTGACCGGCGATCGCGGATGCTTCGTCGCCGACACGCTCACCGCCGACCTCACCTTCTACGCCAACGGCGTGGTGGACACCGAGTGGGAGGCGATCAGCAACTTCCGCGGCGTCTCCGAAGGCGACATGATCCGGTACGCGATCCGCAAGCGGGAGCCGCTCCTGGTCGAGCACGAGCACTTCCGCGACGCGGTGCTCGGCAAACCGAACGACATCGTGGACCTGCGCCGAGGGGCGGCGACCGTCGAGGTCTCCGAGATGATGCTGCGCTCGGCCGCGACCGGTCTGACCGTGGCCTTGGACGGCGCCGGGACCAGATGATGAACGCCACCCCTGCCGCGGCGCCCGAGCACGTTCTCGAGCCTGCCGAGCGAGTCGCGGCCGCCGAGCGGATCATCGCCTCGGCGGAGGGGCCGGACCGGGACGAGGAGGTCTACCAGGCCTTCACGAACGAGGTCGCCCAGGCCCTGCAACCCTTCGCCCTCACCCTCGACCCCGGCGAACGCGTGAAATGCTGGACCGCGATCGCCGAGCTCGCCGACGCCCACCTCACCGAGGAGCTCCGCTTGCGGCTCCCCACGGAGAAGCGGGTCCGAATCTCCTTGGCGCAGTACCGCGACCACGCACTCCTGGAAGCGGCGATCGCCCAGCCCGCACCCGGGTTCCTGCTCGAGGGCGGACGCCTGTTCGCCCGCTACCCGGGGTTCCGCGAGGAGCCGCACGGGCTGGCCGACGAGTGGTTCGAGGCGGCGACCGAGCGGGTCACCGTACGGCTCGCCCGAGGCGTCCGGCCGCGCTACCTGGTGTGGACCGGCGTCAAACGCGCCGACTACCACCTCGAGTACTCGTTCTTCGTGCCCGTCGAAGGTTGCGGGGCCGAGTCGGTGCGGGTCGGCGCGGACCGTCTCGAGAAGGGCGAGGCTCCGCGCAAGCGCACCTGCGTGGACGCCGCCGAGCATCCGGGTCTCGACGTGGAGGCGGAGGTCGCGGTCCGCGCCGAAGGGGCGCTCGCCGTGGTGACCGCCCGCGTGCCCACCGCGGAGTTGATCGGGCACGGCGCGGGCCGCTGGTCACTGCGCGCCCATCTGACCCTCCGGGGTTTCACCTATGATCTGCCGCTCAAGGCTCCGCGCGGCTACTTCCAGCGACACGGCATGCCGGTCGGCCTGGCGGTCGAGTGGGGAGCGAAGCGGAGCCTGACCGTCAGGGTCGACGAGCGGGCCACCTGGCGGGGACTGTCCCGCCTTCGAATGCTGGACTTCAGAAAGTGAAGCGTGAAATGCGGATCTGTGTCGTCGCCATGGGCAAGATCGGGCTGCCGCTGGCGGTCCAGTTCGCCACCAAGGGGCACCAAGTCGTCGGAGCGGACGTCAACCCCCGCACCGTGCAGTCGGTCAACGACGGACTCGAGCCGTTCCCGGGCGAGCACCGCCTGGCGGAACTGCTGAAGGAGACGGTGACCTCAGGGAACCTGAAGGCCACCACCGACACCGCGGCCGCCGTGGCCGAATCGGACGCAGTGGTCATCGTGGTGCCGCTGTTCGTCGATGCCCAGGGGGTGCCGGACTTCGGATGGATGGACGCGGCCACCAAGGCCGTCGCCGCCGGACTGAAGCCGGGCACGCTCGTCTCCTACGAGACCACGCTCCCGGTGGGCACCACCCGGGACCGGTTCGGCCCCATGCTCGAAGCCGGCTCCGGCCTGGCCGCGGGCAGCGACTTCCACCTCGTGTTCAGCCCCGAGCGGGTGCTGACCGGTCGCGTCTTCTCCGACCTGCGCCGCTACCCGAAACTCGTGGGGGGCGTCAACGAGGCTTCGGCGGCGGCCGGCGTCGCGTTCTACGAGGCCGTGCTCGACTTCGACGAGCGCGAGGACCTGCCGCGCCCCAACGGCGTGTGGGATCTCGGCTCCTCTGAGGCCTCCGAGATGGCCAAGCTCGCCGAGACCACCTACCGCGACGTCAACATCGGCCTCGCCAACCAGTTCGCCCGGTTCGCGGACAAGCAGGGCCTGGACGTCATGAAGGTCATCGAGGCCTGCAACTCCCAGCCCTACAGCCACATCCACCGGCCCGGCATCGCCGTCGGCGGCCACTGCATCCCGATCTACCCGCAGATGTACCTGTGGAACGACCCGGAGGCCTCCGTGGTCCGCGCCGCCCGCGAGGCGAACGCCGCCATGCCCGCCTACGCCGTCGATGTGCTGGCCGCCGCGTACGGCGACCTCGCGGGCGCGCATGTCCTGGTGCTCGGGGCCGCCTACCGCGGGGCCGTCAAGGAGACCGCGTTCTCCGGGGTGTTCCCGCTGGTGGAGTCCCTTCGCGCCAAGGGGGCCGTGCCCTACGTCTCCGACCCGATGTACACGGTCGACGAGCTCGAGGCCGAGGGACTGCCGGCGCACCGCGGCGAGGCCGTGACCGCCGTCGTCGTCCAGGCCGACCACGACGAGTACCGTACGCTGTCCCCTGCGGATCTTCCCGAGGTCAGGGTGCTGCTCGACGGCCGTCGCATCACCGACCCCGCCGTCTGGGAGGGCCGCGAGCACATCGTGCTCGGCAGCTGAGCCCCGAAGGTAGGGAATGCATATGGAACCCGCACAGGGCCCCGCTCGCGTGGTCATGGTGGTCCCCAACCGCATCGACGGAGACTCGCGAGTGCAGAAGGCGGCGGCGTCCATCGCCGCCGCCGGGTGGGAGACGCACCTGATCGGCGTCTCGGTCACCGGTAAGCAGGAGCCGTACGAGCAAGACGGCGCGCTCATCCGCAAGATCCCGCTGCCGAAGATGGATCCGCCCAGGTCGCTGCGTCGCAACGCCGCCGCCCTGCGCTATCCGTTCGCCTACGGCGATCTCGAACGCGCGAAGCGGCGCGAGCGGCATCTCAAGGCCGCCCGGCTCGAACTCGAAGCGCTCCGTGGCGGTGGCGCCGTCCAAGGCGGTGTGCGTCTGCCGCTGATCGCGCACCGCCTGGGCCGAAAGGTCGAGCGGGCCTGGGTCGGGCGCCGCGTCCGCCAGACCAAGAACCGCGAGAAGTACCTCAAACGCGAAGGACGTCTGGAGCGGATCGAGCGGCGCTGGTGGGGCGCGCTCCTCGGCGACCGCGCCTGGAGGCGGCTCGACGTCAGCATGCAGCGCTTCGAGCTCGCCTTCCGTCCCGAGATCATCGCGCTCGAACCCGACCTGCTCCACGCCCACGACGCCTACTCGATCGGGGTGTGCGTGCGCGCCGCCGAGCATCTGCGCCGCAAGGGCAAGGACGTGAAGGTCGTCTACGACGCGCACGAGTTCGTTCCCGGTCACGAAGGCCTGGCGCCGAACAAGCTCGAAGCGCAATCGCGTTGGGAGCGGCAGTACCTGCCCGGCGCGGATGCGGTGGTCACCGTCTCGCGACCGCTCGCGCAGCTGCTCAAGGAACGCCACGGGCTCGACCGCGAACCCTCGGTGGTGCACAACGCTCCGCTCGCGCACCCCGCGCCGCGGCCCGACCCGGGCGACCTCCGTTCGGACCTGGGGCTCGACGCCCATACTCCGCTTGCCGTCTACATCGGTTGGGCCTCACCGGAACGGCAGATCGAGGTCCTCATCGAGGCCGCCCGCCTCGTGCCCGGACTCCATGTCGCGTTCATGGTCAGCCGCCACACCACCAACCCGTACGTCAAGCGCCTCGAATCGCTCGGCGAGGAATACGGCATCAGCGACCGGCTCCACTTTCGAGGCTATGTCGACTATGAGGACCTGCCTCGGTTCATCTCGACCGCCGACATGGGCATCCACCCGATGCCGACCGGCTCGGTCAACCACGAGATCGCCTTGCCGAACAAGTTCTTCGAGTACTGCCACGCCCGCCTGCCGCTGGTCGTCACCACGGTGAAGACGCTCTCGGCCGAGGTGCGGCGCCTGGGCAACGGCGAGGTCTTCACCTCCGGTGACGCCCGGAGCCTCGCGGACGCCGTCGAGCGGATCCTCGCCGACGAGGACGGCTACCGCCGCGCCTACAAGGACCCGGCGCTGCTGGAGGAGTACTCCTGGGAGCATCAGGCGCTCGAGTACGTCCGGATCTACGAACGGCTCATCGGCCCGGCTCCGAAACCCAGTGGGGCCTAGCGAACAACGATGAGCGAAGGGCCTCCCCGGCCACCGGCCGGGGAGGCCCTTCGCGTCGACTACCGTTCGCCGAAGATCAACTCGTCGAAGTCCTTGCCGACCTTGGACCAGTCCCAGGTGGACAGGGCGTGCTCGGCGGCGAGTTTGGCGCAGTCGCGCCAGTTCTCCTCGGTGATGTTGATGCGCAGAATGCGTTCGGCGGCCGCCTTCGGCGTGTCCACCACCCAGCCGTCCGGGAACACCGTGCGGGCACCGCCGTAGGTGCTGCCCGCGAAATAGGGCCAGTCGCGCACCACCGGGACGGCACCGCTGGCCGTGCCCTCCATGAGCCCCAGGTGGGCGCTTTCACGGACCGAGGTGCTGAGGATGAACCCGACGTCGGTGAGCTTGCCCGCCACGTCGTCGGTCGCACCGAGCCTGAGCACTGCCCCGGCCTCGACCAGCGGCTCGAGTTCCTTCTCCATCTTGTTCCGGTACTTCTTGGTGGCACGGCTGAAATCGCGGTCCATGTCGCCGCCGATCATCAGGAGCCGGTAGCGCTCGTCCTCCTCGCGCAGCAGGCGCAGCACCTCCACGGCCCACAGCGGGTCCTTGACGACTTGGCCGACACCTACGAGACCGAGGTTGAAGCGGGCGTCCGCCTGCTTCTCGCGAGGGAACGAACTGAGCTCCGTGGCGTTGAACACCACGGGTGTGCGCGGTGCCTTCGGCCCGCGCAGCGCGGGCACGAGCTCGGTGGTCAGACCCCTCAGGTGCTCGGCGACGAAGACGAGGTCGTCGACCCGGGACCAGTCGACCAGGTGCGGCCAGCGGGTGAAGGCCTCATAGCTGTGCAGCCTGACGATGATCCGGGTGTCACCGGGATCGACCGTGGTGATCATCGCCGGCGGGCCCACGCACCAGTCGACGAACACGGTGTCGGCCCAGTCGAGGTACGGCCGCATGAGGCCCTCGACCTGGTCGGCGTATTCGTCGTCGCCGCCCATCCGCTCCTGCATGATCGGCCGGTCCGCCCACGAGACCCGCTTGAGCCCCGCCTGCGTCACCATGTCCAGGAAGCGGACCTCGACGTCCGGGTGGTCTCGGTAGCGGTCGAGGATCTCGTGCAGGAAGTTGGCGTTGGCGCTGGTGGTGATCAGCAGCCGCAGCGGCCGATCGGTCGGTCGCGGCGCGGCGGGCCGCAGGCGCCCGCGCGGCGTCATGACCGTCTGCATCGCCTTGGAGGCGTGGTACGGCTTGATGAACTTCATCGGGGCGTCGGCCAGCGGTGAGGACAGTCCGTCGATGTGGGCGACCCGGTGGAAGCTCAGCGACATGGCGCGCTGCAACGTGCCGGCGGCGTTGAGATAGTCCTCTTCGGCCTGAAGTTCGTCCGCATGGGCGAGCAGCGCCTGCACGGCCTTGTCGGTGTGCCGCGAGACGATGCCCCGCCCGTACTCGAGGGACGCGGCGTCGTAGAGCAGCTCGGCCTTGGTCTTCGAATCGCTGATCTTGGAGGCGGTCAACGCCAGGGCGTACGCCGCGCCGGTGTGCTTGTTGGCCCATTTCATGGCCTCGGCCACGCGTCGGCCCGTCGCGACGCGGAGTCCGGCGGGCACGCCCGGGGCGCGCAGCGGCAGGCGCCAGAGTTTGGCGCCGAGGTCGCGACGCATGATGGGTCGAGCGGTGAGGGCGCGCGCCGTGGCGTCGGGCAGGCGCTTGACCGCCCGGCCGAATTCGCGGGCCATGAGCGACGGCGGGAGCAGCGAGTATCCGGGGGTGTGGACCGCGTCCTGTCCGTTGAGCTCGCGCACGGCGCTGACGGCGGGGGCGAAGCCGTTGACGGCCTTGGCCTTCCGGTTGCGCTGGGCGAGCTGCCAGACGGTGTAGACGGCCCCTTCGTCGACGGCGACGAGCACGTGCGCCTCACGGGCGCGGGCGTGCAGCCACAGGTCCTTGCGGCACCGCGTCCAGACTCGCTCGCCGAACGGCAGGTCGACCGCGCGGCGCAGGTTGGCACGGGGCAGGGCGTGGATCTGGGCCAGTTCGACGCCGTCCAGCGCCGCTTTCAACTTGGGTTCGGCGGTGCAGGCGCCGTAGAAGACGCGGGCGCCCTCGGCGTCGAGCCGCTGCGCGGTCTCGGCGATCGCGCTGACCGGGAGCGTGTTGCTGCTGACGAACAGTACGTTGATCACTGAGCGCGGCCTTTCTCCACCTGAAACTGGTCGACCAGGTTCTTCACGGCCTCGGACATGATGATCTCGCGCGTGAACCGGTCGGCGTGCGCCATCGCCGCCGCGTGCTGCGCGTCGGTGGATTCCACGGCCAGGTGCGCGGCGTCGACGAACGCGTCGGCGATCGCCTTCGCGTCGAGGCCTCGCGCCCCGGTCCACAGCGGGTGGCCTTTGAGGACGTTCGAGGCGTCGTGGGCGATCGCGTGCGCGGACACGATCGGCAGTCCGGTGGCCATGTACTCGTAGACCTTGCCGGAGGTCACGTAGCGGCCGCCGATGAGGATGAGCACCATCGCGTCCCAGCGGGCGTAGGCGTCGGCGACCTCTGCCTTGGCGACCGGGCCGCCGTAGGTCACGCCGTCCGGTTCGGCGTCTCGCAGCAGGTCGGCTTGGAGGTTGGCGCCGCGGCGGGCGCCGTGGCCGTTGTGCCCGCGCACCTCGAACCGGGCGTTGGCCAGCAGCGGCTCGCGCGTGCGCGCGATGCGCCAGCCCTCGAGGACCGCCTTGAGGTGCTCGGGGGAGAAGTTGACCGTGCCCAGGTATCCGAAGACCAGGCCCGAGTCGGGGTCGGGACGACGCGACCGGCCCGGCGAGCTGTCGGCGTCGTAACCGTTGCGCACCACGTGCACGCGGTCGGCGAGCACCGGGTAACGGGCGCGGTAGTGCTCGGCGATGGGGTCGTTGACCACCCACAGGGAGATCGCCGAACCGAGCACGCGGGTCTCCCAGCGCCCCTCCTCGGACTCGGGTCTGAACGCCTCGTGGCCGTCGACCACGTCGATCGACCAGCCGTCGCGGAAGTCCACGGCGTACGGGACCCGCGCCTCCTCCCAGAGTCTCCAGGCGGCGGCGAGGTTCACGTACGGGACACAGGTGGCCAGGAGCAGGTCGGCGGGGCGCTCCTTGTGCAGGCCCAGCACCGCGTCTTCAAGGGGGCCGCGCCAGTCGCCGAAGGTCGCTTCGGGGAACGTCTCCTGCTGGCGTTCGCGCAGCTTCTTCGCCCAGCGCCCGGGGGAGACGGCGCGCTCTTCGCTGTAGCGGCGGATGTCGGTTTCCAGGTCTTCGCGCCGGAGCGGGAGTTTGAGGACCGCGACACGGGGGTCGACCTGGTCGGACAGGGTGAGGTCGATGCCCGATTCCAGTTCCCAGGACTCGTCTTCGATGGTGACGACCGTGACGTCCCAGCCTTGGGCGATGAACTGGTTGGCAGTCTCCCGCATCCGGTAGGCGCAGCTCTTCGCGGCCGGAGGGAACCCGATCGCGAGATAGATCAGATGGGGACGCCGCCCGTCGTGCCCCGGTCCGGGGTCGGCGCTCGAGGGTGCGTCGCTTCCGGGCGCACGGTCGGGCTGAGGGGCCCTGGAAGGAGAGAAGGCTGACATGATAGTGGACGTTAGCATGCAGCGGAAGGGCCCTGAGCTGTCTGCATCAAGAATGTGGGGTGAACTCGCAGTGCGCCGGCCGCTGCGGGGACGCCGCGCGGCCGGCGGCTTAGGCGAGTCGTTCTTCCAGGACTTTCACCACTTCGGCGCCGGCCCGGCCGTTGCCGTACGGGGTCCTGGTCGGGGCCTGGGGCGCGGGGCGGGAGGCGAGGGTCCGCCAGGCGTCGGGGCCGAGCGCCGACGGGTCGGGGACCAGCACGTTCCAGTCGTCTTCGAGGGTCTCGACCCATTCGGTCTCGGTGCGCAGGGTGGTGCAGGGGCGCCCGAGGAGGTAGGCCTCCTTCTGGAGGCCGCCGGAGTCGGTGACCACGCCGGTGGAGGCGAGGACCGCGGCGACGAGGTCGGCGTAGGGCAGCGGCGCGCCGACGGCGATCGCGCCGGTGTCGAGTTTGAGTCCGAACTGGTCGGCTTTGGCCTTCAGGCGCGGGTGGGCGAGCAGCGCGACCGGGACCGGCAGGTCGGCCAGGGCCGTGAGCAGGGTCGCGAGCCGCTCGGGGTCGTCGGTGTTCTCGGCCCTGTGGAGGGTCGCGACGAGGAACGGCTCGTCCGCGGCGATGCCCTCGGGCAGGCCCGCGAGGGGCCGGTCGGCGGCCAGGATGCGGTCGCGGGTGGCGAAGCACACGTCGACCATGACGTCGCCGACGTTCACGGCCCGGTCGGCCAGGCCCTCGTTCGCCAGGTGCCGCAGGGCCTCGTCGGTGGGGGCCAGCAGCAGGTCGGCGCAGTGGTCGGTGAGCACCCGGTTGTGCTCCTCGGGCATGCGCCGGTTGAACGAGCGCAGTCCGGCTTCGAGGTGCGCGACCTTCAGGTGCTGCTTGACCGCCGAGAGCGCCCCGGCGATCGTGGAGTTGGTGTCGCCGTAGACGAGCACCCAGTCGGGCTGCTCGGCGTCGAGGATCGGGTCGATCGCGGCGAGCATCGCGCCGGTCTGGGCGCCGTGGCTGCCCGAGCCGATGCCGAGGTGGAAGTCCGGTTGCGGGATCCCGAACTCGGTGAAGAACACGTCCGACAGCTCGGGGTCGTAGTGCTGTCCGGTGTGGACGACCACGTGGTGGTGCTCGGTGCCCGCGAAGGCCTGCGCGACCGCGCCGAGCTTGACGAGCTGGGGCCTGGCCCCGACGATGCTGACGACCTTCACTGTTCCACCTTTTCCTCTGTTGCGTCTTCGGCGAGCACGCCGTCGGCCTCGCGGTACCGGTCGCCGGTCCGCGGGTCCTCCCAGCGGCCCTCGCCGAGGTCCTCCAGGCGCTCGCCCGAGCGGCCGACCCAGCCGGCCCGGCGGGCCGGGACGCCCATGACCAGCGCGAAGTCGGGCACGTCCTTGGTGACCACGGCCCCGGCCGCGACCATCGACCAGCGGCCGATGCGCACCGGCGCGACGCACACCGCGCGCGCCCCGATCGAGGCCCCTTCGGCCACGTCGACGCCGACGGCCTCCCAGTCGGAGGCTTGCTTGAGCGACCCGTCGGCGGCGACCGCGCGCGGGTTGTGGTCGTTGGTGAACACCGCGGCCGGGCCCACGAACACGCCGTCGGCCAGCCGCGCGGGCTCGTAGACGAGCGCGTAGTTCTGGATCTTGACGTTGTCGCCGATCCGGACCCCGGTGCCGATGTACGCGCCGCGCCCGATCACGCAGCCCTCGCCGAGTACGGCGTGCTCGCGGATCTGGGCGAGCTCCCACACGGAGCTGCCGTCGCCGACCTGTGCGGTCTCGTGGACTTGAGCGGTTTCCTGGACCCTGTGAGCCATCAGCTGCTTTCGGTGGACGGACGGCGAGCGCCGCCGATCGGTTCGGTCGGGCCGATTATACGGACGGCCCCTCCCGGGACGGTCGCGCCGGAGCCCGGCGTCAGCGCCCGAGGACCCGCCGGTACACGCCGTCGAGGATCTCGGCCTGGCGCTCCCACGTCCACGCGTCGAGGTCGGCCGGGCCCTCGTAGGCCTTGCGGTACCGCTCGGGGTCGGCCAGGATCGCTTCGACCGCGCGGGCCAGGTCGGCCGGGTCGTCGGCGCGGAAGACCTCGCCCTGGCCGGTGGCCAGGACCGCCTCGGACATGGCCTTGACGTCGCTGACGGCGATCGGCAGCCGCGCGTGCGAGTACTCGAAGAACTTGGTGATCAACGCGATCTCGTGGTTGGGCCAGTGGTGGATCGGGATCACCCCCAGATCGGCTTCGGCGAGGTGCTCGGCCACCTGGTAGTACTCCACGTACGGCGCGAAATGCACCCGTTCGTCCACGCCCAGCTCGAGCGCGAGCTCCCGCAGGCCGGGCGCGTAGCGGCTGCCGTCGGGCAGCACGAACGCCGCGTGGACCCCCGGCAGCGACCGAAGCGCCCGGATCATCGAGTCGAGGCCGCGCTGCGGGCTGTCGCCGCCGCTGTAGACCATGAGCGGCACCTCGGGACCGATCCCGCAGCGCCCGCGCAGGCTCGGCACCGCCGCAGGCTCGTCGGATTCCTCAGGGGCCCAGAGACGTTCGCCGGTCTTGCGCGAACGGACCACCAGTTGCCCATCGGCGGCGACCGGGCCCCGCGCGCCGGAGGGCGCGTTGAGGACCACCGCGGGCGGCTCCGCGAGGGCGAAGTCCCGTCGCAGCAGTTCGCCGAGGGCCTCGGAGACGGTCACCACCGCGTCGGCGTAGGGCGCGTATTCGCGTTCGTGCGCGATCTGCGCCGGGTGCCACCGCGGGTGGTCGCGCCAGGGCCTGATGCCCGGCAGGTATTCGTGGGCGTCCCAGACGAGTTTGACGTCGCGCCCGGCGGCCCGCGCTCGCAGCGCCGCCCGGGCTCCGACGCCGAGGACCGCGAAGTCGTTGGCGTGGATCAGGTCCGGTTCGAGCCGGTCGATCGTGTTTCCGAACGCGAGTTCGTATCGCCACAGGTCGGGGTCGAGCCGCCGCCAGGCCCGGTCGCCCATCGCCCTCTTCCAGAAGGCGGTGGTGAACCGGTCGATCGGGGACGACATCCGGGTCCGCTCGCGTTGCAGGGCCTCCGAGCGACGCAGTCGCAGGCCGGTCCACTTCGACTCGAGCTTGAACCCGACCCGGCGGGCCTGGAGCGCGGCCCACCGGAGGCCGCGGCCTTCGGCCGTGATCGCGGCCTCGGCCTTGGCGGCGCCGAGGTCGGCTCGCCGCGCGTCCAGGTGCTGGCGCTTCCAGTTCGCGGTCGGCCCGGGCGGGTAGGCGAGGGGGTCGCGGAAGGTGCCGCGCCGGAACTCGTGCGGGCGTTGGTGGATGCCCACCGGGAGCGGGATGAGGATCACGGCGGCGTCCCCGATGGTCCCTTCGTACGTCCGGCGGTCCGGGGAGGTCCCGACGAGGGTCACGTCCCAGCCCAGTCCGGCGATCGAACGGGCCTGTTTCTGCACCCGCGAATCGCCTTTGACGCTGTTGTGGACCAACATGACGATCCGCGGTTTCGGGTCACTCACGCCTTTGTCTCCTCGGGATGGGAATGGTGCGGGTATTCATTCGGTGAACGTTTGGGGAATTGTTCGCGAACCGCTGCTGATATCCATTCTTAGTCGCGCTCGCCGGGCTACGGTGAACGCCGATCCCACGCTAGCGTATGGACCGATCCGCTTTCCCGGCGTCCGTCCGGGGAGCCATTCGTGACTCCGATTCCCAATGCCGCCGCCGACCTCCGAACGCGGTCGAAAGGACCGCCGCCAGTGACCGTGACCGGTGAACGAAGCGTCGCCATCATCACCCCCTGGTACCCCACGCCGAGGGTGCCGTTCGGCGGCGCGTTCGTCCAAGAGCTCGTCAAGGCCGTGGCCCCTCGCTGCGACAGCGTCACGGTTTACCACTGCGACCTGTGGGGACTGCCCAAGGACCTCGAACGCGCCGAGGTCGCCCGGCGTTCGCAGCGCCGCCTGCAACCGCTGGCCCGCACCGCCGTCCGCGGCGTGGCCGGGGCCACGGTCCACTACGTTCCGGCGCTGCTGCCGAACGGGAGCGACTGGGAGACCCAGGCCCGGGCCCACGCCGAGTGGCTGACCGCCAGCCTGCGCGGCGAGCCGATCCCCGCGCCCGTGGTCCACGCCCACGTGGGCATTCGCGGCGCCTACGCGGCCTTGGAGAACGCACGCCCCGACGCGAAGGTCTACGTCACCGAGCACGCGTCTTTCCTCGACCAGGTCCTCGCCGAACCCGGGGCCCGCGACCTCTACGACGAGGTCATCGACCGCGCCACCCGGTTCTTCGCCGTCGGCCGGAACCTCGTCGACCAGCTCGGGGCGGTCTATCCGCACCACAGGGCCAAACTCGAGATCGTCGCCAACCCCATCGACTTCGGCGCCGCCCGCCGTGAGCCTCCGCGCCGGATCCGCCGCTGGATCACCATCGGGGCCCTGACCCCGCGCAAACGCATCGACTACCTGCTGCGGGCCTTCGCCGAATGCCGCGCCGACGACCCCGACCTGCGCCTGACGATCGTCGGCCGCGGCAACCAGGAGCCCGAACTGCGCGCCCTCGCCACCGAGCTGGGTCTGGACGACGCGGTCGTGTGGCGCGGCGCGGTCGACCCCGCCGACATCCCCGCCGTCCTGGCCGGGCACGACCTGTTCGTCCACGCCAGCCGCCACGAGACCTTCGGCGTGGTCGTGGTCGAGGCGCTCGCCGCGGGCGTCCCGGCCCTGGTCTCGCGCTGTGGCGGCCCCGAGGAGCTGCTCGAAGGCATCGAAGCCGACGCCGGGGCCATGTACGACGTCGACGAGTCGCCGGCGGCCCTGGTCAAGGCCTACCGCGAGCTCACCCGTCGCGTCGAGGCCGGTCTCGACCTCGATCGCGCCCGCGAGCACCTGCGCCGCAGGTACTCCAGAGAAGCCGTCGCCGACCACCACGAACGGATCTGGTTCGGCCCCAGCGAAGGAGCCCCGCAGTGAGGATCGCCGTCATCGCCCCCGGCGGGTACAGCCGCGCCGCGGTGATCGAGGAGGCCAACCGGGCCGCCGCCGACGGCCACCGGGTGATCGCGTTCGTGGCCGCACCGAACGCCCGGCTCGACCCCGATTTCGCGCGCGGCATCGAGCTGCGCCACGACGACACCGCGCGTGTCCGCAAAGGCCGCCTCGCCAGGCTCTGGCTGGTCAAATACCCGATGGCCGGCATGCGGCGCCTCCAGCGGGGTCCGCTGCGCCGTCCCGTGGGCAAAGCCCGCGCCTTGTACGCCGACCGCGTCTCCAAGCCGCTGTCGAACCGTCTCGAGCGCCAGTCCAGGCGCCTCGAACGCGACCGGTACGCGCACGCGGTGGCCGAGCGGGTCCGCGCCTGGGAACCCGACCACGTGGTCCTGCTCAACGTCGAGGCCGTGGCGCTCGCCGAAGGCTTCCTGCCGTGGCTCGAATCGCGGTCGGCCACGGTGTCGTACGCGTATGCGGGAATCCCGATCGGGGCCGACCATTGATTTCCCGGTCGTCTTCGGAGTGAATAAGATGTCACTCGATACTCCGGAGCGAATGGTGAACAATGGCATCGCCCGAATGCCATCGGCATACGTGAACATTCGAGATCGACTTTCCCACGAATCGGCGAACGTTGGGAAAACGAAAAGTGAATGAGCACGTCTCGTACGATCTGGCGTTGAAGAACGGTCGAAAGGCCGGAGCATTCGGAGGAATCATGGGCAACCACCCCGGGCGCATCGTGATGCTGGTCCAGAACGGCGTCGTGGGCGATTCGCGCGTGCAGAAGGAGGCCGAGTCGGCCGCCGCGGCCGGCTGGGAGGTCGTCCTGTTGGGCCGCACCGATTCCCGCGCTTCGGAGTGGGAGCTCGGCGGGGCCCGGGTGCGGCTGGTGCCCACGAGCCGCACGTTCGAGCAGCGCCTCCACGAGGTGCGCAGGGCCTGGCTCCGCAGCCCGCTCGCCTACCCGCCCGGCCCCTTGGAGTCCTACCGCCGCAAGCAGGTCAAGGCCTGGCGCGCGGACCTGGACTTCGCCGAGCAGCGGCTCGCCGGGCGCGGCGCCGCGGCGGCGCTGCCGAAGCTCGCGCTGGGCGCCAAGCGCGTCGCGGTCGACGCGGCGAGCCTGTGGATCCGGTCGCGCACCAGGGCCAGCCGCCTCGTGCGCGAGCGGCGCGCGGCCGCGTCGGCGCCGATCGACAAGGCCGCCTACCGGTTCTGGCGCGTCGCGCTCGGCGACCGGGCCTGGCGCCGTCTCGACCCGGCCCTGTGGGACCTCGAACTCGCGTTCGGCCCGGTGGTCGACGAACTGGCCCCGGACCTGATCCACGCCAACGACTTCCAGATGCTCGGCGTCGCCGCCCGCGCGAAACTGCGCGCCAAGGCCAAGGGCCGCGACGTGAAGCTCGTGTGGGACGCCCACGAGTACCTGCCGGGCATGAAGCCGTGGAAGAGCCATCCGTGGTGGAAGGAGGCGCAGCTCGCGCACGAGCGAGAGCACGCGCCCCACGCCGACGCGGTCGTCACCGTCTCCGACACCGTCGCGACGCTGCTGAAGGACCGGCACGGCCTGGCCGCACCTCCCGCGGTGGTCATGAACGTCCCCGACCTGCCCGAGATCCCGGTTCCCGCGCCGCAGCCGGGCCTGCGCGAACGCTGCGGGATCGGCCCCGAGGCGTCCTTGCTGGTCTACAGCGGTGCGCCGCTGGAGCAGCGCGGCATGCACATCATGGTCGAGGCCCTGCCTTCGCTGCCGGACGCGCACGCCGCGTTCGTGGTCTCCAAACCGCACTGGCGCTATGTGCGCCGCCTCCAGGCCCGCGCCGCCGAACTCGGCCTGGCCGACCGCGTCCACGTCCTGCCCTATGTGGACCACCGCGAGGTGGTGGCGTTCCTCTCGGCCGCCGACGCGGGCGTGATCCCCATCCACCACTGGGAGAACCACGAGATCTCCCTGATCACCAAGTTCTTCGAGTACTCCCACGCGCGACTGCCGCTGGTGGTGAGCGACGTGAAGACCATGAGCGAGATGGTGCGCCGCACCGGCCAAGGCGAGGTCTTCCGCGCCGAGGACACCGAGGACTTCCTGCGGGCGGTCAAGCAGGTCCTGTCCGACCCCGAGAAGTACCGCGAGGCCTACGACACGCGCGTCCCGCTGAAGGAATGGACCTGGCAGGCCCAGGCCGAACGCCTCACCGGCGTCTACGAGGGCCTCATCGGCCCGGCCGGGGCGGCGACGTGACCGCCCGCCGCGTCGCGGTCGTCACCCCCTGGTATCCGGACCCGCACCTTCCCTTCCGAGGCTCGTTCGTGCGCGCCATGGTCGAGGCCACCGCCCCCGGCACCGACCGCCTCGACGTCTACCACCTCAACGGCTGGCCCGTCACCCGCGACCGCGAGCGCCTCGCCGCCGTCGAGGCGCTCCAGGAGCGACTCCTGCCCCGCTCGGTCCGGCCGGTCCCCACGGCCGGAGGCGCGGTGCTGCACCGCATCGCCGCCGCGGTCGAACGGGTCCGCGACCACGCCGTCCACGCCCGCAGGCACGCCTGGACACTTCGAGGCGCGCTCGCCGGCGAGCCGCTCGCGGCACCGGTCGTCCATGCCCACGTGCCCATGCTCGGCGGCTACGCGGCGCTGGAGAACGCCCGCCCCGACGCGAAGGTCTACGCCACCGAGCACTCGTCCTTCCTCGCCGAGGTCCTCGCCGACACCGGCAGCCGCGACCTCTACGACGAGATCCTCGACCGCCTCGACGGCTGCTTCGTCGTCGGCGAACCGCTCTTCGCGCTGCTCGGCGAGGCCTTCCCGCACCACGCGGCCAAGATCGGCTACCTCGCCAACCCCGTCGACTTCACTTCGCGCCGCCCCGAGCCGCCCGCCGAGCTGCGCCGCTGGCTGTCGGTCGCCGCGTTCAACGAGCGCAAGCGTATCGACTACCTGCTGCGGGCCTTCGCCGACTGCCGCGCCGAGGACCCCGAGCTGACGCTCACCCTCGCCGGCGACGGCGAGCTGCGTCCCGAGCTCGAAGCCCTCACCGCCGAACTCGGCCTCGCGGGCGCCGTCGAGTTCCTCGGCGCCGTCGAACCGGACCGCATCCCCGCCCTCATGGCCGAGCACGACCTGTTCGTCCACGCAAGCCGCCACGAGACCTTCGGCGTGGTCGTGGTCGAGGCCCTCGCCGCGGGAACCCCGGTGCTCGCGACCCGCTCGGGCGGTTCCGACCAGGTCCTCGACGGTGTCGAAGACGACGCCGGTGCCCTCTTCGACGTCGTCGACGACCCCGCGGCCCTGGTCGACGCCTACCTCGCGCTCCGCGAGCGCCACCCGCACAAGACCGACCTCGACCGGGCCCGGGCCCACCTGAGCGCCAAGTACTCCTACGCGGCGGTGGCCGACCGCCACCACCGGATCTGGTTCGGAGGCGAACGGTGAAGCTCCTCTACCTCGCACCGCTCGCGAGCCGCCCCGGCGCCGCGGCCGCGGAGACCCGCCTCGCCGCCGAGGACGGGCACCGCGTGCTGCTGCTGGCCGAAGGCGGCCCCAAATGGGAGGGCCGCGACCTCGACCCGCGAATCGAGACCGTCTGGCTCGACACCTTCTCCATGAACGCCGCCGAACCGCTCCTCATCTCGCTGTGCCGCCGCCGAATACCGCTCGGCGTGCTGCGACGCCTCGGCCGCCCGGCCGAACCGCTCGCCCGCCGCTGGCGCCGCTCGGTCGTCAAGCCGCTCGACCGGGACCTGTCGCGGCGCACGGCCGCGATGCGCGAGGCCCACCGCCTCGCGCGCATCGGCGACACCGTGCGCGAGTTCGCGCCCGACCTGCTCGTCCTCGGCGAGGGCGCGGCCATCGAACTGGGCGTCCACTTCGTCCCCGAGCTCCTCGACCACCGCCCCGAGACCGTCACCGCCTACGCCTATGAACGAGGAGCGGCCGCATGACCGCCCGACCCCGGGTCCTGTACCTGGCCTTCTACTTCCCGCCCTCGCGCGCCTCGGGCGTGTACCGGGCCCGGGCCACGGCCAACTACTTCGCCGAGTCCGGTTGGGACGTGACCGTGATGCGCGCCCCGCAGCGGTTCCTCCTCGACGTCGTGGGCTCCACCGACGAGGGCCTCGCCGCGACCGTCGACCCCCGCATCGACGTCGTCCTCCCCGAGATGGACTACTACGCATGGGAACTCGACATCCGCGCCTACGGCTCCTTCCGCGGGAACTTCCCGTTCCTGGCCAAGCGCTGGCACGAGTTCAAGCAGCGGTTCTCCTTTCCCGACCCGTACGCCTCCTGGGGCCGCAGCGCCGTCGCCGAGGGGCTGCGGCTCCACGCCGAGCGGCCCTTCGACCTCGTCATCGCCACGGGGAACCCGTTCGCGGCCTTCGGCGCGGCCTACGAGCTCGGGAGGCGCACCGGCCTGCCGTACATCGTGGACAACCGCGACGCGTGGACCCTCGACCTGTTCACCAACACCGACGCGTTCCCCAAAGGTCATCCGGCCTGGAAGTGGGAGCGGCGGATCCTGGAGCACGCCGCCGAGGCCCTGTACGTCAACGGTGCCCTGCGCGACTGGCACGCCGAGCGCTACCCCGGCGTCGCCGAGCGGATGCACGTGCTCCTCAACGGCTGGGACCCCGACGTCCTCCCCGAGGTGCCCCCGCCCTCGACCGACGAGGACCGGCCGCTGTCGTTCGCTTATGTGGGCACCTTGACCGCCGTGCAGCCGGTCGAGGCCCTGTTCGCCGGGTTCGACCTGATGAACTCAGAGAGCAGCCACACCGGCTCCACGCTCGACCTCTACGGCCACATCGGGTTCTTCTCCGGCTCTGAGACGCGCATCCGCAGCCAGTTCGGGTTCGACACCGAGCCCGAGGGCGTGCGCTTCCGCGGCCCGGTCTCCAAGGCCGAGATCGGCAAGGCCTACGCCGACAGCGACGTGCTCGTGTTCCTCGCGGGCGGCTCGAAGTACGTCACTTCGGGGAAGATCTTCGAGTACATGGCCACCGGCAGGCCCATCGTCTCGGTCCACGAACGCGGCAGTGCCGCAGAGGAACTGCTGCGGGACTACCCGCTGTGGTTCGTCCCGGCGAGCCTCGAAGCGGCCGACGTGGCCGCCGCGTTCGCCGAGGCGGGCGACGCCGCCCGCAAGGGCGATCCCGACCTGGCCGACCAGGCCCGTCGCTACGCCGCCTCCTTCACCAGGTACCAGGCCCTCGAAGCCTTCGAACAGCGCGCCCGCGCCCTCGCCACCAGGAGCGCCCGATGACCATCACCCAACCGCTCCAAGAACGCGTCGTCCTCCTCCTGTTCCGCAACTCCGGCGTCAAACGCGCCAACACCTACACCGCATATGTGACCGAGCGCGGCGTCCAAGTCGACATCCTGGTCGCCGACGGCCAAGGCTGGCGCAACGCCCTCAAGCTCCACCCGGGCGCGCGCGTCTACTCGATCGGCCGCGCCGAGAACCGCCTCCCGCTCATCTGGCTCTACACCACGATCATCGAACGCGGGCCCGCCGCGGTCCTGCGTCGCCTCGACGGCCGCGTCCCAGGCGCGCACTTCGCGCGCCGGGCCCACCGCAAGATCGCCGGGAAGCTCCGCAAGCACGTGTTCTGGCGGATTTACCGGCCGCTGCGCCACCAGGCCGTGCGCCCGCTCGCCGTCCGGCGGCTCGACCGCCTCGACCTCGACGGGGTCAGCCGCGTGATCTGCGTCGACGAGTCCACGATCCCGCTGGGCTGGAGCATCGTCAAGCGCTACCCCGACCTGGAGGTCACCCGCAAGGTCGACCGGCACCGCTACGACGACAGGCCCGTCCTGGCCCCGAACCCGCCCTGGAGCGGCGACAGGGCGCTCGACCGCGAGGCCTACGCCACGCTCTGACCATCTCATCCGACAAATCCGGCAAAAGCCACCCTCGCGCAGGGAAACCAGCGGCCGGAGCCTGCCCGAACCTTGGAAGAAGACGATCCCTCCGCTTTTCACTCGCGCAATCCAATGTCGCGTCGCACGTGTTATGGCACTGTGACCTGATCCCGAACCGCGGGAAGATACGCTGCAACCATGCTGCGTTCTGTCATCCTCGCCGCCGCCCGGTCTTCGAAGATCGAGCGCCTCGTCGGCACCGCGCCGGTGACCCGGTCGCTCGTCCGCCGCTACGTCGCGGGCGAGACCACGGCCGAGGCGGTGGCGACCACCCGCACCCTGGCCGCACAGGGACTGCTCACCACGCTCGACTACCTCGGCGAGGACACCGTCGTCGTCGAGCAGGCCGACGCCACCAGGGACGAGTACCTCGACCTCCTCGCCGCCCTCAAGGGCGAAGGGCTCTCCAAGTCCGCCGAGGTCAGCGTCAAACTCTCCGCGCTCGGCCAGCGCATCGACGCCGAACTGGCCTACGACCGCGCCCGCGACATCTGCATCGCCGCCGCCGACGCCGGGACCACCGTCACCGTCGACATGGAAGACCACACGGTCACCGACTCCACCCTGGAGATCGTCCAGCGCCTGCGCGCCGACTTCGCGCACACCAGCGCCGTCCTCCAGTCCTACCTGCGCCGCACCGAGGACGACTGCAAGGCCCACGCCGTGGCCGATTCCCGCATCCGCCTGTGCAAGGGCGCCTACAAGGAGCCCGAGTCGGTCGCCTACCAGCGCAGTCTCGACGTCGACCGCTCCTATGTGCGCTGCATCAACGCGCTCATGGCCGGCGAGGGCTACCCGATGCTCGCCACGCACGACCCGCGCCTGATCGAGATCGGCATCGACCGCGCCCGCTGGTACGACCGCGACAAGGACTCCTTCGAGTTCCAGATGCTCTACGGCATCCGCCCCGCCGAGCAGCTCCGCCTCGCCGGCGAGGGCTACCGCATGCGCGTCTACGTCCCCTACGGCGACCAGTGGTACGGCTACCTCATGCGCCGCATGGCCGAACGCCCCGCCAACCTCGCCGTGTTCGCCCGCTCACTGTGGACCAAATCCTAGATAGAGGATGCCCGTCGACGGGTCGTGACCGAGGCGACTCGGACACGGCCCGTCTTCGCACCCTGGCCCACGTCAGAGGCCCTGCGCCGCATCTGGACGCCCACGTGAGGCGCCCCCGCGGACCTCGCACCGGTAGCGATCGGCGACTACAGTTGCGAACGTGACTCAAGCCCCCGAGGACTACACCCCGGACTCCCGCCGACCGGACGGCGAGGCGCGACCCGCCCCGCAGGGCCCCCTCGTGCCCGGCCAGAGGCCCGCGCCCTCACCCCCGGCGCACGGACCGGTGCTGCCCCAGGCGGGCGACGCGGCACTCGGGCACCCCGTCCCGGCCCAGCCGATCCCCGAGCCCACGGCCCCGCCCTCGGCCCTCCCGGTCGACATGGCCCCGCCCCCGCAGATGCCCCCCGGCCACGCGCCCCAGTACCCCGGTCACATGCCCCCCGGCCAGGTCCCGCCCGGACCGATCCCGGTCAGCTCCATGCCCCCCTGGCCCGGCGACCACGTCCACATGCCCCGCCCCGACCGCAAACGCTCACGCGCCACCACCGTCCTCGTGGTGGTCCTGCTCCTGGCCGCCTCGGTCCTCACCGGCGGCCTGGTCTCCGGCTGGCGCCCGGCCCTGCCCGGAGCCGAGACCGGCTCCATCGAAGGCCTCGCGGTCCAACCCGGCGAAGGCACCGTCCCCAGCCCCGGCCCCAACGCCACCCAGCCGGAGATCCTCGCCTACCTCAAAGAGCAGTCCCAATTGGTCCTCGAGGCCCAGTCCGAGTCCCTGCTCAACCACAGCCTCGAAGGCTGGCTCGCCGCCTACGACCCCACCCTGCACGAGAAGATGACCAGCCGGTACGAGTCCCTGACCCAGATGCAGGTCTCCCGGTTCGACTACCAGATCGCCTCCGGCCCCATCGAGGACGCCTCGGGCGCGGTCCCGCTCTACGACATCTCGATCCTGCTCTCCTACTGCTTCGTCGAACCCGCCGACACCTGCAAGGCCGCCGACATCGTCTTCGACACGCGCTGGCGGGCCGGGGACGAGGGCATGGTCATGATCGAGGTCTCCGACTCCGAGTACGGCGAGGGCCCGCACCCGTGGGAGGTCACCGATCTCGTCGCGGCCGTGGGCGAACGCACCGTCACCGCGGTTCCGGCCTCGATGGCCGACCAGCTCGACATGGCACTCCAGGTCTCTGAGGAGGCCGCGGTCAACGCCGATGAGTGGGCCTACTGGGAGAAACCCGACCGCTATGTCGTCTACATCGCCTCCGACGAGGAGTTCGAGACCTGGTTCGGCGGTTTCTGGGACTCCGAGGACGTGCTCGGGTTCGCCCTGCCGCTCAACGGCACGGTCGACGGGCAGCGGCAGCCTTCCACGTATGCCACGGTCATGGGCGTGGACCGCACGGGTTGGGGCGAGGGCCTGACCAGTGTGATCCGGCACGAACTTGGGCACGCGGTCACGCTGTGGGCCGCCCCGTCCGAGCGCTACGCCGACGACACGTGGTGGATGGTCGAGGGTGTCGCCGAGTACATCGACCAGAGCGACCGCCCGCTCGAGGACTACGACCGGGCCTGGGACGTGCGCGACTACCTCGCCCAAGGCGGCTGCGCGACCGACATCCTGCCCCCCGACGAGGACGACGACACGCTCGCGGGCTCGGGCAAGTACGGCTGCGGGTTCTACGGCGTCCACTACCTGGTCGAGGAGTACGGCGTCGAGGCGTTCGCCGAGTTCTTCGGGATGACCGTGCGTGAGGGCGCGGTGCCGGCGGACGTGTCGGTCGAGGTCTACGGGAAGAGCTATGCGGAGTTGATGGAGGAGATTACGGCCTTCATTGCCCAGACCGTGTGAGATCGGGTGTTGCCGGGTGGCCGGGACTGCCGTAACATGAGCAACATCCCAATCTATTGACATCAACGTCACGCTCAGTGACGACCGACTTGTTTCGGTTCATATGGTGATTCTCGTCCACCGCACCTCTAACACATCACACAACCCCACGTCCTTGCATAAGTGCTCGCAACAGCCCTCGACAGAACGGTGAGACACATGAGCAATCCCGGGGACCTCCTCGACGAGGTCAAGTTCTTGACGGTGACGGAAGTGGCCGAGTTGATGCGCGTCTCGAAGATGACGGTGTACCGGCTCGTCCACAACGGTGAGATCGCGGCGGTGCGGGTGGGGCGCTCCTTCCGCGTCCCCGAGAGCGCCGTCAAGTCCTATCTCTCCGAGGCCCTCCAGACCGACGAGTGACCCGCTCGGCCCGACAGGTCCCGCCACGCGCGAGCTGTGACGGGGCCTGCGGTCGATCTCGCCCGGCGAGGGGGCCGTCGGGAGGTCGAGCTAGGCTGGTCGGGCTCAACGTATTGTCTAGTGAACATCTGTGAGGAAGCTCTATGGGCTCGGTCATCAAGAAGCGGCGCAAGCGCATGGCGAAGAAGAAGCACCGCAAGCTGCTCCGCAAGACCCGCGTTCAGCGTCGCAAGCTCGGCAAGTAACCGAGGCGACCGGCTCTTGAGCACCTGCGGGTAGGCTGGGCCACATGACGGAGTTCGAAGCAATCCCGTTCGCCTTCCAGGTGAAGGGCATCGTCTGGCTGGTCGTCGCCTATGGGGCCGCGCTCCTGTCCTTGATCGCGACCATTCACTGCGCGTTGCAGAAGCCCGAGGGGTTCTCCGTTGTGGGCACCCTCTCCAAGGGCACCTGGCTCGGCATCCTCGTGGGCAGTTTCGTCCTCTCCCTGCTGTTCGGCGGGTGGGGCGGACTCGGCCTCTTCGGTCTGATCGCCCTCGTCGCCGCCCTGGTGTACCTCCTCGACGTCCGGGCCGGACTCAAGGACGTCGGCGGCGCGTACTAGCGCCGCCTCTGAACCTACGCAAAGCCGCGTCGGCACCGCCGACGCGGCTTTCCGTGTGCCCGTAACCGGGTGACCCCGCGTGCCATGTCGCGCAGCCGCTTGACTCGGTCGGCCGTGGGCGGGTGCGTCGAGAACATCCGCGCGAGCCCGCCGCCGCGCAGCGGCGACTCGATCATCAGGTGCGACTGCTCGGCCACGGCGCTGTCGGCGCGGGCCGGGAGCCGGTCGACCCCGGCGGAGATCTTCTCCAGGGCGCTCGCGAGCGCGAGCGGGTCGCCGGTGAGCCGCGCGCCGGACGCGTCGGCCTCGTATTCGCGCGAACGCGACACGGCCATCTGGATGAGCCCGGCCGCGAGCGGCCCCAGGATCATCGTCAACAGCAGCACGAGCGGATTGGGCCGGTCGCGGTCGCCGCCGATCGGCAGGAAGATCGCGAGGTTCGCGATCATGGTGATGATGCTGGCCAGGGCCCCGGCGACCGAGGCGATGAGGATGTCGCGGTTGTACACGTGCGACAGCTCGTGCCCGATCACGGCCCGCAGCTCGGCGGGCGTGAGCAGCCGCAGGATGCCTTCGGTGACGGCGACGGCGGCGTTCTGGGGGTTGCGGCCGGTGGCGAACGCGTTCGGCTGCGCGGTGGGGGAGACGTAGAGGCGCGGCATGGGCTGCCCGGCGCGCTGGGCGAGCTCACGGACCATCGCGTAGAGCTGCGGGGCCTCGGCCTCGGTGACGGGCCGGGCGTGCATGGCGCGGAGCGCGATCTTGTCGGAGTTGAAGTAGGAATAGGCGTTGATGCCTACGGCGATGACGGCGGCGATGACGATGCCGGTGGAACCGCCGAGCAGGTAGCCGATGGCGATCACCAGCGCGGACATCGCGCCGAGCAGCACCGCGGTCTTGAGGCCGTTGTGGTGCTTCATGGTGTTCCTCCCCTTTGAAGGCGGCAACGCCTTCGCTACCGACAGTATTTCGGGAGGAGCTGGGGATTCACCGTGAAACGGGGGTGAACTCCAACACCAGCTGCGGAGCGACCGAGACGGCCACGACGGCGAGGGCGACGGCGACGAGCGCGAGGGTGAAGCGGCGCTTGGGCAGCGGCGCGGGGCGGCCGACGAGGAGGGTCCGGGCGAGCGGAAGGTAATAGGCGAGCCCGAGGACGGCCCCGGCGGCGACGATCACGGCAAGCCACACGGCAGAGGACGCGAGCACTTCGAGCACGGCGACCTTGGCAAAGGTCCCGGCGAGCGCCGGAGGAAGCCCGGCGAGCCCGACGACGCAGAACAGAAAGACGAACGAGGGAAGCGGAGCCCCCCGCCAGAGTCCGGCAAGGTCAGAGACATGCCCGCCAGGCCCGGCGGCATCGCTCGCGGCTCCGCCGCCGCTCCCCGCGGCGAGGCTACGCGAGTCCGCGCCACTGCTGTGCGAATCTTCGTCGCCCGCGTCGCCCGCGTCGCCCGCGTCGCCCGCGTCGCCCGCGTCGCCCGCGTCGCCCGCGTCGCCCGCGTCGCCCGCGTCGCCCGCGTCGCCCGCGCTGATCCTATATCATATATCCTATATGATCAGTAGCCGTAGGCGCTCGGGGCGTTCTGGCCTCCGTCCACCGGGATCACCGCTCCGTTGATCGCCTTCGCGTTGGGGGAGAGCAGGAACGCGATCACCTCGGCCACGTCGTTGGGATCCAGGAGCTCGCGGCCGGGGAACTCTTCGAGGAACGCCTCGTAGCGGCCGGGGTCGGCCACTCGCAGCCGGTCCCAGTTGCGGTCGGGGATGAGCATCGAGCCCGGCGCGACCGCGTTGACGCGCACGCCCATCGGGCCCAGCTCGCGGCCCAGGATGGTGGCCGCGTGGTTGAGTGCGGCCTTGGTCGACCCGTACGCCAGGCCGGGGGAGGGCTTCGACCCCGAGATCGAGGAGACCAGCACCGCGGCCCCGCTCGTGCGCTTGAGCTGCGGCAGGGCCGCCTTGAGCGCGGTCATCGCGCTGACGACGTTGACGCCCATCGTGTAAGCCCAGTCGTCGGGGAACGTGTCGT
Source organism: Glycomyces sp. NPDC046736 (assembly GCF_040645615.1). Lineage (NCBI taxonomy): Bacteria > Bacillati > Actinomycetota > Actinomycetes > Glycomycetales > Glycomycetaceae > Glycomyces > Glycomyces sp. NPDC046736. Next base: position 82,558 of record NZ_JBEYYO010000005.1, on the reverse strand, counting down.
GGAGGCTGCGCCCGCGCGAGCCGCCCACGTTCGCCACGATCCCGCCCAGGTCGCCGAGCCGCCGCCCCGAGTCCAGCACGAACTCGGTGAGCATCTCCGGGTCGCCCGCGTCCAGGGCCCGCGAGACCACCGGTATGTCGTGCGCCTTGCGCAGCTGCTCGGCGAACTCCCCGAGCGGGGCCGCATTGCGCGCGCACAGCGCCAGCGGATGGCCGTCGGCCGCGAGGAGGGAGGCGGTGGCGTGACCGAGCCCGTGGCTGGCACCGGTGACGAGGACTGGGCTATTCAGATGCATGCCGTTCATAATGGCCTGCCGTGTCACGTCCGGTCCCGACAGCCGGACGCGAGCGGGGCGGTCCGTGCCGACCGCCCCGCCCCGCCTTCGGCGAGGTTCGCGAACCCCGCCGGTCACCGCACTACCGCCAGAGCGCCAGCGGGTTGTCCAGGTGCCCGGAGTAGATGAGGCTCTCCTCCTGGTTCTCGATGTCGACCATCTGCTGGTTGTTCTTGAGCTGCAACCGGTTCAGGCACGAGAGCGCGAACGTGTCCTCGAACAGCGGGAACCGCGCGAACTCGCCGGCGAGCTCGGGGTGCGCCGCCTGGTAGTCCTTGAGCGCCTCGGCCGTGACCCGCCAGAACGCGTCCTCGGCGAGCGTGCCCTCGGCGTCCAGGATCCCGGCCAGGAACCGCAGGAAGCAGTCCACGACGTCGACCTGGATCGCCAGCGCCCGCACCTCGTCGGGCACGGCCCCCTGGATGCGCCGCACCGCCTCAGGGACCTCCAGGGAGGTGTCCAAGAGGCCGCACTCCTCGCCGATGTCCTTGAGGAACACCCGCTCGACCGCGCCGTCCTTGAGGACCAGGATCACGTTCTCGCCGTGGGGCATGAACGCGAGCCCGTAGCGGTACAGGCAGTGCGCCAGCGGCACCAGGTACGCGTCGAGGTACCTTCGCAGCCACACCTCCGGATCGAGCTTCGAGCGCCTGATCAGCGCGGAGGCGAACGCGCGCCCTTCGGCGTCGACGTGGAGCAGCGAGGCCATCGTGGCGGCCTTCTCGCCGGGGCCGAGCTTCGGGTCGGGGCTCTCGCGCCACAGCGCGGCGAGCATCTTGCGGTACGGGGAGCCCTTCGGCGCGCCGGTCGTGTACGACGGGTGCCGGTAGCCCACCGCGGCCCGCTCGCGCAGGACCGTGACGCCGTGCCGCTTGAGCGTGGGGTCGCCGTGGACGAGGTCGGCCACCCAGTCGCTGATCGCGGGCGTGACCTCCATGTACTCAGTGGACAGTCCGCGCATGAAGCCCATGTTGAGCACCGACAAAGCGGTCTTGACGTAGTCCGCGGCCGGGTTCGAGCGGTTGTAGAACGTGCGGATCGACTGCTGCGCCTGGAACTCGTGGTGGCCCTCGCCCAGCGGCACGAGCCGCCCGGCCGCGATCTCGGGCGCGAACGTGACGGCGATCTTGTTGCGCCACTGCCACGGGTGCACCGGGATAAGGTACACGTCCTCGTACGTCAGGCCCCGGTCGGTGAGGATCGACTTGAAGTACTCGCGCGAGTCGGGGTCCAACTGCGAGTCCAGGAGCCAGTCGAAGTCGAGTTCGGGGGAGGAGGCGAACATCGCGTGCTCCCGCTTGGCCGCCAGCCACATCAGGCGCACGCCCGCGCCCGCTTCGGGCGCGTAGGCCCGGTGGTCCTCGGCGGTGAAGCCCAGGCGCCCCGACCCGGCCACGAAGCACGGGTGCCCGGCGGTCATCGCGGCCTCGATGGCCTGGAAGCCCGCGTCGACGAGCTCGGCGGCGGTCGGCTGGGGTTCGCCGAGCTGGTAGGCCCCGCGGTTGACCGTGGCGGCGACCTCTTCGAGGTACACCGGCAGCACCGTCTCGCTCAGGCCCAGTTCGCCGCGGAAGGCCAGGAAGAACGCGGCCGCGTCGATCGCCAGCGCCTCGCCGTCCTCACCGGTGCGCTCGATCGAGGCCGGGTCGACCAGCCAGTGGTCGAGGCGGTAGCGCCGCGCGGCGAACCGGTACCGTTCGCCCTTGGCGCGCAACGTATACGAGTCGCCCTGCTTGACCGGGACGAGCAGCCGCTCGTGCGCGAACTCGCCGATGGCCTTGGCCAGCAGGTTCCTCGCGGCCCGTTCCCACAGGCCGGGGGTCAGATGGTCGATGGCGCTCACGCGGGCACCCCTTTCGCGGCGGACCGCTCGAAGTCGATGCGGGTGCAGAAGCTCAGCGTCGCCCGCTTGTCCTTGAGGCGCACGGCCTTCTCGGGCCGGAACCCCACGTACTCGTTGAGGCGCAGGATCGCCTCGTTGCTCTCGTCGGGCTCGACCACGACCCGTTTGGCGCCGAACCCGTCGAACAGCAGGTGCATCACGGCGGTCATGACGCCCCTGGTGAAACCGGCGATCGGCGTGTCGGAGGGGGCGGTGAGCACGTGCATGCCCACGTCGCCCGCGGCCGGGGCGTAGACGCCGGCCAGTTCGGAGTGCGCCGGGTCGTAGACCTCGACGAGGAACCGGGCCCGGTAGTGGTAGAGCCCCATGTACGCGAAGTGGTGCGGGTTCATCTCGATGGCCTCGTGCTCGGCGAGCACGTCGGCCACCGAGGCGTCCTGCATCATCCAGTAGCGGGCCTTGGGGTGGGTGACCCACTCGTGCAGCAGCGGCGAGTCGGTGGGCGGGTCGACCGGGCGCAGCCCGAAGTCGCCGAGGCTCTCGTGCAGGTGGTAGAAGGACTTGGGGGCCTTCATGATCGCGGTGCTCATGCCAGTGGTGCTCCGAACTCCTGGTTGCCGATGCGGGTTTCCACGGGGTAGACCTCCCGGCCGGTCATCGACCGGATGATCCAGGAGTTGCGGTGGGCGGCCATGCCGAGGTCGGGGGCGGTGAAGCCGTGCGTGGCGAGTTCGGCGTTCTGCACGAAAATCTCGGCCCCGCCAGCGGTGTCGACACTGTAGTCGCGCCGGGCTTGGAGGCGGCCGGTCGCGTCGAGCCTGAGTCGGTCCCTCACGGGCTCAAGGAAGTCCGGCACCCGGTAGCCGTACCCGGTGGCCAGCACGAGCCCTTCGGTGCGCAGCTCGAAGTCCCGGTCCTGCTCGTGCTGCCTCAGCCCCAACCGGATCGACGTGCCGTCCGTGGCCGCTTTCTCCACAGTGGTGTTGGTGAGCAGCCGCGTCTTCACTTCTCCCGAAGTGAACCGCAGTTCGTACAAGAGGTCGTAGATCTCGTTGATGAGCTCGGCGTTGATGCCCTTGTACAGGCTCTTGTGTGCGGCGTTGAGCTCGTCGCGCTTGGGCGCGGGCAGGCCGTGGAAGTAGTCCACGTACTCCGGGCTGGTCATCTCCAAGGTCAGCTTCGTGTATTCGAGCGGGAAGAACCGCGGCGAGCGCGTCACCCAGTGCAGCTCGTATCCTTCGCCGATGCCGCCGAGCAGGTCCCGGTAGATCTCGGCGGCGCTCTGGCCGCTGCCGACGACCGTGATCGAGTCGCACTGCCGCAACCGCTCGCGGTGCTCCAGATAGGACGACGCGTGGCAGACCGTCTCGGCGTCGAGGTCCCGGCACGCGGGCGGCACCCACGGCGGGGTCCCGGTGCCGAGCACGATCCGCCGGGCCCGGTCGACCCGAGTCCCTTCCGGCCCATCGGAGGTGACCGCGTACACCCCGTCCTGGAAGTCCACACTGGTCACCGTGCGCTCGAAGTGCAGGCCCGGCAGCCGGGCCGCGGCCCAGCGCAGGTAGTCCTGGAACTCGGCGCGCAGTTGGAAGAACGACTCGCGGATGTAGAACGGGTAGATCCGCCCCTGGTCCTTGAGGTAGTTCAGGAACGTGAACTCCGAGGTCGGATCGGCGAGCGTGGCCAGGTCGGCCATGAACGGCACCTGCATCGTGGTGCCCTCGATGAGCATCCCCGGGTGCCAATCCACGTTCGCCTTGCGCTCCAGGAAGATCCCGTCGAGATCCTCGACCGGCGCGGTGAGCGCCGCGAGCCCGAGGTTGAACGGCCCCAGGCCGATCCCGATGAAGTCGTGTACGTCCTTCAGCGGCACGGTCACGATTCCTCCCTGGCGGTCTTGCCGTGGCGCGCGAGCGCTTCGAGCACCCGCACGATGTCGCCGAGCGCGGTCTCGGGGTTGAGCAGCGTGAGCTTCAGGGCGATCCGGCCCTCGACCCTGGTGGCCGCCACCATGCCCTCCCCGGAGGCGGCGAGCGCCTCGCGGGCCTTGCGGTGCCCCTCGTCGTCGGCCCCGGCGAGCCGGAACAGCACGGTGGACAGTTGCGAAGGCGGCGCGGCGACCTCGAACCGCGGGTCCGAGGCGATCCAGTCCCAGGCCCGGTCGGCCAGATCGCACACCCGGTCGAACATCGACCCGATCGCGTCAGGACCCAAGGTGCGCAACGTGAGCCACAGCTTCAATGCGTCGAAGCGCCGCGTGGTCTGGAGGCTCTTGTCGACCTGGTTCGGCACGGCCCCCTCGGCCGGGTTGAGGTAGTCGGCGTGGTGCGTCACGTGCCGCAGCGCGGCCCGGTCGCGCACCAGCAGCGCCGAGGAGCTCACCGGCTGGAAGAACGCCTTGTGGTAGTCCACCGTGACCGAGTCGGCCCGCTCGATGCCCTTGAGCAGGCCCCGGTGCTCGGCCGAGACGAGCAGCCCGCACCCGTACGCGGCGTCCACGTGGAGCCAGACCCCGTGCGCGGCGGCGATCTCGCCGATCGGCCCCAGTGGGTCGACCGACCCGAAGTCGGTGGTCCCGGCCGTGGCCACCACCGCCGCCGGGATGAGCCCCTGCTCGCGGCAGGTCTCCAGGGCCGCGTCGAGCGCGGCCGGGTGCATCCGGAACCAGTCGTCGGCGGGCACGGTGATCACCGCGTCCTCGCCGAGGCCGAGCAGCCGCGCGGCCTTGACGACGCTGAAGTGGCTGTGCGGCGAGGCGAACACCCGCAGGCGGGGGAGCACCTCGACCCCGCGAAGCGGCACGTCCCCCTCGTGCTTGAGCAGCGCCCGCTCCACGGCCTCGTCGCGGGCCAAGAGCAGCGCTTGCAGGTTCGACTGCGTGCCACCGGAGGTGAACACCCCGTCGGCGTCCGGGCCGAGCCCGATCCGCTCGGCCGTCCACTCCACGAGGCGGCGCTCGATGAGCGTCCCGCCCGCACTCTGGTCCCACGTGTCCACCGAGGTGTTCACCGCGGCCAGCACGGCCTCGGCCGCCACCGCGGGCAGCGCCACCGGGCAGTTGAGGTGCGCGAGGTAGCGCGGGTGGTGGAACCACACCGCGTCGTCCAAGTACAGCTCGCCGACCTCGTCGAACGCGGCTTCGAACGACCGCAGTGGACGGTCGAGGTCGACCGCGGCCACGGCCGGTGCCAGGTCGGCGGGGGCCGGGCCGGTCCAGGGCCGCTCGACGGCGGCGAACCGCTCGGAGAGGCGGCCCGCGACGTCGGCGATGAGGCCGCGATAGGCGGCGGCCGTGTCGCGGCCGAGCAGGGCGCTCGGCGCGGGTTGCGTGGGCGGCGCGGAAGCGGGACGGATGTCGGCGCTGGTCAGCACGGAGGGTCCTTTCGCGGAGGGACGGCCGCCCGAGGCGGCGAACGTGTAGGTTAGCCTAACCTAAGTCATCGAATGGCAGAAGGGCTCGTCCCGAATGGTGATGTTCTCCACGGTTTCCGGCCCCCGCATCCCTTGATCGGCTTTTGCCATGGAATGCAGGCGAATTCGCGCATCGTCCCTCCATAAGGGACTATCAGAGGGCTCGCTGCGGCCCGTCGTCCGCGCTCGCATCGGCGCGGGAAAGTCGAAGTTGCGGCGGCGCCCGGGGGGAGCCACCGCCGCGTCCATATCGTGCAGCACCGCGGCGCCGGTGTCTGTCGCCAATCCGACAACACGGCGGCGGAACGTGTGCGAAGCCTCACCCAGTGCACGTGCTGCATTGCGGCGCAAAAGGAACGGCGGCGGGCATCTCGCCCGCCGCCGTTCCCTCGAACGGGTTACTTCGCCTCGGCGATCCAGCCTTCGACGACCTCGGTCATCGTGGCGAGCGGGATCGAGCCGCTGGAGAGGATGCGGTCGTGGAAGTGCCGCAGGTCGAACCCGGCCCCGAGCGCTGCTTCGGCGCGGGCCCGCAGGCCGTCGATGTGCTTGCGGCCCACCATGTACGCGAGCGCCTGGCCCGGCCACGCGATGTACCGGTCGACCTCGTTGACGATGTTGACCTCAGCGAGCGCGGTGTTCTCCAGCATGAACGCGATCGCGCGGTCCCGCGACCACCCGAAGGCGTGCATCCCCGAGTCGACCACGAGGCGGCAGGCCCGCCAGGCGTCGAACGAGACCATTCCCAGCCGCGCGAGATCGCCGCTGTAGAGCCCGATCTCGTCGCACAACCGCTCGGTGTACAGGCCCCAGCCCTCGCCGAAGGCCGTGACGTACGAGAACCGCCTGAACTGCGGCAGGTCGGCCAGGGTCTGGCCCAGCGCGAACTGCAAGTGGTGGCCCGGGACGCTCTCGTGGAACGCCAGTGCCTCGTACTCGTATCGCGAACGGCTCTGCGGCGCATACGTGTTGACCCAGTGGGTGCCCGGCCGCGACCCGTCGGCGGCGGGCACGGAGTAGTACGCGAGGGTCGAGCTCTTGGCGGCGGCCTCGGGGATGACCTCGATCGAGCAGGGCGCGATGTCGTAGTCGAGGAACGCGGCCGGGAGCGCGGCTTCGGCGCGGGCGAGCGCTTCGGTGACGTCGGTGAGGATCTCCTCGGCGGTGTCGTACCGCAGCGAGAGGTCGCTGCGGAGCCGTTCGATCACTTCGGCCGCGTCCTTCGCGCCCAAGGCCCTCGCCCCGATCTCGGCGAACTCGCCGCGGAGGCGCTCGATGTCGGCGAGGCCGAGTTCGTGGACCTCTCCGGGGCTCAGGTCGGTGGTGGTGAACTGCCTCGAAGCGGCCCGGTAGGCCTCCTCGCCGCCGGGGACGTGGCAGATCCCGACGTGCTCGTCGTCGCGGGCCGCCGGGAGCAGTTCGGTCTCCAGTACCTCGCGCCAGCGCGCGAGCGCGGGCCGGACCTGTCCACTCACTACCCCGCGGGCCTTCGCCTTCCACGCTTCGACGTCCACTTCGGAGGGTTCGGGGGCGGCGAGCACGTCGTGTTCGATGTCGGTGGCGAGGTAGTCGTCGATCTGGTCGATCACGCCTTGGACGCCGCGCCGGGTCTGGTGGCGCCCTTCGGCTCCGGCCTGGCGGTAGCGCTCCAAAAGGGCGTCGAAGTACCCGTCGAGCGCGCCGAGGCGCACGAGGTAGTCCTCGCTGCGCTTGCCGGAGTTGAGGTTCAGGCGCGGCAGCGAGGACAGGATCGAGGTCACCGGCCCGGAGATGGTGTTGCTCAGCGAGGCCTCCGAGACGCGCGACTCGATCACCGCGGACTGGTCGGCCACGAGGCGCGCGAGCATCGAGTAGGTGATCCGGTCCTGCCCTTCGAGCCCGGACGGCTCGATCGCCTCCAGGCCCTCCCGCACCTCGGCGAAGTGCTCCAGGCGCACCCGGTCCCCTTCGCGGCTCGGATCGGGCAGCCGGTCGTCGTACCCGGGGAGCCCGTAGAAACTCGCCGAAGTCGGATTGTCGGCCAAGTGCAGGTCGAAGTGCCGCTGCGCCAGTGCAGCGAGTCGCGGATCGCTCATGTGTTCCCTTCCCAACGAACTGCCCCGACCCTAAACCCCTTCCTAGCCGCCCGGCAAGTGCCCGTCGCGAACCCCGTTGCGAACCGATGGCGCCCATGACAGAGTCGGCCCATGCACGCATCCCCTCGCTCGGTCGCCGAGGCCGTCGCCGCCGAATCCGCCGGTCCCGTCGAGTACCTCTACTTCTGGGGCCACCGCCCCCAATCCGACGGCAGCGTCGGGCGCGGCTGCCTCAGCCAGTGGTGGTCCGGGCGCTTCACCGACGACCGGCACGAGTTCGCCTCGGCGGAGCACTACATGATGGCGCACAAGGCCTGGCTGTTCGGCGACACCGCTACCGCTGACCGCATCCTCGCCGCCGCCGACCCCGCCGCGGCCAAGCGGCTCGGGCGGCAGGTCCGCGACTTCGACCAGGGCCGGTGGGAGGCCGAGCGGTTCGCGATCGTGGTGCGGGGGAACGTGCTCAAGTTCGGCCAGGACCCGGCGCTCTTGCGGTTCCTGCTCGCGACCGGCGGCAAGGTCCTCGTCGAGGCCAGCCCCCGCGACCGGATCTGGGGCATCGGCCTCGGGAAGTCGAATCCCGACGCGGCCTCGGCCCGCACCTGGAAGGGCCTCAACCTCCTCGGGTTCGCCCTGATGGAGGCCCGGGAGCGACTCGCCCCCTGAGACGCGAAAGGCCGGTCGCGAGACCGGCCTTTCGCGTTCTTTGTCTAGACCAGGCCGTTGTCGGACAGCCATTTCGCGGCGATGTCCGGGGTCGACTGCTCTTCTTCGGTACTCAGGACGTTGAGGGCCACCAGGCCCTCGGGGGTCAGGGCGGCGCTGACCGCGTTGATCACCGCGGCGACGTCGTCGGCCACCTCTTCATCGACCAGCGGCACCACGTTGGAGGCCAGGAACAGCGACTCGGGGTCTTCGAGGACCACGAGGTCGTCGGTCTGGATGCGGGGGTCGGCGGTGTAGACGTTCGCGACGTTCACCGTGCCGGCCAGCAGGTCCTCCACGGTGGTGTCACCGGTGGCCGAGAACTCGACCTCGACGCCGTACGTCGATTCGAGCCCGGTGGGGCCGTAAGGCCGTTCGGACAGTTCCGGCGGGCCGCCCAAGGTGATCGGGACGCTCGCGTTCGCGAGGTCGGCGATCGAGGTCAGACCCTCGTCGTCGGCGAACGCGCGCGTCACCGTGTACGAGTCCTGGTCGGTCGCGCTCGACTGGTCGAGCACGGTCAGGCCCTCGGGCAGGGCCTCCTGGAGCGCGGCGTACACGTCCTCGGGCGAGCGGGCCTCGGCCTCGGCGTCGAAGAACTGGAGCAGGTTCCCGGTGTACTCGGGGAACAGGGTGATCGCCCCGCTCTCGAGCTCGGGCATGTAGGCGTCCCGCTGGCCGATGGTGAACTGGCGGTCGACCTCGAAGTCGGCCGCTTCCAGGGCCTGGGCGTAGATCTCGGCGATGATCTCGTTGGAGTAGTACGCCTGGGAGCCGACGACGATCGCGCCGTCGGCGGCGTCCGACGAGCGCTCCTCGCCGAGCGGGTCGTCGGAAGAGCAGCCGGCCATCGCGATCGCGGCGGTGAGGATCGCCGTCGCGGCGATGCCGGTGCGCTTGCCTCGCGCTGTGGACATGGGTGTTCCTCTCTTCGTGGGTGGTTCAGGCGGCGGGTTCGGTTTCCTTTGCGGCCGTGACGTGTTCGCCGCGGCTGGCCCGCACGCCGCGCTGCACGACCGCCTGCTGCGCCAGAGCGAGCAGGCCGTCGAGGACGAGCGCGAGGAGGGCCACCAGGATCGCGCCGCCGAGGACGACCTCGTAGCGGCGCAGGCTCAGGCCGGTGATGATCGGCAGGCCCAGCCCGCCGAGGTTGACGTACGCGGCGATCGTCACCGTGGCCACGACCTGGAGGACCGCCGAGCGCAGGCCCCCGACCAGCAGCGGCAGCCCCAACGGGACCTCGACGCGCCACAGGATCTGCCACTCGGTCATGCCCATCGACCGCGCCGCGTCGATCACGCGCCGGTCGACCGCCTCGAACCCCGCGTAGGCGCCCGCCAGGAGCGAGGGGATCGCCAAGATCACGAACGTCACGATCGCGGCCTCGGGCTTGTGCAGCACCCCGAACAGCAGCACCAGCAGCACGAGCAGCCCGAACGAGGGCAGCGCGCGGGCCGCGCCCGCCACCGCCACGGCGATCTCGCGGCCCTTCCCGGTGTGCCCGATGGCCCACCCGGCCGGGACCGCGATGAGCGCGGCGATCCCCACCGCGACCGCGGTGAAGTACAACTGCTGCCACAGCAATATGTGCAGCGCGTTCGGGCCGGTCCACTGCTCGGACGCGGTGATCCACGCGAAGGCGTCGCCCAGGAGGTTCACGAGGCGGCCTCCGTGGGGGCCGCGGCCCGGCGGGCCGAGACCTTGCTGCGCGCCCACGGCATCAGCAGCCGCCCGGCGATCATGAGCAGCAGGTCGATCACCAAGGCGATGAGGGCCACGGCCACGATCCCGGCGAACACCTCGGCCACGATCCGCCGCTGGAGCCCGTTGGTGAACAGGTACCCCAGATTGGTGACGCCCACCAGGATCCCCACGGTCGCAAGGGAGATCGTGCTGACGGCCGTGACGCGCAGCCCGGCGAGGATCACCGGCCCGGCCAGCGGCAGGTCCACGGCCCAGAACCGCCTGCGGTCGCCGTAGCCGACCGCGGTGGCGGCCCGGCGCACCGCCGGGTCGACCGAGTCGAGCCCGTCGGTCACGGCCCGGACCATGATCGCGATCGCGTAGATCGTCAACGCGATCACCAGGTTCGTCTCGCTCGTGGCCGGATACCCGGCGATCACCGGGAGGATCATGAGCAGCGCCAGCGACGGGATCGTGTACAGCAGCCCTGTCAGCGTGATGACCCACCCGCGCAGGAGCCGGTAGCGCCACGCGACCCACCCCAGCGGCAGCGACAGCACGAACCCGGCCAGGATCGCGATCACGCTCTGCCGCAGGTGGTCGAGCGTGAGCGTCCCGATCAGGTCGAGGTTGTCGGTCACCCAGGTCATGTCAGGCCCCGTCCTCGACGAGCACGCCCTGGGTGCGGCCCTCGGCGTCCACCAGCACCGGCCCGTGCGCGGTCTGCTTGACCCGCAGCGCCCGCTTGCCCTTCTCGGCCCCGATGAACGCGGCCACGAACTCGTCGGCCGGGTTCTCGATGATCTCGCTGGGGCTGCCCACCTGGAGCCGCTGGGCCCCCGCCGCGAGGATCGCGACCTGGTCGCCCAAGAGGAACGCCTCGTCCACGTCGTGCGTGACGAACACGATCGTCTTGTCGAGCTCGCGTTGCAGCCGGATGAGCTCCTGCTGCAACTCGGCCCGCACGATCGGATCGACCGCGCCGAACGGCTCGTCCATGAGCAGGATGTTCGGGTCGGCCGCGAGCCCGCGGGCCACGCCCACGCGCTGCTGCTGGCCGCCCGAGAGCTGGCTGGGATAGCGGTCGGCCATCGAGACTTCGAGGCCCACCACCTCCATGAGTTCGAGCGCGCGGGCCTTCGCCTCGCGGCGGCTGCGTCCATTGAGGCGCGGCACGGTCGCGATGTTCTCGGCGACCGTGAAGTGGGGGAGGAGCCCGGCGTTCTGCATGACGTAGCCGATGCTGCGCCGCAGCTCCACCGCGGCCCGCGAGGCCACGTCCTCGCCGTCGATCTCGACCGTGCCCGAGGTCGGCTCGACCATGCGGTTGATCATGCGCAGCAACGTGGTCTTGCCGCAACCGGACGAGCCCACGAACACAGTGGTCCGTCGCGAAGGGATCACCAGGTCGAACCCGTCGACGGCGGTCGTGCCGTCGCCGAAGCGCTTGGTGACGTCGCGGAACTCGATCATCGGATTCCTCCGGGCGCACGGAAAGTCCGGTACCCGGGCCGCCGTCCGCACCTCGTCCTGACCGACCGGGGGCGCTCGCGATCGGGTTCGCGCGCCTCCGTGACCTTACCCGATTCACACCCGCCGCAAACGATCTCCAATACACCGAAAACCGCTCGCGTGCGACTCGCCGCGCCGAAGGGGCGATCCCGGTATCGTTCACGGCGAAACCAGGGCGAGAGGAGCGGACATGGCCGAGCAAGTGGACGTCGTGGTGGTGGGCATGGGCCCCGGAGGCGAGGCCGCCGCGGGCGAACTGGCCCGGGCCGGACTCGACGTGATCGGCGTCGAGAGCCGCCTCGTGGGCGGCGAATGCCCTTACTACGGCTGCATTCCCTCCAAGATGGCCGTCCGCGCCGCGGACGCGCTGGCCGAGGCCCGCCGCGTCCCCGCTCTCGGCGGCACCACCGAGGTCACGCCCGATTTCGCGACCGTGGCCCGGCGCATCCGCGACGAGGCCACCGACGACTGGGACGACCAGGTCGCGGCCGACCGCTTCGAGCAGGCCGGGGGCCGCCTCGTGCGCGGACGCGGGGTCCTCACCGCACCCGGGACCGTCCGCGTCGAAGGCCGCGAGTTCACCGCATCGAAGGCCGTGATCCTCAACACCGGAACCGAACCGGCGGTGCCACCGATCGAGGGCCTCGCCGACACTCCTTTCTGGACCAACCGTGAAGCCGTGGCCGCCACCGAGGCCCCCGCCTCGCTCATCGTGCTCGGCGGCGGCGCGATCGGCCTCGAACTCGCACAGGCGTTCTCGCGCTTCGGTTCTCAGGTGACCGTGGTCGAGGCCGCCGACCGGCTCATGAGTCTCGAAGAGCCCGAGTCGAGCCGCCTCGTGGCCGACGTGCTCGCCGCCGAAGGACTCCAGGTCCACACCGGAGCGTCCGTCGACCGCGTCGCGCACGACGGCGAGAAGTTCACCGTCACCGCCGGAGGCCTTGCGCTGGAAGCCGAACGGCTCCTCGTGGCCACCGGTCGGCGCCCGAACTTCAAAGACCTCGGGCTCGAATCGGTCGGCGTCGACGTTTCGGGGCGCGCCCTGGAGACCGACGCGCATCTGCGAGTGGCCGACGGTCTCTACGCGATCGGCGACATCACCGGCAAGGGCGCGTTCACGCACATGTCGATGTACCAGGCGAGCATCGTCTCGGCTCACGTCCTGGGCCGTGGCGGCCCCGGCGCCGAGTACCACGCCGTCCCGCGTGTCACGTTCACCGATCCCGAGGTCGGCGCGGTCGGCTTGACCGAGCGCCAGGCCCGCGACCAGGGCCTCGATGTCGCCACCGCGGTCTCGGAGATCCCGAGTTCGTCGAGGGGTTGGATCCACAAGGTCGGCAACGAGGGCTTCGTCAAGCTCGTGGCCGACTCGGGGCGCGGCATCCTCGTGGGCGCGACCTCCGCGGGCCCGACCGGCGGTGAGGTCCTCTCGATGCTCACGCTCGCCGTCAGCGAACGCACGCCGATCGAGCGGCTGCGCCGCATGATCTACGCCTACCCGACCTTCCACCGCGCGGTCGAGGACGCCTTGACCCGCCTGCCCTGAGCGAGTGGGCTGGGGCCGGTCACGACTCGTCGGCCTCGGCTCGGCGGCCCTGCCGCCAGGTCTCCATGAGCTGCATCCCGATCAGGTTGATCAGCACGCCCACTCCGGCCAGCAGTCCGGCGCCGGGAATCGCGACGAAGATGAAGCCGCCGTCGCCCCAGATGTCCCCGATCAGGGCCAGGACCACCGTCAGGCCGGCCAGCGCGAACATCCACCCCGAGGCTTTGCCGGCCCGGTTGACGGCTTTCTCGATCTCGTTGTCGAAGTCGTCCATCGGCTCAGCGTAATACGGATCGCGCACGTCGAGGCCCGAACTTGAGTGGTCCACGCGTTAATGACAGTGCTGTCATTCCTCGCGCGTGAACGTCGAGTCGTAGCCGTCCGAGGAGAAGGTGAGCGTGTCCCCGTCGAGGGTCAGCTCCGCGGAGAAGCTCACGTCCTGGTCGCCGACGTCCTCCTTCGAGCCCTCGTCGGGGGTGAAGTCGATCGTGAACGCCGAGTCCGACGCGGGCACGGCGGTGCCCTCCCAGTAGTTCACCACGGTGCCCTCGCTGGTGTACTTCGCGTAGCCGGAGGCCTCGACGGTGAGCGTCGCGGACGCGGGCGGCTCGGCGTCCAGCCGCCACACCCCGGCCAGGTCGCCCACGCCCTCAGGGGTGGTCTCCTCCTCGGGCGTGGATTCGGCGGCCGAGGTGCTCTCGGCTGCCGAGGTGGGGGTCTCGTCCTCGGGGGCGGCGTCGGTGCAGGCGGTGAGCGCGACGGCGGCGGCCATGCCCGCGGCCGCGAGGATGATCCGTGCGGGGCGTTGGAGCGAAGTCATGCCCGGATCGTAGTGAAGCGCGGCAAGCGTTCCCGGCCGTGCGCTCACCTGGGGTGATCTGCCCGGCCGCCTAGGTCCTGCGGGACGTTCCCGCTTCGAGCACCGCCATCGCCGCGTTGTGGCCCGGGATGCCGCTCACTCCGCCGCCTCGCGCGGCCCCCGCGCCGCACAGCAGCACGTTCACGTGCGCGGTCTCGACGCCCCACCGGCCCGGGGCTTCCTCGGTGCGGAACGGCCAGGCCAGGTCCCGGTGGAAGATGTTCCCGCCCGGGAGCCTGAGGTCGGCTTCGAGGTCGACTGGGGTCTTCGCCTCGATGCACGGGTTCCCGTTCCCGTCGGTGGCAAGGCAGTCCGCGAGCGGTTCGTCCAGATAGGAGTCGAGTTGCGCGATCGTGTCCTTCAAGAGCCGTTCCCGCGCTTCGCGGTTCGCGTCCTCGCCGCCCTCGAACAGCCGCGCGGGCGCGTGCAGGCCGAACAGCGTCAGCGTCTGGTATCCCTCCCGCACGAGGTCATCGCCCAGAATGGACGAATCGGAGAGCGTGTGGCAGTAGATCTCCGAGGGCGGGCGCGAAGGCAGCGCCCCCGCTTTCGCTTCTGCGTAAGCGGATTCGAGCTGCTCGAACGTCTCCGACACGTGGAACGTCCCCGCGAACGCCTCCCGCGGATCGACCTCGGCGTCCCGCAACCTCGGCAGCCGCCGGAGCAGCATGTTGACCTTCAACTGCGCGCCTTCGGCCGCTGCTCGCCGCTCCTGGCCGAGCAGGTCCGCCAGCGCCTCCGGTGAGGCGTTGACCAGCACGTGAGCGGCCTCGACCGTTCCCGAACCGCCCCCGGACGCGTAGGTCACCTCCGCGCGGGACCCGTCGGTCGCGATCCGAGTGACCTCATGGCCCGTGAGGATCTCCGCGCCGGCCTTGCGCGCCGCGGCCGCCAGCTCGTCGGTCAAAGCGCCCATGCCGCCCACCGGCACGTCCCAGTCCCCGGTCCCGCCGCCGATCACGTGGTAGAGGAACGTGCAGTTCTGCCGCAGGTCCTCGTCCCAGGCCGAAGCGAACGTCCCGATCAGCGCGTCGGTGAGCACCACCCCGCGCACGAGGTCGTCGGCGAAGGCCTCCTCGATCGTGGCCCCGAGCGGCCGCTCGAAGAACATCGACCACGCCTCGCCCCCGACCCGCTCGCGCAGCTCGCCCTCCGAAGGCAGCGGCTCGGTGAGCGTGGGGAACACCCGCTCGGCCACATGAGCGGCCGCGCCGTAGAACCGCCGCCAGGCCTCGAACTCCGCGTCCGACCCGGTGAGGTGCGCGAACGACTCCCGCGTCCTCCCTTGGTCTCTGGTGACCAGGAGCCCGGTGGCCCGGCCCCCGCGCTCGGTCGGCGTGTATGAGGAAACGCTGCGCTTGGCCACCCGGAACCGCAGCCCCAGGTCCTCGATGATCTTGCGCGGCAACAGGCTCACCAGGTACGAATACCGCGACAGCCGCGCGTCCATCCCCGGGAACGCCGGGGCCGAGATCGCCGCGCCTCCGGTGCGCCCCAACCGCTCAAGGACCAGGACGCGCTTCCCGGCGCGCGCGAGGTACGCCGCCGCGACCAGACCGTTGTGACCGCCGCCGACGATGACGACGTCTCGGGAACTGTGCTCAGACATGCCCCTTCCTAACACGAGCCCCCGAGCAGCGGAACCTCGGCGCGGCCCGCGAAACCTCACGCAGGCACTGGATATTCGGATCAAATACTGGTAAACCATTACCGACCCAGACATTGCCATATCTACCTACCTACAACGCGGCCCCCCGACCGCGTGAAGAGGTCCCTTCACCCGCCCCGGAGGAGCGCATGACCACCCCCGACCTCGCCCGGCCCAAACACAGCTGGCGCTCGATCCTCGTCTGGACCGCGATCTCCATCGCAGGCGCCGTGGCCTGGGGCATCGTGGCCCTCGCGCGCGGCGAGGAGATCTCCGCGATCTGGCTCGTCGTCGCCGCCCTCGGCTCCTACGCCATCGGCTACCGCTTCTACGCCCAGTTCATCGCCCGCAAAGTCCTCAAAGTCGACGACACGCGGGCCACGCCCGCCGAACGCCTCGACGACGGCGTGGACTTCCAGCCCACCGACCGCCGCGTCCTCTTGGGCCACCACTTCGCGGCCATCGCAGGCGCCGGACCGCTGGTCGGCCCCGTGCTCGCGGCACAGATGGGCTACCTGCCCGGCACGATGTGGATCATCATCGGCGTCATCTTCGCCGGGGCCGTCCAGGACATGGTCGTGCTGTTCATCTCCATGCGCCGCAACGGAAGGAGCCTGGGCCAACTCGCCCGCGACGAGATCGGCCCGGTCGGCGGCGCGGCCGCGCTCATCGGCGTCTTCACCATCATGATCATCCTGCTCGCGGTGCTCGCGCTCGTGGTGGTCAACGCGCTGGCCGAATCGCCCTGGGGCACGTTCTCGATCGCGATGACCATCCCGATCGCGCTGTTCATGGGCTTCTACCTGCGGACACTGCGGCCCGGCCGAGTGATCGAGACGAGCCTCATCGGGGTCGCGCTGCTGCTGTTCGCGATCGTGGCCGGCGGCTGGGTCCAGGCCTCCTCGTGGGCCGACACGTTCACGCTCAGCCCCCAGACGCTCGTGTTCTGCCTGGTGATCTACGGTTTCGTGGCCGCGGTGCTGCCGGTGTGGATGCTGCTCGCGCCGCGGGACTACCTCTCCACGTTCATGAAGATCGGGACGATCGCGCTGCTCGCGATCGGGGTCATCATCGTCTCGCCCACGCTCCAGACCGAGGCGATCACCGACTTCGCCTCCAGCGGCCTGGGACCGGTCTTCTCCGGGAAGCTGTTCCCGTTCGTGTTCATCACGATCGCGTGCGGCGCCCTGTCGGGATTCCACGCGCTCATCGCCTCGGGCACCACTCCGAAGATGATCCAGAAGGAGTCGCAGGTCCGCATGATCGGATACGGCGCCATGCTGATGGAGTCGTTCGTGGCCATCATGGCCCTGATCGCCGCGTGCATCCTCGACCCCGGCCTCTACTACGCGATGAACGCCCCGGCGGGCGTCCTGGGCACCACAGTGGAGTCCGCGTCGAGCGCGGTCGCGAACCTCGGGTTCACGATCAGTCCGCAGGACCTGCAAGCCGCGGCCGACGCGGTCGGCGAGGAGTCCCTGGTGGCCCGCACCGGCGGCGCGCCGACGCTCGCGGTGGGCATGTCCGAAATCTTGTCCTCGGTCTTCGGAGGCGATGCGCTCAAGGCCTTCTGGTACCACTTCGCGATCATGTTCGAGGCCCTGTTCATCCTGACCACAGTGGACGCGGGCACTCGCGTGGGCCGCTTCATGCTCCAGGACACCCTCGGCAACGTGTGGAAGCCGCTCGGCCGCGTCGGCTGGAAGCCCGGCATCTGGGCCACCAGCGCGATCGTGGTCGCCGCGTGGGGCTACTTCCTCTACGCGGGCGTGAACGACCCGCTCGGCGGGATCAACCAGCTGTTCCCGCTCTTCGGCATCGCGAACCAGCTGCTCGCCGCGATCGCGCTGACCGTGGCCACCACGGTGCTGGTCAAGAGCGGGCGCCTGAAATGGGCCTGGGTCACCGCCGTCCCGCTCGCGTGGACCGCGGTCGTGACGCTGACCGCGAGCTGGCAGAAGGTCTTCTCCGAGGACCCGCGCATCGGCTTCTTCGCGCAGCGCGAACGCTACGCCGAAGCGCTCGACCGGGGCGAGGTCATCGCCCCGGCGAAGGACCTCGACCAGATGCAGACCGTGGTGGTCAACTCCACGGTGGACGGTGTGCTCGCGGCGTTCTTCGCGCTCCTGGTCGTGATCGTGATCCTCAACGCGGCCTTGGTCTGCTGGCGCGCCATCCGCGCTCCCGAACCGCTGCCCTCGACCGAGGCCCCCTACGTCGAGTCGCGCCTCCTGGTCACCACCGGCCGCCGCTCGGGCGGCCCCGACACCGAGGCGGACCGCGAATGACCCGACTCTATGCGCGGATTCGCTGGTACCTGCGGGAACTCACCGGCGAATCCGCGTACGACCGCTACCTCGCCCGCCACGCCCGAACCCACCCGGGCGCAGATCCCCTGTCCCGCCGCGACTTCGAACACCGCCGAACCGACAGGGCCGACACCCACCCGACCTCACGCTGCTGCTGAAATCCCGGGCCGGAACCCCGGCCCGGGAGCGCGCGGGCTTGACGAAAGTGTCCTCGAGCCGGACCCCCGGCCCGGGAGCGCGGCATTCACGAATGCGAGCCCCGGGCCGGTTCTCCGGCCCGGGGCCCGGCCCGGACTAGGATCGCGCGCATGCTTCACGAATACCGAACCGCCCCGGTCGCCGAGCTCTACGCCCGGTTCGCCGCGGTCGAGGCACGCGGCGTCTCGCCGCTGTACGAGGCCCTGGCGTCCGGCGTGTCCGAGGACGGCGAGGTCTGCGACCACATCGCCGGACTGCCCGACCAGAAACGCCAACCGAACCTCGTCTTCGCCGCGTCCCGCCACCTCGGCGCCCCCGTCGACGACTACGGGCAGTGGCGCGAGTGGATCCTCGCGCACTGGGACAGCGTGGTTCCCGTTGCGATGGAACGGTTCACGCAGACGAACGAAGCGGCCCGCTGCGCGACGCTGCTCCCGGCGCTGGCCGAGATCGAAGGCCCGATCGCGCTCCTGGAGGTCGGCGCCTCGGCGGGCCTGTGCCTCTACCCGGACCGCTACAGCTACGCCTACCAGACCCCTTCGGGCACCGTCACCCTCGACCCGGAGACCGGC
The DNA here is from genome assembly GCF_040645615.1 of Glycomyces sp. NPDC046736. Classification (NCBI taxonomy): domain Bacteria; kingdom Bacillati; phylum Actinomycetota; class Actinomycetes; order Glycomycetales; family Glycomycetaceae; genus Glycomyces; species Glycomyces sp. NPDC046736. Next base: position 63,863 of record NZ_JBEYYO010000005.1, on the reverse strand, counting down.
CCAAGCCCGGTGCTTCTCGAATGCGAACTGCGCGGCTCGCCCGCCCCGACCAGCCTCCCGAACGTGGTGTGGCGCGCCGGCATCGACCGCAACCCCCTCGACGCCACCGACCCCGACACGCGCTCGTGGCTCGAAACCCTCGTCTGGCCCGAACACCACGACCGCCGCACCCGAATCGCCGAGGCCGCCGCGATCGCCGCCGAAGATCCACCGCACCTGGTGACCGCCGACCTGAACGAAGCCCTCCCAACCCTCGCCGCCTCGGCCCCACCGGACGCCCACCTCGTGGTCTTCCACTCGGCAGTCCTCGCCTACCTCCCGAAGGACGCCCGCACCCAGTTCCGCGACACCGTCACCTCCCTCGACTGCACCTGGATCAGCAACGAAAGCCCCGGCGTCTTCCCCGAAACCACAGCGCCGCACCAAACCGAAGCCGGCTCCTTCACCCTCACCGTGAACGGCACCCCAAAAGCCCAAACCCACCCCCACGGCCGCACCTACACGGCGCTCCGAAATCCAACCTGACCCATCCACTCCTGCTCTGTAACCGACACCCCTCCAAGGGAAGAGCGGCCGCTCGCTATAACTGAGGGATGCCCCTCAACCTTCCCCAGATCAAGCGCACGGTAGTCACTGCGCTCAGACGAATCACGGACTTCGTCTTCGGTCCTGCCGACAGAGGCGACTTCAATCCGAAGCGGGCTGCGGCTGACCGGTGGGTTCGTCGGAAACTGCAATATGCACGGGCGGAGTGGAAAATTCCTGCTAAGGCGGGATCCGCCGAGGGGAAATCAGAGGACGCCGGTGCCAAGTCTGAGCGTGTCCCATATTCCTTCAATGCAGTGGCCGAGTGGACCTTGACTGCATCGAACCGCAAGAAACTGGAGCCGGTCGTTCGGCAGTGTGCCATTTGGATCGCTGTTACTGAGAAGAGGTGGCTTACCTTCATTGGTCGAGGTTTGGGGATTGCCATATTCCTCCTTATTCTAATTGCCCCTATTTATATCGTCTCGAATTTTATTTCACGATTCGAGTATCTTTCTGGGCATGATCTTCTGGCGGTATTCTTCGGTCAGTTCGGATTCATGACCGCTGCCACAATACCATTTATGCTCAGGCCATTCGATTCTGTTGCGTTGCGACAATTGATCCTTGTGTCAGTTTTCTATATTTTCTTCATGTCTATTGTTATGTCGTTCGGGGACTCATCTTATCGCGGGGATATAATACAAGCGTCATTGGTTGCAGCGGCCATTATGATCGGGATGATCTTGCTGATCGCGGTGGTTATGTACGTGTTCGAGTTCGTACTCGACCTTCCGCCCAACGGGCGGCTGCTGTCGGTGAAACCTGCGTCAGACATCATCATCTGGGACTTGTATTGGATGCTCGCAACCTGCTGGTACGTACGCAACTCCTGCACGCAGCGATCGGCTCGAATGCGCCTGCTCCGGACTGCTTCTAGGACGCATGCGCTGCTCCTTCGCCGAGCGAGGCGCGCGTATGGGCCGGTGCAGCTGCGGCGGATCGATCGCGTTGTCACGGCAAATCGCTACAGGTCCGCCGCCGAATACATGAAGAATTCCGTCCAGCGCATCGCGGACATGCGTGATCGCAACGATTTCAACGAGCTGGTGCGGGACCTCGGACACACCATGGTCGCTGTCAGCGAAGAACGCTGGGAAGAACTTCCGAAACCCGCCCCCGTCTCCGCCTCATCGAAGATCCGTGGACTTCTGGGCCGTTTGGCTGGCCCGCTGTCGTACGTGGCCCTGGCTCTGGCGCTACCCTACTTCCCGCTCCTGCCGCTGGAAGAAGGCCAGCTCAACTCGGTTCGATTCCTGCTCCTCGGCATGGCCGCGCTCGCGCTGATGCCCATCGGCCTTGACTCCAGGAGACAGGTGACCGACCTGCTCCAGTCTCACGGTATCGCTGGCCGCTAGCCGTGTACGGGCGCCATAGGACCTGGAGAAGGTCGAAGCGGTCGTGGAACGGCAAGCCCGGCACATTGCGTGTGAGCAGCTGGGCTACAGGGAGGAGCGACACCTCTGCGGTGCTGAACTCGTCTCGCCAGGGATCGCCGCGCTCGGGGTGTATACCGCTCGGAAACCAGCAACGCCGTACGACAAGAAGCCGGTCGGCAACGATCGGCTTTTCTGTGTCTACTCCCTGCCTCTTCGTCTTGCCAGTTGACTAGGGCGAGGTCTGGTGGAGGTTGTTGAGGGTTTGCATTTCCTCGGGGCTGAGGTGGAGGGTTCCGGCGCTGATGTTGTCGACTAGGTGGTCGGGGTCGCCGGTGCCGGGGATTGCCAGGAGGTGGGGCCAGCGTTGCAGGGCCCAGGCGAGGCGGACTTGGGCGGTGCTCACGCCGTGTGCGTGGGCGATCGCGGTGACCGCGTCGGGCTGGGCGCCGCTCGCCCCTGCTTCGCGGCCGGCGCCGGCGATGGCGAAGAACGGGACGAACGCGATGCCCCGATCCCGGCATGAGGCCACGAACTCGTCCTGCTTGGCGCGGTAGCCCAGCCCGTACGAGTTCTGCACGCATACGACCGGTGCGATGGCCGCGGCCTCGTCGAAGTGCTCGGGTCGCACGTTCGAGAGCCCGAGGTTGCGGATCAGACCCGCGTCGCGCAGCTCGGCCAGCGCCCCGAAGTGCTCGGCGATCGACCCCGGCCCGCCGACCCGCAGGTTCACCAGGTCGAGCTGGTCGAGCCCGAGTTGGCGCAGGTTCTCCTCGACCTGCCCGCGCAGCTGCCCCGGCTCGGCCATCGGCATCCACGCGCCGGACGTGTCGCGCGCGGGCCCCACCTTGGTCGCGATCACCAGGTCTTCGGGGTAGGGCTGCAACGCGTGGTTGATGAGCTCGTTCGCCGATCGCGTACTGGAGAAGTAGAACGCGGCGGTGTCGATGTGGTTGACCCCCAACGCGACCGCGCGCCGCAACACGGCGACGGCCTGTTCCCGACCCCGTGGCCGGGCCCCGGCAGCGAACGCCTCCCCGGTCTGCGGCAACCGCATCGCCCCGAATCCGATCCGGTTGACGACCCGATCCCCGAGTGTCCAAGTCCCGGCCGAAGCGGCATGATCGAAACCCGTAGTCACAGCCGAAGCGCTCCTGTTCTCGCCTGGTCGCGGAAACGCAGAAAGGCCGGTCCCGGACCGGCCTTTCTGGTGTGGCTCCCCAACTTGGACTCGAACCAAGAACCTGCCGATTAACAGTCGGCTGCTCTGCCAATTGAGCTATTGGGGAAGGGGTTCGGGGCTGGCGTTTCGCCGTGCGAACCGGGTATGACAGTACAGGACTGGCGGGTGGGGGCGCCAGCGGGGTGGGGGTGAGGTGGAGCGCGGAGGAGAGGCGGGTGCGGCGGGTTTGCGTCTTGGTGCAGCGGGGCATCCGTTCATGAGGCAGAATGGCCGCTGTGTGCGGCAACGCACAGTGATCTTGAGAGCACAGTGACAACCGAGGCATTCGGCCCGCGGGTCGGCCGGGGGAGGCAAGTATGCGGAAGTGGTATCTCGTAGCCGGGTTCGCGGTCGGGTACATCCTGGGAGCGAAGGCCGGCCGGGAGCGGTACGACCAGATCGTCGACTACACCCGCCGGGTGACCGGCAACGACACCGTGCAGTCGGTGGCGTCGTCAGTTCGCTCACAGGCGGGCAAGGCCGCGAACGCGGCGCAGGACAAGATCAAGGGCACCAAGTTCGGCGACATCATCGAGAACTTCACCACGAGTGCCGACGAGCCCCCCAAGGCCGAGCCTTGGGACTCCGCCGGGGTCACCACCCCCGCGCGCAGCGACCGTGCGATCCGCGAGGACGCCCCCGGGTTCTGAGCAGACGCCGACGGCGGGCCGGAAGACCGGTCCGCCGTCGGCGTGTCCAGCGGCTTGCGCGCGACTCCATTAGGCCAGTCGAGCTCCGAGCGCCTCCCTGACGTCGGTCGAGCCGCGCCGCTACGACCGGTCGAGTTCCGCGCTCAGCGGCAGGTCGCCCACGTTCCGGCCCGCTTTCGCCGTCCATGTGCCCTTGACCGTCTGCCACCCGTCGGCCCAGACCTGGAACGAGCGCTCCTCCAGCGGCACCAGCACCTCGACCGTCTCACCGGGCTCGGCGCCGATCGCCGCGAAGCCCGCCAGGCGGTGCTTCTCGACACCGTCCGCATCGGCGGCCAAGTACACCTGGACCACCTCGCGCCCCGCCCGCTCCCCGGTGTTGCGGACCCTGACGCGGACCGCGCCCGCCTCGGCCTCGATCGACTCGTACGACCACTCGGTGTACGAGAGCCCGTGCCCGAACCAGAACGCCGGCTCGACCGTGCCGCGCCGCTCCCAGGCCCGGTAGCCGATGAAGATCCCCTCGTCGTAGTGCAGTTTCCCGTCCGCGTCCGGGACGACGTCGCTCACCGGGGCGTCTTCCAGGGTCTTCGGCCAGGTCGTGGTGAGCCGCCCGCCCGGTTCGGCCCCGAGGAGCACCTCCGCGAGAGCGCCGCCGCCCTCTTGCCCCGGGAACCACGTGAGCAGGATCGCGGCGACCTCGTCGGCCCACGGCATCTCGACCGGGGAACCGGTGTTGACCACCACGACCGTGTTCGGATTCGCCGCCGCGACGGCCGCGACCAGTTCGTCCTGGCGGCCGGGAAGCCGCAGGTCGGGCCGGTCGAAGCCTTCCGACTCGGTGAGGTCGGTCGTGGAGACCACCACGACCGCCACTTCGGCGTCGCGGGCGGCCTCGACCGCTTCGGCGATGAGCCGGTCCTCGTCGGGGCGCGGCCCGGTGTGCATGAGCCCGAACAGGACCGAGGGCGGGAACCCGGGCGGGAACGCGAACGGCGTGAATTCCAGCCGCACCGGGATCACCTGCCCCGCTTCGAGGAACAGCGTGGCCTGCTCGACCCCGGCCCCGAAGAACGCCTCGAACGGGTCCTCGCCCGAGTACGGCTGGTCGCCCTCGAAGACCACTTCGCCGCCGATCACGAGCCGGTGGCTGCCGTTGCCCCTGGTCCCGAACACGTGCTCCCCGGTCTCGGTGACCGTGAACTCGCCCTCCAGGATCGCGCGGTCGAAGTCGGCGGTGTCCTCGATCCCCGGCACGTACCCCATCCACTTGACGTCGCCCCCGGCGAGCGGCTCGGGCGCGAGCTCGGTGCCGTCGACGTGTACGGGCCGGACGGTCAGGTCGAAGCCGCCCCGGGCCGCGAGGATCCGCTCGAACAGGTCCACCCCCTGCGCGTACACGACCCCCTCGCCGAGCGCCTCGCGCAGCCCTTCGAGCGGCGAGACCACGTGCTCGGGGAACACCGTGGCCGACCCGCCGCCGAGCACCCGGGCCTCGGCCGCGGCCGGGCCGATGAGCGCGACCTTCGCGTCGGGGCGCAGCGGCAGGACCGGCGTCCCGGCGGGCGCGAGCCGGGCGATCCCGTCGGCCTGCAACGGCAGGACCGGGACGCCGGAGAGCGCGTTGACCGCGAGCGGTACCTCCTCCGAAGCGGCGGGCGCGTCGTTCTTGGCGAGCACGAACGAGCGGCGCGCGATCTCCCGCAGCAGCGCCCGTGGGTCCTCGTCCCCTTGCGCCGCAACGACCACCGGCTCCACGCCTTCCAGCGCCCCGACCCGGGCCGCGAGCAGGAGCAGCCTGCGCACCGCCGCGTCCACGTCCGCCTCCGAGGCCCGCCCCTCGCGCACCGCGGTCGCCAGCGCCTCGCCGTAGACCGTCAGCGGCCCCGGCATCGCCAGGTCGAGCCCGGCCTCGACGTCCTCGACCGTGTGCCGCGCCGCGCCCCAGTCGGAGATGTTGAACCCCTCGAACCCGAACTCGTCGCGCAGGACCGACATGAGGCCCCGGTGCGCGGTCATCGTGGTCCCGTTGACCGAGTTGTACGCGGTCATGACCCCCCACGGCCGCACCGCTTCGGTGATCATCTCGAAGGGCCGCAGGTACATCTCGCGCAGCGTGCGCTCGTCGATGACGTTGTCGACGGTGAACCGGTCGGTCTCGGCGTCGTTCGCCACGTAGTGCTTCATCGTGGTGCCCACGCCGCACTCCTGCACCCCGGCCACGTACGCCTGCCCGATGCGCCCGGTCAGGTACGGGTCCTCGCTGAACGCCTCGAAGTGCCGCCCGCCCAGCGGCGAGCGGTGCAGGTTGATCGTGGGCGCCAGCAGCACGTCCACGTCCTTGCGGCGGCACTCGGCCGCCAGCAGGTTCCCGATGCGGCGCACCAGGTCCGGGTCCCACGACGCGGCCTGCGCGGTCGGGCTCGGCAGGGCCAGGGACGGGTCGGCGGCACTCCAGAAGCGCCCCCGCACCCCGATCGGCCCGTCCGACACGGTCATCGACCGCAGTCCCGCCTCAGGGACCGCGACGGTGCGCCACATGTCCCTGCCGGCCAGCAGTTCGGCCTTCGCGTCAAGGTCGAGTCGCCCCAAGGCGGCCTCCACGGCCGCCGCGTACTCCGGCCGGTCGGCCGGGACGGTCCATTCGCTCACAGGCTCGCTCCGTTCTCTCGTGAAGGGAGTCAAGCACCATTCCCGAGTAAGCGGTAGGCCCTGATACCGAATCGTGATTCTCTATGCTGAGGCACCGACCCGCGACCGAGAGGCGGCCCATGTCCACCCAGCCCGGGACCCGGCACAACGCCCGAGGTCAGGCCCGCCGCGAGGAGATCGTGCGTGCCGCCATCGAGGTCATCGGCGAGCGCGGCTACCGCGGCGCGAGCCTCGCCGTCGTCGCCGAGAAGGCCGGCCTGACCCAGCAGGGCCTCCTGCACTACTTCCCCCGCAAGGAAGACCTGCTCATCGGGGTGCTGCAACTGCGCGAACGCTGGGACACCGGCGGACGGGACATCATCGCCGAGCCGATGACGATGTCGGCCACCGCGGGCGTGGTCGAGGCCAATGCCCACCGCGAGGCCATCGTCCGCACCTTCTCGGCGCTCCTGGGCGAATCGGTCACCGAGGACCACCCCGCCTCGGACTACTTCAAACAGCGCTACCGCCGCGTGCGGGAGGCGATCGCCGCGACGCTGCGCCACGAATGGGGTGACCGCCTCCCGTCCGGGCTCACCCCGGAGGAGGTCGCGCCGCTCTTGGTCGCGATCATGGACGGGCTCCAATTCCAATGGCTCCACGAACCGGAGAACTTCGACATGCCCGCCGCCTTCCGCGCCTTCGTGCGCCTCCTCGACCCCGAAGCCGAGACGGGCCGATGACCCTCCCCGCGCTCGCCGCGCTCGCCTGCCCCAACTGCGGCCAGGCCCTCGACCAGGCCGACCGCCGCCTCTCCTGCCCCGAAGGGCATTCGTTCGACCTCGCCAAGCAGGGCTACGCGCCGCTGCTGGCCCCCGGCTCGAACGCCACCACCGGCGACACCGCCGACCAGGTCGCCGCCCGCGAGGACTTCCTGTCCTCGGGCGTCTACGACCCGCTCATCGACGCCGTGGCCGCGGCCGCCCGGACCGACGCGCCCGGCGTCGTGGTCGAACCCGGTTGCGGCACCGGCCATTACCTCGCCGCCGCTCTGGCAGACGGCCGTGAAGGCATCGGCCTCGACACCTCGAAGTACGCGCTGCGCCGCTGCGCCAAGCGCGAGACGGGACCGCGGCGAGCCCCCGGAACTCAAGGGGGACTCGCCGCGGTGCTCGCCGACGCGTGGAACCGGATGCCGGTACGCGCAGGCGCCGCCGCCGCGGTCCTCAACGTCTTCGCTCCCCGCAACGCCGACGAGATCGCGCGCATCCTTCACCCCGAAGGCGTGCTGGTGGTCCTGACCCCCCGCCAGGACCACCTGCGCGAACTCGTCGACGCCTTGGACTTGCTGAGCGTCGACCCCGAGAAATCGCAGCGGACCGCCGACCAGCTCGGTTCGGTGTTCGAAGCCGAGCCGGCCGACGAGATCGGTTATGCCGTCGAACTGGGCCACGAGCAGGTGCGCCTGCTCGTCGGCATGGGCCCCAGCGCCCGCCACCACGACGGCGCCGCCCTGGACGCGGCCGTGGCGGCGCTCCCGGAGACCGTCCGAGTGACCGTGGCGGCCACCGTGACCCGCTGGCGCGCGAAACGCTGAGAGCGGCCTGCGGACCGACGCTCCGCGACGCCTTTACGGCCTGGTGCTCCGGGGCGACGAGTGCCTTTCTTCGAGCACTTGTCCTCCTTTGTCATGACCAGTACGGTACGAGGAATCACCCCTGAACCGGCTGGAGATGAGATCAGTGTTCGATGAGAAGCGCGCGACGCGCCGCGGCCTCGCCTTCGGCGCGGCCGGGCTGTTCGCGCTGAGCGCGTGCGGCACCGGCGACGCCGCGGCCGAAGAGCGCGTGACCGTCCCCGAAGACGCCGAGGTCGAACAGCTCCGCGTCGAGGTCCTCGACACCTTCGACCATGACCCGGGCTCCTTCACCCAAGGCCTCGAAGTCGCCGAGCACCCCGAGTTCGGCACCGTGTTCTACGAGAGCGCCGGACTCTACGGCGAATCGGACGCGCGCATCGTCGACCCCGGCACCGGCGAAGTGCTCGCGTCCCAGGACCTCCCCGCGGACCTGTTCGCCGAGGGCCTCACCCTCACCGACACCGACCTGTGGCAGATCACCTGGCAGGAGGGCGCGGCCCTGCGAAGGGACCCGGTCACCCTCGACGTGGTCGAGACCGTCGCCTACGAAGGCGAAGGCTGGGGCATCTGCTCGCTGGACCAATTTACGGCTCCCAAGGTCGCCGAGGCTGGCACCCAATTGATCATGAGCGACGGCTCGTCCACGCTCACCTTCCGCGACCCGGTCACCTTCGCCCCCAACGGAACCGTTGAAGTGACGCTCGACGGCGAACCGGTCTCCCAGATCAACGAGCTCGAATGCGTCGGCGGCCAGGTCTGGGCCAACCTCTGGCTCACCGACCAGATCGTGCGCATCGACCCGGCCACCGGCGAGGTCGGCGCGGTCGTGGACGCGGCCGGGCTGCTCAGCGCCGAGGACTCACCGGGCGCCGACGTCCTCAACGGCATCGCCGCAGGCCCCGACGAAGGCACGTTCTACGTCACCGGCAAGCACTGGCCGAAACTGTTCCTGGTGCGATTCGTCCCCTGACGCGCGCAAATCCGTTGCCGCCTCGGGTCCGGTGTGGCAGCGTTGCCGCTCGTGACTCCCCAGATCAGCACCGAACGCCTCGTGCTCGAACCCTATGTCCCCGCCGACGAAGAGGCCTTCGTGGCGCTCTTCGGCGACGACCGCGTCTCCCAGTGGATGGGCGACGGACCCGAGCCCGAGGAGCAGACCCGCGCGCTGTTCGGCCGGATCTTCACCAAGGTCTACGCGGAGCACAAGTTCGACGTGTGGGCCGTGCGCGAGGACGGCCGCCTGGTCGGCCACGCCGAGATCAAGCACGTCGAGGACACCGGCGGCCACGAGTTGATCTACGCGCTGGCGTACGAGGCCTGGGGCCGGGGCCTGGGCACCGAGGTGGCGAACGCGATCATCGCGTACGGCTTCGACGAGCTCGGCCTGAGCGAGGTCCACGCGACCGTGGCCGCCCCGAACGAGGCGTCCCTCAAGGTCATGGGCAAGCTCGGCTTCGTTCACGTGAGGGACAAGACCGAGGACGACGGGAGCACCACTCGCGTCCTGACGCTCGCCAAGCCCGAGGCCTGACCGCTTCGGCCGCAACGGATTTCGGTGCACAGTAGGCAGTCGGTGACGAATCGGTAATTGCGCGGCTGGTGCGGCTGCGCCATGATGTGCGCATGGCCATCACACCCCTTGACCGATTGCTGGAGTACAAGATGCACCTCTTGACGGACTCCCGGCAGCCCCGCGTCTTCGCCACCTGGTGGCAGGACCTCGCCACCGCGGGCTTCGCCACCTGGTTCTTCGCCGGTCTGGCGCTGTCTGTGAACGCCCGCGCGCGCGGCTGGGAGGACGGGTTCCTCACCTGGCCGCACCTGGTGTTCTTCATGGGCTTCCTGGCCACCGCGGCCTGGATCGCGTGGATCCTGGTGCGCGCGCATCGAGGCGACGGCCGCACCGGGGCCTCGGCGGTGCCGCACGGCTACGGGCCCGCGATCGTGGGCGCGCCGCTGTTCGTCGTCGCCGGGCTCGCCGATCTGCTGTGGCACCAGGTCCTCGGCTCCCAGTCCGCGTTCGCCTCCCTCTTGAGCCCCACCCATCTCGTGCTCATCGCCGCGGCGGTGTTGATCGCGGGCGCGCCTTGGCTCTCGGCCTGGAGGCGCCAGGCCCTCGGCGTCGACCCCGAGTCGATCCCGCTCGAAGCCCGCATGGCCGCGCCCGCGCTGTCGCTGGGCCTGGTCGTGGCGGCGCTCGTCTTGTTCCTCAACTACCTCGTGCCGTACGCGGGCACGCCCGCCGCCACCGCCCTGATGCTGGAGACCGACGTGCCGATCCCGGTGGCGGGCATGGTGTTCACCACCGTGTTCACGCTGGCCCTGGTGCTGTTGGTCTCGGGCCGTTTCCGGCTTCCGACCGGGTTCTTCACCGTCGCCCTCGCGCCCGCGGCCCTCATGTGCGCGGCGCTGACCGGGTTCGAGAACGGCCCGTACGTGTGGGTCTTCATCGTCTCGGGCGCGTGGCTCGACTTCCTGGTGTGGACGATCCGGCCCGAGCTCCGTCGCCGCCGCGATCTCCTGGTGTTCGCCGGGGCCTGGGCGCTGCCGGTGTGGGCCGGGTTCCTCATCGCGACCGGTTCGGCCACCGACACGTGGCCGGTGGCCGAGATCGGGATCGGCGCTCCGGTCGTGGCCGCCGTGGCCGGGGCCCTGTTCATGCTGGTGGTCCAGCCCGAGCAGCGCCGCGAGCCGCGCAGCGTCCCGGTCGAGCCCTCGCCGTTCGACGACGTGATCGCCCGCGCGAAGGCCATGACCGCGAACAAGTCCGAATCGCAGTAGCGGTCGGCCGCCTCGGCGGCCGACCCTCACTTCCTCAGCGCCGCAAGGCTCGCGCTCATCAGCTCCTCGCCGATGAGCGACGTGCTCGTACCTTCGGTGCGGCACGCGTACGCGCCCGAGACGCGCCCGGCGTCGATCGCCTGCGCGAGGTCCAGGCCCTTGCTCCGGGCCCACAGGAGCCCTGAGACGAACGCGTCGCCCGCCCCGTTCGAGTCCACAGGGGACCAGTCGGCCCATTCGGGGGACACCGCCCCGAGCTCGGAGACCGGCTCGATGGCGTCGTAGCGCTCAAGGGCCCCTTCGCGTTCGAGCACGTACCCGCCGTGCTCGCCGTCGGTCGCGATCACGACCGAGGCCCGACCGTGGTCGACGATCCACCGCATGGCCTTCTCGGGGTTCGAGCCGAGCCGCGCGGCCGAGAGCGTCACCAGGTCGGCCCGCAGCGCGAACGCCTTCTGGTGCTCGGCCTCGCCGTCCCAGCCGTGCAGGTCGGTCGAGACGGTCACGCCCTCGGGGATCGCCTCCAGCACGTCCCGGGTGTGGTTCGGGATCGACACGTGGACGTGCTTCGCCTCGGCCACATGCGGTCCGAAGAACGCGGCGGGCATGCGCAGCTCGGGGTCGTGCCGGTAGTCGTAGAACGAGAACCGCCGCCCGCCCGCGTCGACCAGGTTCACCGACCGCGACGTCCCGTTGGGGGAGATCAGGTACCGGAAGTCCAGCCCGTGCCTCTCGTAGTGGCGCTTGACGAGCGCGCCCTGCTCGTCCTCGCCGATGTAGTCGATGAACCGGGTGTCGAGGCCCAGGTGCAGGCAGCCGAGCGCGACGCCGTTGCCGGTGTGCGCCACGTAGTCGCGGATCGGTTCGACACCGAGCGAGTCGCCCTCGCCGATGGCGAGCTCGGGGACGCGCACGATGGTGTCGACGCCGACGCCGCCGACGACCAGGATGTCCAGCATGGTGTTGCATCTCCTGAAAGAAGTTTTCTGAGGTTTGGAATCCCTTGCGAGAGCAACCCTAAGGCGGTGACTGTGCGAGGGTCAAGACCGAATTCTCACGCAAGAGGAGCGGCAATGGTCAAGCTTGCGATCATCCACTATTCGCAGACCGGGAACGTGTACGAGATGGCCAAGACGGCCGCGCGGGAAGGCGAGGACGCCGGCGCCGAAGTGCGCCTGCGCAAGGTCAAGGAACTCGCGCCGCCCGAGGCGATCGCCTCGAACGAGGCCTGGGCCAATCACCACGAGGCCTCGGCGAAAATCGAGGAGGCCACCCTGGACGACCTCGACTGGGCCGACGCGGTCCTGTGGGGCACCCCCACCCGCTACGGGCTCCCCACCGCCCAGATCAAGCAGTTCATCGACACCACCGGGCCCCTGTGGCAGCAGGGCAAACTCGTCGACAAGGTCATGTCCACCTTCACCTCGACCCAGACCAGCCACGGCGGCCAGGAGTCGACCATCCTCGCGCTGAACAACACCTTCTACCACTGGGGCGCGATCATCGTCAGCCCCGGCTACACCGACCCCCTCCAGTTCGACCTCGACATCGGCAACCCCTACGGCGCCAGCCACATCGGAGGAAAAGGCCCGGTGGGGGAGAAGAACCGCGTCGCGGTCGCGATCCAGACCAAGCGCGTGGTCGCCGTCGCCCGCAGGCTCTTCGGCTGAACGCATCGAAGGCCGGGACCCGCTGGGCCCCGGCCTTCTCCGTGCTCAGACCACCGGCGGGTTGACCCGCGCGAAGCCCTCCTGGCGCTCGTACGGGTAGTACGGATACGGCGCGGGCTTCGCACTCGCCTTGTCGAGCCGCGCGACCTGCTCGGCGTCGAGCTCCCAGCCGACCGCGCCGAGGTTCTGCTCCAGCTGGCGCTCGTCGCGGGCCCCGATGATCACCGACGCGACGGTGGGGCGGCGCAGGAGCCAGTTGATCGCGATCTGCGGCACGGTCTTCCCGGTCTCAGCGCTGATCTCCTCCAGCGCGTCCACGACCCGGTACAGCGCCTCGTCCTCGACCGGCGGCCCGAACTCGGCGGTCTGGTGGAGGCGGCTGCCCGCGGGGATCGGCTCCCCGCGCCGGATCTTCCCGGTCAGGCGCCCCCAGCCCAGCGGGCTCCACGTCAAAGCCCCGACGCCCTGGTCGAGGCCCAGCGGCATGAGCTCCCACTCGTAGTCGCGGCCCACGAGCGAGTAGTACACCTGATGGGCCGCGAACTGGGTCCGCCCGTCGCGGTCGGCCGCATCCAGGGCCTTCATGAGCTGCCATCCTGCGTAGTTGGAGGCCCCGGTGTAGCGGATCTTGCCCGCCCGCACCAGGTCGTCCAGCACCGCGAGCGTCTCCTCGACTGGAGTCCGGGCGTCGAAGGCGTGCAACTGGAACAGGTCGATGTAGTCCGTCCCCAGGCGCCGCAGCGCGTCCTCGACGGCCCGCAGCAGATGCTGCCGCGAGGCCCCGGCCTCGTTCGGGCCCTCGCCGACCGGGAGCCCGGCCTTGGTCGAGACGAGCACGCGGTCCCGGCGCCCCTTCAGGGCCGCGCCGAGGACTTCCTCTGAAGCGCCCTCGGAGTACACGTCGGCGGAGTCGAACATCGTGACTCCGGCGTCGATCGCCATGTCGACCATGCGGCGGGCCCCTTCGACCCCGATGGTGCCCCAGGCGCCGAACAGCGGCCCGGACCCGCCGAAGGTCCCGGCGCCGAAGGACAGGGCGGGCACGTGGAGGCCGGAGCGGCCGAGGCGGCGGTATTCCATGACAGGACCCTTCTAAAGGAACTACAGTTTCATTAACATGTGCCCCCTAAGATAGCTCCGAGCCCATCGCTAACGCAACTGGAGTCCCGTTATGAGTGAGCCCATAGGCGCCCCGGGCACCGCCCGGCCCGGCGGACGCACCGCCCGCGTCCGCGAGGCCGTGCTCCGCGCCGCCGGGGACGCGCTGGTGGACAACGGACTCGGCGGCGTCGACCTCGCCGAGGTCGCCCGCCGCGCCGGAGTCGGCAAGACCACCGTCTACCGACGCTGGGGCACCGTCCCCGGTCTCGTGGCCGACATGCTCGCCGAGATGGCCGAGTCCTCGCTCCCGCGGGCCGACACCGGCTCCCTCGACGCAGACCTCGCCGCCCTCGCGGCCCTCAATGTCGCGACCCTGACCGACGAACGCCAAGGGCCCCTGTTCAAAGCGGTCATCGCCGCCGCCACCTGGGACGAGCCGACCGCCGTGGCCCTGCGCGGCTTCTACCGCGCCCGCATCGCCGAGTGGGCCCCCTGCGTGGACCTGGGGATCGAACGAGGCGACGTCCCCGAGGGCACCGACGCGGCCGAGGTGATCCGCGCCGTCTCCGCCCCGCTGTACTACCGTCTCCTGGTCTCGGGCGACCCGCTCGACGCGGACACGGGCAAGCGGGCGGCGGCCGCCGCGGCGGCCGCCGCCCGCTTGGGCGCCTTCGTCACCTGACGGTGACCGAGCCCCGCCTGATCGCGTAGGCCAGCGTCGCCGCCCCGAGCGCCGGGCCCCAGATGTAGAACGGGAATCCCCAGACCAGTTCGAGCGCGTCCTGCCGGATCCCCAACGCCACCATCGGGACCGACATGAACGTGAACAGCACTGCCATCGCCGTGGCGGGCACGATCGCCACCTTCGGCGGCACCGGTCTGCCCTTGAGGACCGGCATCCACGCGGGCCACCGCGTGCCCCAGCGCTGGGTCAGGCCCAGGCACAGCACTCCGCCGCCGATCGCGGCGAACCCGAGGCTCAGGCCCCACACCCGCGTCGCCATGTCGATGTCGGCGCTTTCGAGCGGCCCGCCGGCCCACACCCACGGCGTCAGCCACGTCAACCGCGTCACGCCGTAGGGCAGCGAGCTGGCGAACGCGAGCCAGCTGGCGGCCCGGCCCCATTTCGCGGCCCGTTCGGGGGCCAGCCACGCCGGGGCGGGCCGGTCCTCGCGGCCGGTGAGCAGCAGGATCAAGGTGAGCGCGGTCCAGATCCCGGCGCCGACGACGATCCAGACCTGGACGGCCATGTACGCGCCGATCTCGGCGAGTCTGCCGCCGAGCATCTTGAGGAACTCACCGGCGGCGACGAGGTCGATCACGCCGGTCACGGCCAGCGCCGCGAAGACCCCGGCCGTGGCGAGGGCGGCCACGGTGCGCCACACGCGACCGCGGGCCAGGAGCGTCGGCCCGGCCACGATGAGCGCGGGCATGAGGAACGCGCACAGGTAACCGGCGAGCGAGATCGGCGAGATCGTGCTCAGGACCAGGCCGAACACGACCGCGTACAGCGCGGTGAGCGGCCACAGTTTCGGTTTCGCCCGGGCCGCGAGGAGCCCGATGACGCCTGCGGTGATGAGCAGCGCCGGGCCGATCCAGTCGGGCGCGGAGGCGGGGAAATAGAACGAGGGCTGGTAGAGCTCGTGCGTGAAGGGGCCGCCGCTGGGGTCGAGCAGCTGCCAGAGTCCGATCGGGATCGCGGTGAGCGACCAGAGGAACGCGGCGATGACCGCGACGCGGCCGAGCCGGTCCTGGGTGCGGCCCGCTTCGATGCGCGGGGCGATGGTGTTCGCTGTCATGACTCCAGGCTCGCGGCCTGCGGGCCCGGTTCAATCCCGCGAGCGGGCGAGGCGGCTCCCCCTGGCGGGGGAACTCGCCGGGGGAGTGCGTCCCGTTCGCCCCTTTCGCCACATGCGTCTCACGCGTCCCTTCGCGAAGCGAACCGGAAACGATCTCGGAACCTGTCCTTCCCAAGGGTGAAAAGGAATTGCAATACCCGCTCGGAAAGGTCACGGAGCCATCACAAACAGGGCCGGGTGTGGTCACAGTGTCTGGTGTCACCACCCCGCCTGCCTTAGGGTGTAACTCGGATCACGTCAACCTCCATGACCACCTGCGGATCCATCTCGAACACTAGCTAGGAGAAACCATGTCCCGCTTTCCCCGAGCGCTACTCGCCATAGGTACGGCGAGCGTCGCCGCGTTCGCGCTCGTCGCCTGCGGCGACGACGCCGGCTCCGATTCCGACAGCAGCGGAGCCTGCACCGAAGGCGACGGCATGACCGTCGGCACGATCCTGCCGCAGACCGGCTCGCTCGCCTACCTCGGCCCGCCCGAGTTCGCCGGCGTCGACCTCGCGATCGAGGAGATCAACGAGTTCGGCGGGGTCCTCGACAACTGCGTCAAGGTCCTCCACGAGGACTCCGGCGACACCTCGACCGACATCGCCAGCCAGGCCGCGGACGCGCTCATCTCGCAGGGCGTGGACGTCGTCATCGGCGCGGCCTCCTCGGGCGTGTCGTTCCAGTTCATCGACAAGCTCTACGAAGAGGGGATCGTCCAGATCTCCCCGGCGAACACCTCGCCGGACTTCACCACGTACGAGCGCGGCGACTACTACTTCCGCACCGCGCCCTCGGACATCCTCCAGGGCCGCGTCATGGCCGACACCTTGATCGCCGACGGCCACGAGAAGATCGCGATCCTGGCCCTCCAGGACGCCTACGGCACCGGCCTGGCCGCCTCGATCGAGGCGAACCTCACCGAGTTCGGCGGCGAAGTGGTCCTGACGACCATCTACGACCCGAACGCCGCCGAGTTCTCCGCCGAGGTCAGCGAGCTCGCCGCCGCCGACGCCGACGCGGTCGTCCTCATCACCTTCAACGAGATCGTGAACCTGGGCCCGGCGCTCGCCGAAGGCGGGCTCTCCTCGCAGGACATCCCGTGGTACTTCGTGGACGGCAACCTCGCCGACTACACCGCGGACTTCCCCGAGGGCTTCCTGGTGGGCACCAAGGGCACCTTCCCCGGCGCCGACCCGACGCCGATCCGCGAGCGCCTGCTCGACATCAACCCGGACCTGAAGGACTTCACCTACGCCTCGGAGTCCTATGACGCCACCGCCCTGGCCGCGCTCGCGGCGATCGCCGGCGGCAGCTTCGACTCCGACACGATCAAGGACAACCTGATCGACGTCAGCTCCGGCGGCACCAAGTGCACCGGCTTCACCGAGTGCGCCACGCTCCTCGCCGAGGACAGCTCCGCCGACATCGACTACGAGGGCTACTCCGGCCCGATCGAGTTCTCGCCCGAGGGTGACGTCACCGCCGCCACCATCGGCATCTACGAGTACCTCGCCGACAACACCTACCAGAACCTCGAGTACCGCTTCGGCGACCTGAACGGCTAAGCGAGCCCCAAGGCCGACCGCACGCGAACAGAAAGCCCCCCGGGACCACAGGACCCGGGGGGCTCGATCGTGCCCGTACGAGGACGGTGGAGGCCGCAGCGCACGGGAGCGAGGCGGGGGTGGAGTGAGCGGCGCGGCGGGTGGAGCCGGGCGGCGGCGAGCGGCGGCATCGCGAGGCGGCGAACCGCGATCGCTCGCGGCGAGCGAAGCTCGGTCTCGGCGGTGCACGCCCTGCGAAGCGAGCGGGGCGGCACGCCTTCTCGCCCTCGCCAGTGGCGGCGGTCGGCCTTTCCCGTGGGGCAGCGTGTCGTCGACCGCCACCGTTCCTCGCCCGCCGCAAGCGAAACGCCCCCGGCGTCCTCTCGGACTCCGGGGGCGCTCTCTCGCTTCCTCTAGCGTGCCTTCCCGAGCGTGCCCAGGTACAGCTCCACGACCTTCGGGTCGTCGATCAGGCCCGCACCCGGACCGGTGTAGGCACTGCGGCCCTGGTCGAGCACGTAACCGCGATCGCAGATCTGGAGGCAACGGCGGGCGTTCTGCTCCACCATCACCACCGTCACCCCGGTCTGGTTGATCTGCTTCGTGTTGAAGAAGACCTCGTCCTGCATCGCCGGGGACAGCCCCGCCGACGGCTCGTCCAGCAGCAGCACCGACGGCTCCATCATCAGCGCCCGGCCCATCGCCACCATCTGCCGCTCGCCGCCCGAGAGCGAACCGGCCCGCTGCGTGCGGCGGTCGCCCAGCACCGGGAACAGGTCCGTCACGAAGTCGAACCGCTCCCGGAACGCCTTCGGCCGCAAGAAGACCCCCATCTCGAGGTTCTCCTCCACCGTCAGCGTCGCGAACACGTTGTTCGTCTGCGGCACGAACCCGACCCCCAGCGGGACCAGCTGGTGCGCCTTGCGGTTCGTGATGTCCTCACCGCGCAGCTCCACCGTCCCCGAGGTGATCCCGACCAGGCCGAACATCGCCTTCAACAGCGTCGACTTCCCGGCCCCGTTGGGTCCGATGATGCCGACCAGCTCGCCCTCGTTGGCGTACAGGTCGGTGCCGTTGAGGATCGACACGCCCGGGATGTACCCGGCCGTGACCTCGTCGACGCGCAGCAACGCGTCGACCGAAGCCGCCACGTGCCCTTCGCGACTGCACACCTCGGTGTCCGACTCGATGGACTCGTCGATCGGGGCGCCCGTCGGGCCGATGCCCTCCACCACGCCCTCGACCGGCTGGTTCTCGTTGTCGCTCATGTCGTCTCCTAACGCTGGGCCGCGTCGTGGTGCGCGCCCAGATAGGCGTCGATGACGCGCCGGTCGGCCGAGATCTGGTCCGGCGTGCCCTCGGTGATGAGCTGCCCGGCGGCCATCACGGCCACCCAGTCGGCGATCTCGTGGACCATGTCCATGTCGTGCTCCACGAACAGGACCGTCATGCCCTCCTCGCGCAGCCCCTTGATGTGCTCCAGCAGCGACTGCTTCAACGCCGGGTTCACCCCGGCCATCGGCTCGTCGAGCATGACCATCCTCGGGTCGAGCATGAGCGCCCGCGCCATCTCCAAGAGCTTGCGCTGGCCGCCCGAGAGCTCGCCCGCGTAGTCCTCGCGCTTGTCGATGAGCTTGAACCGCTCCAACAGCTCCAGGGCCTTCTCGCGGTTCGCCGCCTCCTGCTGCTTCCACAAAGGAGGGATGAGCCCGGCCCACATGCGCTCCCCGATCTGCGAGGACGCGCCGATGAGCATGTTGTCCATGACCGACATGCGCGTGAGCGCCTTCGTCAGCTGGAACGTGCGCACCATCCCGGCCCGCGCCACCTGATAGGACCGCATCCGGTTGGCCTTGCGCCCGTTGAAGTCCCACTCGCCCTGACTCGGCCGGTCGAAACCGGTGAGCAGGTTGAAGAACGTGGTCTTCCCAGCCCCGTTGGGGCCGATGAGCGCGGTGATGGAGCCCCGCTGCACCTCGAGGTGCTCGACGTCGACGGCCACGAGGCCGCCGAACGCGCGCCGCACCCCGGTCGCGGTGAGGATCGCGTCCGCCTTCGGCGCTCCAGGCTCGGCCGGGACCCCGGCCAGCGCCTCGCGCGCCGCGGTGATGCCGGTGCGCTGCTCCCCGGACATCGGCTCGGACGCCTCGTCCACTTCGACCTCCGACTGCTCGCCGGGCTCGATCTGCTGTTCATCGGACATCGAACATCAGCTCCTTCTTGTTGCCGATGAGCCCCTGCGGCCGGTAGATCAGCAGCAGGACCATGCCCAGCCCCAGCAGGAAGTACACCAGCGGCCCGACCTGCGTCGAGTCCAGCACGCTCGAAGGGATCACATCGGCCCGGATGGCCTGGTTGAGCCCCTGGGCGATCAGGTTGTACAGGAACCAGAACAGGGCCGCGCCGAGCACGGGCCCGAAGAGCCGCGCCGCGCCGCCGAGGATGAGCACCACGTAGAAGTAGAACGTGAAGTCCGTCGAGAACGTGTCGGGCTGGACGTTCGCGCGGCTGAGCGCGAACATGAAGCCCGCGATCGCACCGATGATGCCGCCGAAGACCAGCGCCTGCATCTTGTAGGCGAACACGTTCTTGCCCAGGCTCCTGACGGCCTCCTCGTCCTCGCGGATGCCCTTGAGGACGCGGCCCCACGGGCTGTGCACGAGCAGGCCCATGATGACCAGGATGACCGCGATGAGCACCCAGCCGACGACCAGGATCCACAGGTCGCGGTTGGAGTACTGGAAGTTCACGATGCCCAGGTCGACCAGCAGTCGGCCGTTGTCCATGGACACGAACCCGAACGACCAGGTCGCGTCGTCCGACCACGGCTTCATCTTGAAGAACGGCTCCGAGAAGCCGCGCATGCCGTCCGAGCCGCCGGTGGTGTCGGACCACACGGTGGCCCGCATGAGCCGCCGCACGATCTCGGCCGCGGCGATCGTCACGATCGCCAGGTAGTCGGCCCGCAACCGCAGCGTCGGAATACCCAGCAGCAACGCCATGACCACGGCCGCGACGAGGCCGATCGCGATGCCCCACCAGAACGGCAGGCCGAAGGACGCCACGGTGAGCGCCAGACCGTACGCGCCCATCGCGGCGAACGCGGCCTGGCCGAAGTTGAGCAGCCCGGTGTAACCGAACTGGAGGTTCAGGCCGATCGCAGCGAGCGCGTACACGATCATCGTCGGTCCGATGGCCTGCGTCAGCGCCTGGCTGAATACGAATTGCCAATCCATCGCCAAGCCCCCTAACCGATTCGTTCGCGTCGGCCCAGGATGCCCTGGGGTCTGGTGAGCATGATGATGATGAGGATGGCCAGCGCGCCGACGTACTTGAGCTCGGGCGCGACCACGAGGGTCGACATCTGCACGAACACCCCGATGATCATCGAGCCGAGGAACGCGCCGAACGCGGTACCGAGGCCGCCGAGGACCACCGAGGCGAAGATCAGCAGCAGCAGGTGCTGGCCCATGTCGAACTTGACGCCATCGCTGATCGACAGGAACACGCCCGACATCGCCGCCAGAGCGCCGCCGATCATCCACACCAGGCGAATGACCTTGTTGGTGTCGATGCCGGTCGAGGACGCCAAGGCCGGGTTGTCGGCGACCGCGCGGGTCGCCTTGCCGAGCCTGGTGAACACCAGCGCCAAGCCGACCAGGATGCACACCACCAGAGCGATCGAGCCGGTCACGACCTCCTTGGGAGTCACCACGAGCCAGCCGAAGTCCCAGGGCTTCTGGCCCACGTACTCGTTGTAGCGCTGGCGTTCGCCGCCGACGAAGAACAAGGTGGCGTAGCGGATGAGCATCGCCACGCCGATCGAGATGATCATCATCGTGACCAGGCCGGTGCCGCGTTTGCGCAGCGGTTTCCACAGCCCCGCGTCTTGGGCCCAGCCGAAGGCGGCGCCTAGGACGACCGCGGCGATGGCCGCGAGCCACACGGGCAGGCCGAAGGTGATGTTGAACAGCAGCGCCATGACGCCGCCGAAGGTCACCAGGTCGCCGTGGGAGAAGTTGGTGAGGCCGGTGGTGCCGAAGACCATGGACAGGCCCACGGACGCCAGGGCGATCATCAGGCCGAAGTGGAGGCCGGAGACGAGGAGGCTGACGACGCGGGTCGCGCCGCTCTCGTCCTCGATCTCGCCGAGGGCCTCGCCGTCGGCGGCCTCGTCGGGGTCTGCGCTGTCTTCGTCTTCAGGGGCGCTGGTGGCCCCGTCCTCGCCGGTGGTGGACTCGCCGGGGTCCTGGGGCGTGACGCCCTCGGCCAGCTGCGTGTCGAGCGGGAACAGGACGGTCCGGTCGGAGCTGACCTCGACTTCGAGCTGCGGCCGGCCGTTGCGGACCAGCAGCCCGTCGGGCAGGGTCGACTCGTCGAGCGTGACCGTGTAGGTCCCGCCGGATTCGAGCGGGATGGCCCAGGTGCCGTCTTCGGCGCTCTGGGCGGTGGCGACTTCGTTGCCGGTCGCGTCGGTCACGGTGATGGAGACCCCTGCGATGGGTTCGTCCTGCTGGTTCTCCAGGGTGCCGCGGACGCCGAAGGCATCCTGCGCCACCGCGCTGCTGTTCACCCCCAACCCCAGCAACAGGCCGGCGAACGCAGCCGACATCAACAACACTGCACGTCTCAATGGGCCCCCTCGGGAGGTTTCGGGCGTCGGAACCCGCCTCCGTGGAACGTTCGAGAAACACGAAAAAGGCGGGAGTGAGTCGGATCTTAAAGAGACCTGGCTTACAAACACGGGTCTCGTTATAGAACCGTTGCAAATGTGGCCCAGATGTTACCGCTGGGGACGGCGGCGGCTCGCTCGTGTGCCACGACTCCGTTGCCGGACGATGCGGTGCCTGTGAACATCGCGTGTCAGCGGCCGGGCCCGCGGCCCTGGGGCCACCGGGCGACCGCCGGGTGTGAGACGATATTGCCCGCTCGGGGCAGTAGCTCAGCTGGTTAGAGCAGGGGACTCATAATCCCTGGGTCGCGGGTTCAAGTCCTGCCTGCCCTACCGAGAAGGCCCCGCATCGCGGGGCCTTCCGCGTCACCGGGCCCGGACGGCCAGGGGGCGCTTGCCGGAGGTGGTCATGATCCGGTCGACCAGCCGCATCGGTAGGAGGCGGGCCAGGGCCACGATGGTCTTGTTCTGCCACCCGGGGATGCTCAGCGACCTGCCTCTTCGCCAGTCCCGCAGCGCGGTGGCGACGACCGTGTCGGCATCGAGCCACAGGAAGCGGGGGATGCCGGTCATGTCCATCCCGGCGCTGTCGTGGAAGGCGGTGCGGGTGAAACCGGGGCACAGCGCGGTGACGGCGACATTCGCAGGAAGCGTGCTCCGGGCCGCCGACCGACTGAAATTCGCGACCCACGACTTACTGGCCGAATAGGTCGAACTCGGAAAGAACCCGAGCACCGAGGCGAGATTGATGACGCCGCCACTGCGTCGCTCCATCATGGATGGCAGCGCGGCGAGCGTCAGGCGCAGCACCACCTCCATGTGGAGCCGGGCCATCGCGATCTCGGCCTCGACCGGGGTGGCGAGGAACTCGGTGGGATGCCCGAACCCGGCGTTGTTGACCAGCAGGTCCACGCCTTCGCGGCACCGCGCTTCGACGCGCGCGAGGTCGGCTTCGGCGGTCAGGTCGGCGACTACCGTCTCCGCGCCGAACTCGCCCGCGACGGCCTTCAGCCGCGCCTCGTCGCGATCGACCAGGACCAGCCGATACCCCTCGCCCGCAAGGGCCCGCGCGAACGCAGCCCCGATCCCCGATCCCGCGCCGGTGACCAGTGCCGTTGGCCCCGAAGCCGATCGTTCCTCGCTCATCGGGGGAGTCTATCGACGCGGCGGCCCCCGCCTCTGCGAGACGAGGGCCGGTCGGGAACGACCGAGTTGAAGGCCGCCGCCGCGAGCCCGCTTCCGCGAGACGAGGGCCGGTCGGGAACGACCGAGTAGAAGGCCGCCGCCGCGAGCCCACCTTCTCGAGACGAGGGCCGGTCGGTTGCGACCGAGCTGAAGGCCGCCGCCGCGAGCCCACCTCCGCGAGACGAGGGCCGGTCGCCGGGTCGGCGTTACGCCGGGACGGCTTTGGCGCGACGCTTGCGCTGCGCCGCGGCGAACAGCGCCAGGAACACCGCTGCGGTGACCACGCCCGCGGCCACGGTGATGTAGACCTGCGGCGACTCGTTGACGCGCTCGCCGGCCACGGTGTGCAGTGAGACGTTGATGAGCCAGTGCCCGATCGCGGCGGTGAGGATCCGCTGCCACGCCGAGCCGTTGCCCATGAACGCCAACAGCACCGAGAACGCCAGCGTCGAGACGATGAACGCCCCGGCCACGGCCGGGCCCGCGGTGAAGATCTGCACGTGCCACACTGCCCAGACCGCGCCGGTGGCCAGCGCGGCGGTGAACCGGCGCATCCGCGATTCGAGCGCGGGCTGCATGAAACCGCGCCACCCGATCTCCTCGCCGGTCGCTCCGACCAGCTGCAACACCAGGTACAGCACGAACGGCGAACCGGCCACGGCTGCGACGCCTTCGATCTCACCGCCGGTCGCGAGCACCAGAGCGACGCTGATCGCGGCGAACACCGCGACCGCGAGGACCATCAGGACGGTGTGCGCGCCGACCTGGCGACCCGACACCGCTTCGGGCATGAACGCGCGCAGCCGCTTGCGGAACGCGATCCACGTCAACGCGGCCCCGAGCGCGGGACCGAACTGCGCGAACGTCAACAGCTCCGCGTCGACCCCGGACAGGCCCTGGACGACGCCCAGGACCCCGGAGAACACGAACGACGCGAGCACGAACACGACGAGCGGGACCCAAGGCGAACCGGTCGCCTCGGGTCTTGAAACAGGGGCGCTCAAAATGGATTCCCTTCGAACGGGTGGTGTAAAGGCCCGGCGAGCCTATTCCACTCCAGCCACTTCCACCCGCCGCGCCTCCGCGAGACGAGGGCCCGGGCGAAGCCCGGGCCCTGCGCCTGTCGCGGTGTGTCGCTGTTCTTCAGGTGTTCTCGGGTGCGGCGATGAGCCGGTGGGCTTGGGCGAGGATCCACGGGCACCATTGGTCGCCGCGCCACGCGCCGAGCCATTCGGGGACGGCTTCGGGTTCGTCGGTGAAGCGGCAGATCAGGCGAGGCCCGGCGCCGTCGTTGCATTCGATGCGGTAGTCGGACGGGCCGAGCGGATGGGCCCCGGACAGCTCCCGGTGGACCGAGAACACGGCCGGGCCCCGGCGGAAGTCGCCGAGCCAGCCGTCTTGGTCGGGGTGCGGGTCGGACTTGGCGGATTCATCCTTCACAGAACCTCACCTGCCCGGGCCTGGGCCGGCCCGCGACGCGGCCGTTGTAGAAGATGCCGAACGCGCAGTCTTCGAACCAGGCCTTCCACTCGGGTGCGAAGGCCCGCCAGCCCTCGCCCCAGGTGGCGTGCAGATGGCCGGTGGTCAGGCCGGAGACGATCAGGACGAGGTCGGCCGGGTTGTCGGCCACCGAGACATGGAACGAGTCCGGCGCGGTCTCGGAGGAGGCCCGGACGGTGAAGTGCTGCTGCTGGTCCCCGAAGGTCCCGCGCACGAGTTGACTTGCCGGGCGGCCATCTCGGTTGGGATTGTCGGGTGTGTGCGCGACAATGGTTCTGGACACGGATCTACCTCCGCTGTCTACGAGACCGGGGCGGGGCCACTGGCGTAGGAACCTGATCCCGCCCCGGTCGGCTTTTTCTGGTGGACACGAAATGTCCCATCCCGCGAACCCTGTCACCGGAATCCCGCGATGAGCCTCTCATGCTTAGTTGGTATCATGACACAACCATGCTGTTGGCACAAGTTTGTGTCGAAGGAAAAATGTCGGCGTGTCGGGTATGCGACACGCTGCGACGGGAGGTCGCATGGCACGCAAACCCGGACCGGAACCCAGCCTGCGGTCGCAGTGGCTCGGCAAGATCCTTCGTGACCTTCGCAAGGCCAAGGGCTACAACCTCAATGAGGCTGCCGACTTCATCCAGCGCGACGGATCGGTGTTGAGCAGGTACGAGAACGGCGAATACCCGATCCGCCGCAGCGATGTCATCGCGCTGCTCACCTTCTATCGGGTCTCAGACGAGTCAACCCGCGCGGGTGTAATGCAGCTATGCGAAGACCTGTGGCGAACCGACTGGTGGGACCCCTACGCCACAGCGGTTGTGGACGATTTCATCAATGTTCCGTGGCTAGAATCGCGCGCGGAACGCATCTGTGAGTATCAAGCGTTGGTTCTCCACGGTCTCCTCCAGGCTCCCAGCTACGCCGAAGCTGTGATCCGCAACGCCGAGAAGGACACCGAATCTGAGGAACAGATCGCGCAGTGGCTTGAGCTTCGGGTTGCACGCCAACGTGTGCTTAGCGGCGAACACTCCAAGCCGTTCGCGGCGTTGATCGAGGAACATGTGCTTCACCGCCCCATCGGCGGGCTGAAGGTCATGCGGGAGCAGCTTGAGCGTCTAGTCGAAGTCGGCGAGAGCGACAATGTCGAAATCCGGGTCATGCCCACCGATCACGGCCCCCACTCAGGGCACCTTGGCAGCTTCACACTGTTCGAAATGCCGTATGAGCTGTCCAGCGTCGCCTATGTCGAATCGCTGGGTGGAGGCTTGTACATCGAAGCACCTCGCGTCGAGCGCTTCGAGCGTGCGTGGGAGGATCTGTGGAGGAGCGCGCTCAACCCCGAGCAATCGAATGCCCTGATCAAAGCCGTTTTGAGGGAGATCAAGTGATGACGACCGGCACCAGGCAAGAGCTCTCGGGCGAAGAGCTGGCCGGTATCCGATGGCGCATCAGCACTCGCAGCACCAATAACGGCGGAAGCTGTGTGGAGGCCGGTCCCCTCGCTGATGGCTCGGGGCGGGTCGCGGTGCGGCACTCGCATCATCCTGAGGGTTCCGTGATCGTGTACACCCGGGGAGAATGGACTGCGTTCTTGGCTGGAGCCAGGGATGGCGAGTTCGACTTCACCGAGTAACCCGGAGGCCCCCGTGGCGACCGAACAGCAGCTCACCGCACTTGAACTGGCGGGTATCCGCTGGCAGAAGAGCACCCGCAGTCAGAGTGGTGGCGGGCAGTGTGTGGAGGCCGGTCCCCTCGCTGATGGCTCCGGACGGGTCGCGGTGCGGCACTCGCATCACCCCGAAGGTTCCGTGATCGTCTACACCCGGGCCGAGTGGTCCGCTTTCCTCGCCGGGGCCAAAGACGGCGAGTTCGACTTCACCAGCTGACCGATCGACCGTGGGCATCCGCTGATCCCCGATGTCGTGTGTGTGAGCGAGGGCCGGGGCCTGGCGGGGCTCCGGCCCTCGCTTCGTATCCAGTTGTGCGCTGCGCGGTCTGGTGGAGGTGCCCGGACGCGGGAGCCACCCCGCGCCCGAGTCTTGTGGCGGTCCGCGCGGTTCCCCTACTCACCGCCTACCTACACCAAAACTGGGGCAAGCTTTACACAGAAAGTCAACAGCCTCAAGGAAAACTTTTTGGCTGTGGATAACTCCGTGAGCAGGTGACACGTTCAAGCCTGGGGCTGTGGATAACTTGTCGTCCTGGCGCTGCTGGCGTCCTCGTCGGGGTTGGTTGCCCGGCAGTCTCACACTGCGTGCGTTGACCTTCGGCTTGCCGGGGTCGCGGTGCGGCACTCGCACCACCTAAAGGCTCGACGGTCGATCTACCAGGGGACCTTCGTGTCCGCGTGGTAGTCCAGGCCCTCCTGGAAGAACCCGCCCGAGGGGCCGTCCTCGCCGATGAGGGCCAGGTCGATCGCGACCTTCGCGGCCTCTTGCGGGGAGCGCCAGCCGGTGTTGTGGTTGAAGTCGGTCTTGGTGTAGCCCGGGGTCATCGCGTTGACCTTCACCGTGGAGTCCTTGAGCTCGACGGCGTAGGAGATGGTCATCATGTTCAGCGCCGACTTCGAAGCCCCGTAGGCGCCCACCTCCATCCCCGCGAACGGCTGCTCAGGATCGGTCATGAAACCGAACGAGCCGACCTCGCTGGAGACGTTCACGATCCGCCCGGCCTCCGACTCGCGCAGCAGCGGCAGCAGCGTGTTCGTCACCGCGATGACCCCGATGACATTGGTCTCGAAGACCGCCCGGGCAGTGGCCGTGGCCATGTCGCTGGTGTGGTCGCCGATCTCGCCCAGCGCGACCCCGGCGTTGTTGACCAGCACGTCCAGGCCCCCGAACTCGCTCGCGATCCGCTGGGCGGCCACGGCGATCGTCGCTTCGTCGGTGACGTCCAGGTGGACGAACACCGCGTCCAGGCCCTCCCCGCGCAGCAGCGCCGCGGCCGCCTCGCCGCGTCCTGTGTCGCGGGCCCCGACGAGGACCCGCAGGCCCCGCTCGCCGAGGCCGCGCGCGATCTCCAGGCCGATGCCCTTGTTCGCTCCGGTGATGAGTGCAGTTCTCTTGTCCATGCCCCGAGCCTGCGCCCGATCACGCGACCCGCAAAGAGCACCGCTTATGGTGGTACTTCCCGTACCTGGCTCCCGGGCCCCGAACGCGGGACCATTGACGCATGGACCGCAAGCAGCTCGCCGACTTCCTCACCACCCGCCGCGCCGCCATCCGGCCCGGCGACGTGGGCCTGCCCGAGGGGCCGAGGCGCCGCACGCCCGGCCTGCGCCGCCAGGAGGTCGCCCAGCTCGCCGGGATCTCCATCGAGTACTACATCCGGCTCGAACAGGCCCGCGGCCCCAAACCCTCCCGGCAGGTCCTCGGCGCGCTCGCCCGCGCGCTCATGCTCGACCGCGACCAGCGCGCCCACCTCTTCCACCTCGTGGATGAGCTGCCCGAATCCGAGTCGAGCCGCACCGTGACGCCCACGATCGCGAACCTCCTGGCCGGACTCGGCGACTACCCCGCGTACGCGATCGACGCGTCGTACGACATCCTCGCCTGGAACTCCGTGGCCGACCGCTTCATGGGCTTCCTCTCGCTGCTCGCCCCCGGGAACCGCAACATCCTGCGCACCAACTTCACCGGCCCGCACGCCGCGCGGAACCTCGCCGACCCGACCACGGTCGCGTTCCTCCAGGACTGCGTGGCCGACCTGCGCGCTTCGCTGGCCCGCAGCCCCGGGGACGCGCACCTGCGCGCCCTGGTCGACGAGCTCCTGCGCGCGAGTCCCGAGTTCGGCGAGATGTGGGCCGACCACCAAGTGGCCGTGCGCCGCGTCCAGACCAAGCGCGTCGACCACCACCAGTACGGGCCGCTGGAGTTCGACTGCCAGGTCCTCGACGTGCCGGGCACCGCGCTGCGACTCATCGTCTATGTGCCGCAACCGGACTCACCCACAGCTCACGCGTTCGCTTCGGTGCGTGAGGCGATGCCGGTCACGATTGACGCCCCCGTGCGCCGCTCGTAACCGCGCCGCGACGGACATCACGCCCGGATTTCACCTCCGGGACTTTTGCTCGACCAACGAGTGTTCTTATGCTTGGCGTGGAGGAACCACAACCTCCCGATCTTGATCAGCGACCGGTACGGCAAGGACGCAGCCGGTGACAGCCTCAGCGTCCCTCCTCATCCATCGGAGCTGCTTCCAATGCGCATGCCTCTGTTCGCCCTGTCCATCGGCGCGTTCGGCATCGGCGCCGCCGAATTCGTCGTCATGGGGATCCTTCCCCAGCTCGCCGCTTCCGCGGGCGTCTCGCTCGCCCAGGCCGGCCTCGCCGTCTCCGCCTACGCCATCGGCGTCGTGCTCGGCGCGCCGCTGCTCACCGTCTTCACCACCCGCGTCCCCCGCAAGCCGCTCCTGATCGGCCTCATGGGCGCGTTCGCGGTCGCCAACCTCGCCACCGCGCTGGCCCCCGACTTCTCGACGCTGCTCGCCTCGCGTTTCGTGGCGGGCCTGCCGCACGGCGCGTTCTTCGGCGCGGCCGCGGTGGTCGGCGCGAGTCTGGTCGCCTACGAGCGCCGCGCCCGCGCGATCGCCGGGATCATGTCCGGACTCACGGTCGCCACGATCGTCGGCGTCCCGATCAGCACCCTGGTCGTCGGCCAGGTCTCGTGGCGGTGGATCTTCGCTGCCGTGGCAGCGCTCGGCCTGGTGGCCGCCGCCGCGATCTGGCTGACCGTGCCCGACACGCGCGGCACGATCGTGGCGACCCGGGCCCGCGACGAGGTCCGCGCGATCGGCTCCAAGCGGGTCCTGCTGCCGCTGATCACCGGCGCGGTGGGCTTCGGCGGCATGTTCGCCGCCTACACGTACCTGACGCCGATCCTCGAAGAGATCACCGGTCTGAGCGCGGTGGCCATCGCGGTCACGCTCGCGATCTTCGGCCTCGGCCTGACGGTGGGCAACGTGCTCGGCGGCCAGATCGCCGACCGCTCACCGATCCGCGGCCTGTTCGGCGCGTTCATCGCGATCGCGGTGGTGCTCACGATGATGGCGTTCTCGATGTCGAACCCGGTCCTGGCGATCGCCGGGGTCTTCCTGATGGCGACCTCGTCCTCGCTGGTGGGCCCCATCATGCAGCGCCTGCTCCTCGACGGCGCCCACGAGGCCCCGTCCCTGGCCTCCTCGATGCACCACGCCGCCTTCAACCTCGCCAACGCCAACGGCGCCTGGCTCGGCGGCCTGGCCCTCTCGGCGGGCCTGGGCCTGACGGCCCCGATCCTCGTCGGCGTCGGCCTGGCCCTCGCGGGCCTGGCCCTGTCGATCCCGCTGGCAAGGGTCCACGCCCAGTCCACGGTCCCGACGGTGGCCCCGGCAGAACTGGTCACGGCCTCGTAAGCAGAGGCGAAGCGAAAGCGGGCGACGCGGGCGGAGCGAGTCGAGGCGGTCGTAGCAGTCGGGCTCGCGGTCGCGGTGACGCCGGTTCGGTCGGCCGTGAGCGCCTCGCTCACGGTGGCGCTCACGGGCTCGACTGAGGCGGCCGCCGCAGTCTCGCTCCCGGTCGCGATGACTCCGGGCGGCCGTCGCGATTCCGCTCGTGGTCGCAGTCGCGGTGAGCTCAGTTCGGTCGAGCGTGCAGCGCCCCGCTCGCGTCGGCGGGTCACCGGCTCGGCCGGGGCGGCCGCAGCAGTCGGGCTCGCGGTCGCGGTGACGCCGGTTCGGTCGGCCGTGAGCGCCTCGCTCACGGTGGCGGTCACCGGCTCGGCCGGGGCGGTCGCTGCGCGGCGGGCGAGTTTCAGCGCGCATGTGGCGTGAACCCGGCCGAGGTCACCTTTGCGTGGCGGTCCCGCTCGCGTCGGAGGGTCACCGGCTCGGCCGGGGCGGCCGCCAGGCTGTGGCCCTTGCCGTCGCGATTCCGTCGCACTCGCCGCTCGACCGCATGCGTCATAACGCAGTTCGGAGGACCCGAAAGGGTCCTCCGAACTGCGTTCACGGCTCCAGGATCACCTTGCCGGTCGTGCCCCGGTGCTCCAGCGCCCGGTGCGCTTCGGCCGCTTCCGACAGCTTGAACCTGTGGACCGCCGGGCGCAGCCGTCCCGCCGCCAGCTCCTCAAGCGATCGCTCCTCCAGCGCCTTGAGGCCGCCGAACTTCGCCAGCAGCTTCGGGCCGAGCGCTCCGGTGACCGTCAGGCCCCTGCCCACGATGTCCTCGACCGTCGCTTCGGTCGCCTTGCCCGCCGACCAGCCGAACACGACCATCCGACCGCCGAACGCCAGCCGGTCGAACGTCGCCCGGCCCACCTCGCCGCCCACCGAGTCGAACAAGAGACTCGCCTCGCGGCCCTCCAAGGCCCGGTCGAGCACGTCGGTCCAGCCCTCGGCCCGGTAGTCGATCGCCGCGTCCGCGCCGTTCGCGGCCACCTGCCGCACTTTGTCCTCACCGCCCGCCAAGCCGATCACGTACGCCCCGGCCCGCTTCGACGCCTGCACGAGCAGCGTGCCCAGGCCACCGGCCGCGGCCGGGACGAGGACCACGTCCTCCTTCGTCACCGCTGCGACCGAGAGGATCAGCAGCGCGGTGCGGCCGGTGCCGATCATCGCCACAGCCTCGGCGAAGTCCGCGTCGCCGGGGATCTCGTGCACGGACTCGACCTCGCGCACGGCCTTCTCTGCGTACCCGGCCGACGCGAACCCGAGGTGGGCGACCACGCGCTTGCCGATCCACGACTCGTCCACGCCCTCGCCGACCGCGTCCACGACCCCGGCCGCCTCCCGGCCCGGGATCGCTGGCAGCTCCGGCAGCGGGTACGGGCTGTCCTTCGCGCCGGTGCGGAACGTGGTGTCCAAGAGGTGCACCCCGGCGGCCCGGGTGGCGATGCGCAGCTGGCCGGGGCCCGGCTCGGGCTCGGGGACCTCCTCGTAGACGAGGACCTCGGGGCCGCCGAAGGCATGGTGGCGGATGGCGTGCATGTCGACCTCTTCTCATCGGTGGGTGTGCGCCCAACCCTAGGAGCGGGCCGACTGGGACCGCATCAGTCGACCGACTGGACTCAGCGGCTCGGGTCGATCCCCAAGGCCTCGAACAGGTCCCGCGCCTCGGCCTCGCATTCGCCCGCCGCCTCCTCCAGCCCGGCGGCCCGGTACGCGCGCGCCAGCGCCCGCAGGCTCCGCGCCTGCCGCAGCGGGTCGGGCATGGCCGCGAACACGTCGCAGGCCTGGCGGCCCATCTTGACGGCCCGCCCCAGGTCTCCCGTGGCGGTCAGCAGGCGGCACATGACCCGGGCCTTCACCGCCAGTGACTCGGAGGTCTCGTACCGGTTCAGGTGCGCGACGCGGCGCATCGCGTCCTCGGCCTGGTCGTACTGCTCGGTGTCGACGTACAGCTCCGCGAGCCAGTACGTGTACACCAGCTGGTGACGCGAGTTGTTGACCTGCTCGACGAGTTCGAGCCCGTGCAGCAGCGCGGCCTCGGCCCGCAGGTAGTCCTCGTCGGCGCGGTGGACGGCGAACTGCCGGAAGTAGAGCCGGGACCGGTAGTAGTTCGACGGGTGGACGCGCAGCATCTCGGCGATCTCGCGGCACAGGTCCTCGGCGGCGCTGATGCGGCCCTGGTCGACGTACAGCTCCGAGAGCGCCAGCAGCGGGTACACCGTGGTCGGGCCTTCGGGCGCGCTCGCGTCGAGATCGCGGGCCCGGCGCAGGTGGGATTCGGCCTCGGGGAAGAGTCCCATGCGCCGCAGCACCGTCCCCAGCGAGGTGAGCACCTCCACGCGGACCCAGCGCTCCCCGGACCGCTCAGCGGCCAGGGCGGCCTCCCGCAGGATCGACACGGCCTCCCGGTAGCGGCCCATCTGCGTCAAGGTGGTCCCGAGGTCGCTGCGGGCCTTGCCGGTGCGGTCGCCGTCGGGGGTGCGGCGCAGGTAGTCCAGGGTCCTCTCGGCGTAGACCTTGGAGGAGTTGAGGTCGCCCGACGCGTAGGCGACGGCGTCGGCGAGTGCGTACGCCCTGGCCGCGTCCATCGGGTCGCCCGAGCGCACCCCGGTCTCGATGCCCCTTTCGGCCACGTGCGCGAGCCCGGGGAGCTCGTACTGCGAGTCCGACAGCGAAGTCTCGTCGCGGTATCCGGTCTTGGCGAACGCGATGAGCCTCCTGAGCAGCCGCGACACCGTCGGGTGCCCGTTCCATTCGAGGAACGTGGCCACGATGTTGCGGTACTCCTCGACCGGCAGCCGCGCGGTGCCCTTGGCGTACCAGTCGACGGTCTGCTCTCTGAGTCGTTGCAGCGCGGCGGCGTCGAACCCCGATTCGGCTTTGCGGCGGGCGTAGTCGCGCACGAGGTCATGGAACCGGTAGCGGCCCGGCCGGTACTCGTCGATGCGGTGCGAGGCCACGAGCCGGGCCAGGAGCCGTTCGGCCGCTTCGGGTTCCCATGCGGCCAAGGCCACCGCCAGGCCCTTGGAGAAGTCCGCGCCGGGCAGGCACGCGAGGTTCAGGTACAGCAGTTCCTCTTCGGGGTCGAGTGCCTGGAACGACAGGTCGAACGCGGCCGCGACCGTGGTGGTGGGGTCGCCTTCGACGGCGAGGTGCGCGAGCCGGTCGCGCCCGGCGAGCGCCGTGGCGGTCTCGGCGAGCGTGGTCCCGGCCTGCCCGGCGAGGTTGGTGCCCACGATCCGCAGCGCGAGCGGCAGCCCGCCGCACAACCCCGCGATCCGTGAAGCGGCCTCGGGTTCGGCCGCGACGCGGGTCTCGCCGATGAGGCTCTCCAGCAGCCGCACCGACTCGCCCGCGGCCAGGGCGCCCACGGTGATCTGCCGGATGTCGTGCCGCGCGGCCAGGTCGGGCAGCCGGGACCGGCTGGTGACCACGGCCGCGCACCCGGCGGTCCCCGGCAGCAGCGGCGTGACCTGCGATGAGTCCCTTGCGTTGTCGAGGACCATGAGCGTCTTGGTGTCGGCCAGTCGCGAGCGCAGCAGCGCCGCGGCCTCGTCGGTGTCCGAGGGGATCGCCTCCGAGCCCATCCCGAGGGCCCGCAGGAAACCCGCGATGGCGTCGAGCGGGGTCAGCGGGGCGCTGCGGCCCGATCCGCGGAGGTTGACGTAGAGCTGCCCGTCGGGGAACCGCTCGCGCACCCGGTGGGCCCAGTGCAGCGCGAGCGTGGTCTTGCCCGCGCCGCCGATCCCCGACAGCACCGCCTTCCGCGGGCCCGGCTCCAGCAGCAGGTCGAGGGCCGCGAGTTCGTCGCGGCGGCCGGTGAAGTGGACGCTGTCGGCCGGGAGCTGCGCGGGCGCGGGGAGCTTGCGCCGGGGCGCGGGCCCGGCCTCGGGGCCCGGGCTCGCGCGCAGCGCCGGGTCGTCGCGCAGGATCGCGGTGTGCAGGTCCTTGAGGCGCTGCCCGGGGTCGATGCCGAGTTCGTCGGCGAGGCGGCGGCGGATCGCCTCGTACGCCTCCAGCGCCTCGACGGTGCGGTCCTCGCGGTGCAGCGCGGTCATGAGCAGCTCGGCGGCCCTCTGCCTATAGGGGTGGTCGTCGAGGACTCGTCGCAGGTCGGCCACGACCGCCGCCTTCGTGTCGAGGTCGAGTTCGAGTTCGGCGCGGTCCTCTTCGGCGGCGGCGCGCTCCTCGTTCCAGCGCAGCGCCCCCGATTCGAGCATCCGCCCGCTGAACCCGGTGAGCGCGGGCCCGCGCCAGATCGCCAGCGCCTCCCGCAGCGTCGCGAGCGCGGCCCCCGGTTCGGAGGCCGCGACCTGCTCGCGTGCGATGCGCACGGCCCGTTGGAATCTGAGCGCGTCCACGTTCTCGGGCCTGACGCGCAGCCGGTAGCCCTCGCCGATCTTCTCGATCTCGCAGCCCTCGGCCGGTTGGAGCTTGGACCTGGCGGCGGCCACGAGGTTCTGGACCTGGCGCCTGGCGGTCGCGGGCGGGTCGTCCTCCCACAGCGCGTCGACCAGGCGCGGCAGCGCCACCACGTGCCCGGCCTCCAAGAGCAGCACGGCGAACAGCCTGGGCAGGGTCCGGCCCGGCAGCGGCACGGGCTGGCCTTCCCATGCGAGCTGCAACGGGCCGAGGATCGCAAAGTCCAAGCGCGACCTCCAATGCGGGGCGGAGGCGTGGGCAGATTCCAGTCTATGGGCAATTGGTGATCATTTGGGAACGGTCGCAATGGGTTTCGGAGCGTGACGATCCGGTCGCCGGTCTCGCTCTCGTGAAGGACTCGTGAAGGTCTTGACGCGTCGGACTCGAAGCTCGAAGTGTCGAGCAGAGGAGGAACGATGTTCACGAGACAGCGTCCCGAGGCGATGGCCCTGCCCCACCAGGCCCGCGCCGAGTTCCGCAGCGGACTGGTCACCCCCACGAGCGGCTGGTCCCACGGATACGTCCAGGCGAACCTGGTGAGCGTGCCACGGGAGCACGCGATCGCTTTGCGCCGCTTCGCGGTGCGCAACCCGCGGGCCTGCCCGCTGCTGGCCGTGGTCGGGGCCGGGCGCTTCACGACCGACCTCGCCGAGGGCGCGGACCTGCGCCGCGACCTCCCGGCCTACCGTGTGTGGAGCCGCGGCCAGCTCCTGGGCACCCGCACCGACGTGGTCGGCCTGTGGCGCTCGGACCTGGTCACGTTCCTGCTGGGGTGCAGCTTCACGTTCGAGCCGCTGCTGGAACGCGCCGGGGTCCCGCTGCGCCACACCGAACAGGGCCTGAACGTGCCGATGTACCGCACCAACCGGCGGTGCCTGGGTGCCGAGCGGTTCCGCGGCCCGCTCGTGGTCACCATGCGGCCGATCCCCGCCGAACTGGTCAACCGCGCCATCTCGGTCACCCGGGACCTGAGGCTGGCCCACGGCGCGCCGATCCACATCGGGAGTCCGGCGGCGCTGGGGATCAAAGATCTCTCCCGCCCCGACTTCGGCGACCCGGTCGAGTTCGGGCCCGACGACGTCCCGGTGTTCTGGGCCTGCGGCGTGACGCTCCAGGAAGCGGTCGTGGGGGCCAAGCTGCCGTTCGCGATCACGCACGCGCCGGGGCACATGCTCATCACCGACCGGCGGATCAAGTTCGCCGGCACCGTCCCGGCCTCGACCCGTTGAGCTACATGGCGTTCGCGGAGGCGGCGGCCGGTTCGGGCAGGCGGAACAGCCCGAGGAACCGCTCGGCCATCGCCTGGTCGCCTTGGACGGTGACGCGCCCGGCGTGCAGCGACACGTCGAGGCTGCGCCCGCCGAGGGTGAGCCGCTTCAACGTCTCGGCGTCGGTGCGGATCACCGCGTGCGGGTGCTCGGGCCTGCCCGGGGCCAGGATCAGCTGCGCGTCGATGATCTCGGCGATGAACGGCCGGTCCCCGACCCACAGCTCGAACGCCGCGTCGAAGCCCCGGGCCGCGACCGGCATGAACAGGCTGCGCATCGCCAGGATCAGCGCGTCGGCGCCCATCGGCGCGTCCAGCGGGATCGCCGCCGACCGCGCGCCCCACCGCAGCAGCATCACGATCGGCGCTTCGAGCTCGCGGCCCCACTCGGTCAGCTCGTACACCTTCGACGCGGCCGGCGGCGGCAGCCGCCGCTTGGAGATCACGCCGTGCGCCTCCAATTCCCGCAGCCGCTGCGAGAGCACGTTCGCGCTCGCGCCGTGCAGCCCGCCGCGCAGATCCGTGAACCGCTTGGGCCCCAGCAGCAGCTCGCGGACGATGAGCAGCGACCACCGCTCGCCCACCAGGTCGAGCGCGTGGGCGGCCGGACAGCCGTCGCCGTAAGTGCGCACGGATTCCTCCCGGGATTCGAGGCCACTCGCGGGCCGCACGAAGAAGACGATGAAACCGCAGGCAGACCGCCTCGCGGTAGTGTGCGTCCATCCTATGGTCCGCTTCTGCGAGCGGCAAGTCCTCCTAAATGACCTGAAGATCTCGAACCGGTAACGTGAGGTCGGTTAAAGGTGCGTGACGCCTCGCCCGTCGCGCTTGCACCAGCCCTTCGAGTACGGCACCATTCAGGGCGTGCCAGAACTGACCGCCTCCTCGCTGATGGAGCACCACCGAGCCGCCTCGACCCTGCTGAGCCTCCTCGAAGGCAACGGCCGATTCGTGGCCGGAGAGCCCCGCTACAAGCGCGACATCGTCGCCGCCCGCGACGCGGCCCCCGACCAGACCCCCAGCGCCGTGGTCTTCACCTGCATCGACTCGCGCGTCACCGCCGAGAGCGTCTTCGACTGCGACTTCGGCCAGCTCCTGGTGGTGCGCACCGCCGGGCACGTGCCCGACCGCGCCGCCGTCGGCTCCCTGGAGTTCGCCGCCGCAGAACTGGGCGTCTCCCTGGTGGTCGTGCTCGGCCACGAAAGGTGCGGCGCGATCAACGCCGCCCTCAACGCCGTCGAGGCCGACACCCACGACCCGCGCTCGGGCTACCTCGTCGAACAGCTCTGGCAGCCCGCGTCCCAGGCCATCGAGGAATCCGCCGAAGGCGAGGACGCCGCCCCCAAGGCCCTGCGCCTCCAGGTGCGCCGCACCGTGGCCGACCTCAGCCGCCGCGAGCACCTCGACGGCGTCCTGGTCGTCGGCGCGGTCTACGACCTCGACACCGGCCAGGTCACCCTCGTCGACGAGGACTGAACGGGACGAGGCCGAGACGCCGCGCCCGGCTGCTGCGAGAATCGGGACATGAGCGATCAACCCTTGACCGAGGCCGAGATCGAACTGGCCCTCTCCGAACTCCCGGGCTGGAGCCACGTCGGCAACCACCTCGAAGCCACCTGGACCTTCGACGGGCACCTCCACGCGCTGGCCGCCGCCACCGCGGTGGGCCTGCTCAACGAGCGCCGCAACCACCACGCCGACCTGGCGATCAACTACGACAAGCTCCGCGTCACCACCACCACCCACTCGGCCGGGCACCAGGTCTCCGCCAAGGACACCGACCTCGCGCGGGCGATCTCCGACCTCCTGGACTGAACCGAACCGGCAGGGCCGCGCCGTCTCGGCGCGGCCCTGACGCTCGCCTGGAAGTGACTGCTGCGCAAGGTGATGCGCCAGCGCGCCCAATGTGTACCACCTGCGAGAACGGGGAACACCCAACGTCCTCATGTCTGTCATGATGGACATCAGTACAGGTGGGAGCACGTCATGGACACGTTCGACGCCCGCGCCACAGGCGCCGCCAAGCGCACGACCCTCACCCGGCTCGCCCGCGCCCGCCGCCGCGGCGAGATCGACACCGAGGAGTACCGCCTCCGCCGCCAACTCGCCCGCCGGGCCGAGACCGTGGCCGAGCTCCAAGCGCTCCTCCAAGACGTGGCCGCCGACTACAAGCAGGGCCGCGACCACTGGCGCTACGGCCGCTGGCGCGGGCCCGTGCGCTACGGACGCGAACTGGAGATCCAGCGCTTCGTCGGCGGCGTCCTGGTCGTCGTCGCCCTCATCATCGTGGTGGCCTGCATCTACGCCGGTATCACCCTGGTGGAGCGCTGGCGATAGACCGAAGGAGTGCTGCCGCATCGGCCTCGGCAGCACCCCTCCGGAGTTCAATCAGGCAGTCAACGCCGCCAGCTTGGCCCGCAGGCCGTCGAGCGTCTCGGCGATCCACGGCATCGCCGCCGGCTCGGCCGCGACCAGCGCCGCCAACCGCTCCGAATCGGACTCGCCGTAGATCCCCGGCACCGCCACGCGCAGCGTCAGCGACCGCGGGTCGTCACCGAACGCGCTGCCCGGCAGGACCACGACCCCGAAGTGCTCCAACAGGACCCGCGCCAGATCGGCGCTCGTGGCGATGCCCCACCTCTCGGCCAGCGTCCCGCGCAGCGGCTCGAAGTCCGGCCACACGTAGAACCCGCCCTGCGGGGCCGAGACCTCGCACCCGGCGTTCGCGAAGACCCCGGCCACCGCGCTGGTGACCGAGCCGTGGAGCCGCCGCGAGGCCGCGACGCGTTCGAGCAGCTCCTGCGGGTCCGACCACGCGTAGGCCGCGGCGTGCTGCATCGGCATCGGGGTCGAAGACCACAGCTCGGAGGCGATGTCCCGCACCGCTTCGCGCAGCCGCTCGCCCAGCGGCGAGGCCGGGAACCGGGCCGCCCCGACCCGCCACCCGCCGAGCGCGAAGTTCTTCGACAGCGAAGTGGTCGTCACCGTCCGCTCCGGAGCCCAGGACGCGGGGGAGGGGAACGGCCCGTCGGCGAACACCAGGTCGCGGTAGATCTCGTCGGCCACGATCACCAGGTCGAGCTCGCGGGCGACCTCGCACATGGCCTTGACCGAACGCTCGGACGCCAACCGCCCGGTCGGGTTGTCCGGCAGCGTGACCACCACGATCCGCGGGTCGCGGCCCTGGCGGCGGGCCTGGCGCACCGCGGCCTCCATCGCCTCGGCCTCCGGCACCCCGCCCTCGCCCTCGGGCACGGGGACCCGGATCGGCTCGCGGCCGATGAGCTCGGCCTGGGCCGCGTAGGAGACCCACGCGGGCTTGGGCAGCACCACGTCGCCGCCGGTGGCGTACAGCAGCGAGTACAGCAGCGGCTTGGAGCCGGGGCCGAGGAGCACCTGGGACGGGTCGGTGGGCAGGCCGCGCCGCGTCCAGTACCCCGAGGCCGCCTCACGGGCGGCGTCAATGCCGGCGACCGGGCCGTACGAGGTCCCTGCGGCGGCTTGGGCGAGTCGCTGAGCCAGCAAGGGGTGCACCGGAATCCCGGCTTCACCGAACCCGAGCGCGAGCACCTCCTGCCCGGCGGCGCGGCGCGCGGCGATGGCCTCATTGGCGGCGAGGGTGGCGGAGACGGTCACGGGTGACTCCTCGATGGATAGTCGCTCACTGCGGCCTTCGCCGCCGTGTGACGCCCAGATTGCTCTCCCCGGAGCATTAACGCAAGTATTTCTACCTTTCGCCGAGGATAAGATTTGCTTATGCTCGATGTGCGCCGCCTGCGGCTTCTCTACGAATTCGCCGCCCAGGGATCGATATCCGCCACTGCCGTGGCGACCGGACAGACCGCCTCTGCGGTCTCACAGCAGTTGGCCGCCTTGGAGAAGGAGACCGGCGTGGCACTGCTCGAACGCACCGCCCGCTCGGCCCAACTGACCGACGCGGGCCGCCGCCTCGTCGAGCACACCGCCCACATCCTGGAGGCGATGGACGCGGCCGAGACCGACCTGGCGGCCGAGGCGGGGGAGCCCAGGGGCCGGGTCACCATCACCGCGTTCCCGACCGTGGCCGTGGCGCTGGCGGGCCCGATCGTGCGGCGGCTGCGCCGCTACCCCGAGCTCCAGATGGTCCTGCGCCAGCAGCACACGGTCCCCGAGTCGCTGGCGCGGGTGCGGTCGGGCGAGATCGACCTGGCCCTGATCGACGACTGGTCGGGCCAGCGCCGCCCCCAGACCTCGGGCCCGCTGACGTTCCACCACTTGGTGAACGACCCGCTCGTCGCCGCCCTCCACACGCGGCACCCGCTGGCCGAGAAATCGGTCCTGTCGGCCCACGAGCTGGCGGGCGAGTCGTGGATCGCCTCCCCGAGCGGCGAACCGTCGAGGGCGGCGCTCGATCGACTGTGGCGCACGGAGGGCATCAGCGCCCCGGTCTCGGAGTTCGAAGGCCTGGACACGATCCTGACGCTGGTGGCGAAGGGCCTGGGCATCACGGTCGCCCCCTGGATGGCGGCGGCCGAGAGGCGGGATGTGGCGGTCCGCCGCATCGCCGAGCCTTTGCCGGGCCGGGACGTCTACGTGGTCCACCGAACGGCCTCGACCGGCCGCCCGGCGGTGATGACCGTCCTCCAGGCGCTGCATCAGGCGGCGAAGAAACTGATCGAGGCCTCGGAGCGGTTCTAAGGCGAAGCGGACGAGCGACGCGGCCGCCGGGGCGCGCGGGCGAGAGCGGCGGCGAGCGCAGGCTCGGGACGGCTCGTCGACGCACGCCGAGCGGCGGGTCGGGGGCGACCGGCGGTCACCGGTCGCGGGCCCCGCGGCGCATGTCCGCGCGCAACGGGAAGACTCATCGCCGCCACGCCGCCACGCCGCCACGCCGCCTGGGGTCAGCGCAGGTGCGAGGGCGGGTACGGCGATTCGTCGTCGTCCCATGTCTCGTTCTTCTCCTCTGCGGGCCCCGGGCGCTTCGGTTTCGGGTCCTTCTCCTTCGGCTTGGTCTCCTTCGGGGGCCTGCGCACGAGCGCGGCCGCCATCCAGGTCGTGATCGGGACCGCCGCGATGAGGCCGAGCGTGCCCGCCACGGCCCGGACGATCTCGGTCGCGATCGTCTGGCTCGTGAGCACCTGCTCCAGCGGCCGCCCGGCCGCCGCGATGAGCACCAGGAGCGGGAGCGACGCGCCCGCGTAGGCGAGCACGAGCGTGTTCACCACCGAGGTCAGGTGGTCGCGCCCGACCCGCATGCCGGACTTGAACAGCCGCGCCGGGCCCCACCTCGGGTTGGCCTTCGCGACCTCGTCGACGGTCGCGGCCTGCGAGACGGTCACGTCGTCGATCACGCCGAGCGCGCCGATCAGGATCCCGGCGAGCAGCAGCCCCGACATGTCGATCGGGTACTGGAGCGCGAGGTTGGTGGTGTTCTCGTCGTTGACGCCGTTGAGGCTCGCGATGCTCACCGCCGCCTCGGCCAGCAGCACCGTGATCACCAGCGACGCGAGCGTCCCGAGCACGGCCACCGTGGTGGTGCGGTTCCACCCGTGCGTCAGGTACAGCGAGACCAGCATGATCGCCGAGGCGCCCACGATCGCCACCAGGATCGGCGCGGACCCGTCGAGCACGGCCGGGACCATGAACAGCAGCACCACCGCGAACGTGAAGCCCAGGCCCACCAGGGACCTGACGCCTTTCCAGCGCCCGAACGCCACCACCGCCAGAGCGAACGCGATCACCAGGGCCCACAGCGCGCTCGCGCGGTCGTGGTCGATGAGGTGGAACTGCTGGCCCGACATCGAGCCGGGAGTGTGCATGAGGATCACGTCGTCCCCGGCCGCGACCTCGGGCGCGCCCGGCCCCGAGGGGATGTCGACGATGATCTCCTCGCCGTCGAACTCGCCGCTGGTCAATCGCACCACGACGTCGCCGCACACGGTGGCCTGGAGCTGCTCGTTGAGCTCGGCGTCGATCGGTTCGCACTCGGTCTCGTGGACCGAGAGCACGTGCCCCTTGATCTCCTCGCCGAAGGTCTCGACCTCGGTGTCCTCGACCCCTTGGGGCCACAGGAGCACCATGCCGAGCGCGGTGATCACCGCCGCCGGGATCAGGATCCACAGCGCGGCGCGGGGGACGGCGTCGTTGGCGACGGTGTGACTGTGCTTCAGGGAGTCACTGTGCTTCTCGAAGGCCTCGTTCACGCTCGTGAGCTTACGATCCCGCCCCCGCCCGGGCGCGCAGCAGCGCGCCCCTGGGGGCCGCCGCCGCGTCGAAGTCGACCATTTCGGACGGTCACCGCGCGTCTGCCTGCGGCTCCGCCCTGTTGCGCTCCAGTGCCTACATGTGGTCGCCTCTCATGCGTCCACCGGATCGACCCACCGGACCGCGGAGTAATTGCGCCACAAGTGGAGCAGTGCCGGGTCTCCGTGCACGGACAGGTCGTCGAATGGAAGCCGGTTCCACAGCGCCAGGTACAACAGCTCCACCGGGCCCTCGATGACGCAGTGCGGGGTCTCGACCTCGCTGAACGTCACGAGCGGGCCCGTGTCGGTGGGGTGGATGTACCAGTCGCCGCGTCCCGGCGGCAGATCGGAGGCGTGGATGTGGAGCACTGCCGGTCGCAGCGCCCGCACCCGGCTCGACGGCCTGCCGTGGAAGCCCAGCAGCAGTTCGTCGATGCCGTCGGCAGCGAATTCGGTGCCGACCGGTGAGATCTCGTCGCCGCGCGCCTGCTCGGCGTCGACTCGGTGGATGGTGGTCTCGTGGGCCTGTCTGCGGACCCAGAAGCGGCGCGCCGACTGCGAGGGGAACACCTGCCAGCACTGGAGGTCGTCAGGCGCGTCCTCCAATGTGGTCGAGAGCCTTCGGAGGCCCTCCCGGACCCAGTCGACCAGCAGGTCGTCGTGGGGCAGGGGCCCCACGATCCGCTGCAGGTCGCCTTTCCGAGGGTCCTCGCGCAGCGCCCCGCCCACGATCGCCGCCGCCCAGCGGTGGACGGTCCCGATATGGGTCAAGAGGTCCTTGACGACCCAGCCCGGGCAGGTGGGCACGATTGCGTTGAGCGAGAGTTCCCCACCAGCGACAGCGATCCGCTCCCCTTCGGTGCGCAGCACGTTGATTTGATCGCCGATGTTCATCCCCTGAAGTTTCGCACCTGTGTCGTGAATTACGCAAGTTCGAGGCGTGGACCGATACACAAGCGTTAAACCGGTGTAGCACTGACGAGTCGGGCACGAATCGACTCGCAGAACACTGGCCACTCTGGGTCGATCGCGCGCGCCGGTAGGCTCGATCCGTGCAGCACCGGCTCCTCGTCGTCACCGACTCGACCCGCTGCCCGCGCCCGCTCCCCGAACAGGTCGCGCTCGCCCTTCGCGGCGGTCCCTTCGCGCTCGTGCTGCGCGACAAGCACCTCCAGTGGACCGATCGAGCAGCGCTCGCCGAGGAACTCGGACCGCTCCTGGCCGCCTCGGGCGGTCTGCTCATCGTCTCGGACCCGCCGGTCGCGGTCGAAGCTGCGCATCTGTCGGCGAGCTTCCCGTTTCCCCGGCCGCGCCCGGCGCTGGTGGGCCGATCCGTACACGCGGGCGAGACGCCCGAACCCGACCTCGACTACTGCACCTATTCGCCGGTCTGGCCGACCGCGTCCAAACCCGGCTACGGCCCGGCCCTGGGAACGCGAAAGCTCGCCGCGTTCTGTGCGGCGAGCTCCGTCCCCGTATTCGCGCTCGGCGGCGCCGACCTGCCCGAACGCGCCCGCGCCGCCAGGGAGGCGGGTGCGGCGGGGGTCGCGGTCATGGGCGCGGTGATGCGCGCCGAAGACCCGGAGCGAGCAGTCCGCGCGCTCCAGGCCGCGCTCTAACGTTCCACACCGTGGTCGGCGATGACCTTCGCGTAGAACTTCGCGCTGGACTTGAGGGTCCGCTTCTGGGTCGCGTAGTCGACGTGGACGATGCCGAAGCGCTTGTCGTAGCCGAAGGCCCACTCGAAGTTGTCCATCAGCGACCACGCGGTGTACCCGCGTACGTCGGCGCCCTCCTCGATCGCGTCGTGGACGGCGGCGATGTGCGAGCGCAGGTAGTCGACGCGCTCGACGTCGTCGACCTCGCCGTCCTCGCCCGGGCCGGTCGGGTAGGCCGCGCCGTTCTCGGTGACCATCGTGGGCACGCCGTAGTCCTTGTGGATGCGCACCAGAAGGTCGGTGAGCCCGGTCGGCTCGATCGGCCAGCCCATGTCGGTGACCGGCAGCTCCTCGGGCCTGTAGCCCTCGACGCCCGCCGAACCCGGCTGCACCTGCGACTCCGGCGCGTCCGGGTTGTACCGGAACCAGGCCGGGTTGTAGTAGTTCACGCCGAGCAGGTCGATCCGCTGGTTGATCTGCTCCAGGTCGCCGTCCTGGACGAACGACCAGTCGGTGTGCACCGCGGTGCGCTCGAAGAGCTCGGCGGGGTACTCGCCCTTGAGGATCGGGTCGAAGAACACGCGATTGGCCAGCGTGTCGACGATCCTGACGGCCTCCTCATCGCCGCGGGGCTGGGTCGGGTTGAGCGCGATCGAGACCCGCTCGGCCCCGGCCGCGCGCAGCGCCTGCGTGGCGAGCCCGTGGGCGAGGTTGAGGTGGTGGGCGGCCTTGAGGGCCGCGACCGGCTCGGTGCGCCCGGGGGCGTGGTGGCCGTCGCCGTAGCCGAGGAACGCCGAGCACCACGGCTCGTTGAGCGTCCACCAGGTGTGGACGCGGTCGGCGAGGCGGTCGGCCACGATCGCGGCGTAGTCGCCGAACCGCTCGGCCGTCTCGCGCTCGGGCCAGCCGCCGCGGTCCTCGAAGGACTGCGGGAGGTCCCAGTGGTACAGCGTGGGCATCGGCTTGATCCCGGCCTCGACCAGGAGGTCCACGAGCCGGTCGTAGTAGTCGATCCCGGCGGGGTTGACCGGCCCGGTGCCGTCGGGCTGGATGCGCGGCCACGCCACGGAGAACCGGTAGGTGTCCAGGCCGAGCGAGGCCATGAGCGCCACGTCCTCCTCGGTGCGGTGGTAGTGGTCGCACGCCACCCGGCCGGTCTGGCCCCTCCAGGTCTTGCCCGGCGTCTGCGAGAACGTGTCCCAGATGGAGGGACCCCGTCCGTCCTCGTCAGCAGCTCCTTCGATCTGGTATGAGGCCGTGGCGGTCCCCCA
This sequence comes from Glycomyces sp. NPDC046736, assembly GCF_040645615.1. NCBI lineage: Bacteria > Bacillati > Actinomycetota > Actinomycetes > Glycomycetales > Glycomycetaceae > Glycomyces > Glycomyces sp. NPDC046736. The sequence continues at coordinate 19,194 of NZ_JBEYYO010000005.1, read as the reverse complement.
GAGGAAACCCTCGGGGAAGGTCAGCTGCGTCATGTTTGTGGCACCTTTCACGGACGTGAGTCGACTGGATGTGAACAGCGCTTGCCGGGCCCCGGAATGATACGTCATTGGTATCGCTCCCATCGAGCCTGAGTCGACAGATATCGATCCAATTCCAGCCGGTAACGATTCAGCAATGCAGACTTGACATTCAATGTTACTCAGAGCACGATTGCCAGCGTCGCCCCAACGGCGGGTGAGGCAGCCCCCACCAGGGCGAGAACCGATGAGAGCGGTTCCCTGAATGGTCGGGGCAGGGAGGCAGTCGGTCTCGCCGGGCGATCAACACCTGCGAAGAGAGGGAAACCCCGATGAGCAAGACCCGACGAATTTCCTGCCTAGCGGCTGCCGCCGGTGCCATCGCGCTCGCCGCGACGGCCTGCGGCGCTCCCGAGGACGACAGCTCCCGGGGCGAAGTCCCCGAAGAGGCGCAGGACTGCGCCAACTACGAGGAATTCGGTTCCTTCGACGGCGAGACCGTCAACATCCTCGGCTCCATCCGCGACCAAGAGGCCGACGAGATGACCGCCGCGTGGGCCTTCTTCGAAGAGTGCACCGGCGTCAACGTCGAATACGAGGGCACCGGCGAGTTCGAATCCGACATGAAGGTGCGCGTCGACGGCGGCAACGCCCCCGACATCGCGCTCTTCCCGCAGCCGGGCCTCATGTCCTCCTTCACCGCCGACCTGGTCCCGGCCTCCGACGCGGTCACCGCGCTGGCGACCGAGGGCTGGACCGAGGACTGGCTCAACTACGGCACGATCGACGGCACCCTGTACGCGGCGCCCAACTCGTCCAACGCCAAGTCCTTCATCTGGTACTCGCCGACGTTCTTCGCCGAGAACGAGTACGAGGTCCCCACCACCTGGGACGACCTCATCGCGCTGTCGGACACGATCGCGGCCTCCGGCGTCAAGCCGTGGTGCGCGGGCTTCGAGTCCGGCGGGGCCACCGGCTGGCCGGGCACCGACTGGATCGAGGACATCGTGCTCCGCGAGGGCACCGACGTCTACGACCAGTGGGTCGACCACTCGATCCCGTTCAACGACCCGCAGATCGTGGGCGCCTTCGACAAGGCCGGCACGATCTTGCTGAACGAGGACTACGTCCTCAACGGCACCGACACGATCTCCTCGACCGCGTTCCAGGAGGCCGGTTGGCCGGTCGTGGACGGCGAGTGCGCCTTCTACCGCATGGCCTCCTTCTACGGTGCGATGTGGCCTGATGGCACCAACGTGGCCGAGGACGGCGACGTGTTCGCGTTCCAGTTCCCCGAGACCAACGAGGGCGACAACACCATGCTCGTCGGCGGCGAGTTCGTGGCCGCGTTCTCCGACTCCGAGGCCACCGAGGCCACCCGCCAGTACCTCGCCAGCGAGGTCTACCACAACGCCCGACTCCAGACCGGACCGTGGAGCACGGCCCACCAGGGCGTCGACCCGAACAACGCCACCACGCCGATCAACGTGCTCGCCACGCAAATCCTGACCGACCCGACGGTCACCGTCCGCTTCGACGGCTCGGACCTCATGCCCGGTGAGGTCGGCGCCTCCTCGTTCTGGACCGGCATCGTGGAGTGGACCAGCGGGGACAAGAACTCCCAGCAGGTCGCCGACGCCATCGAAGCGTCCTGGCCGCAGTAGACCGCGACCCGTGTAGCTGACGAGAAGCCGAGCGGGGCCCTCGGGCCCCGCTCGGCCCATTGTCCGGACAACTGGAGTCTCTTACGTGGACATCTCCGCACTCATCGACAGGTTCAGCCTGCTGGGCGTAGGACTCGTGGCCTTCGCCGTGATCCTCCTGGGCCTCTACGGGCTGGCCGAACTCGCCTCCCGCCGCGACCGCAGCCGTGCGGTCGCTTTCGTGTTCCTGGCGCCCGCCGTCCTCTTCCTCGCCGTCGGCCTGGTCTACCCGGCCCTGCGCACCATCGCCATGTCGTTCTTCAACAAGGACGGCAGCTCCTTCGTCGGCTTCGACAACTACGTGTGGGCCGTCTCCGACCCCGACGCGCTCCAGACGCTCATCAACACCGCACTGTGGATCGTGGTCGTCCCGGCCGTGTCCACCGGGCTCGGCCTGGTCTACGCCGTCCTCATCGACGGCCGCCGCGGCGAACGGATCTACAAGGCCCTGGTGTTCCTGCCCATGGGCATCTCGTTCGTGGGCGCCTCGATCATCTGGAAGTTCGTCTACCAGTACAAGGGCTCGGGCAACCAGATCGGCCTGCTCAACCAGATCATGGTCTGGTTCGGCGCCGAACCGGTCAACTGGCTCACCTCGTTCCCGGGCAACAACTTCCTGCTCATGGTGGTCCTGGTGTGGATCGAGGTCGGCTTCGCCACGGTCGTCCTGTCGGCCGCGCTCAAGGGCGTGCCGCTGGAGATCGTCGAGGCCGCCCGCATCGACGGCGCCAAGCCCGCCCAGATCTTCTGGAACGTCACCGTCCCCTCGATCCGTTCGGCCGTGGTCGTCGTCGCAGTCACCGTCTTCATCGCCACGCTCAAGCTCTTCGACATCGTGCGCGCGATGACCGGCGGCCACTACAAGACCGACGTGCTCGCCCACAACATGGTCGAGCAGGCCTTCCGCCTCTACAACGACGGACGCGGCGCCACCATGGCCGTCGTGCTGTTCCTGCTCGTCCTCCCCGTCGTCATCTACCAGGTGCGCAACATGCGCCGCCAGGAACTGGAGGCCCGATGAGCATCGACGCGGTAGTCGACCCCGAGGCCCCGGCCCCCGAGCCGGTCGCGCGGATCGGCGAGACCCGTGGCGAGCGCCTGCGCCGGGTCCTGTCGTCCCGCGCCGCCAGCGTCGTCGCGATCGTGATCGCCGCACTGTGGACGATCCCGACCTTCGGACTGTTCGTCTCCTCCTTCCGGACCGACGCGGACATCCGCACCTCCGGCTGGTGGACGGCCTTCGCCGATCCGAACTTCACCCTCGACACCTACAACTACGTCCTGTACTCCGACTCCCAGGGCGGCGGCCTCATCGTCAACCTCGTCAACACGGTGGTCATCACCATCGTGGGCGTGGTCGTCCCGGTCGCGTTCGCCGCCATGGCCGCCTACGCGCTGTCGTGGATCAAGTTCCGCGGCCGCAACCTGCTGTACGTGGGGATCTTCGCCCTCCAGGTGGTGCCCCTCCAGATGGCGCTCATCCCGCTGCTGTCGTTCTTCAGCAAGGGACTCCAGGTCGGCGGCGTCACGATCATGCCCGCCTGGGAGCTGTCCGGGGTCAACACGATCATCCAAGTCTGGATCGCGCACTCGATCTTCGGCCTCCCGCTGGCGATCTTCCTGCTGCACAACTTCATGCGCGAACTGCCCGGCGACGTCATGGAGGCCGCCCGCATCGACGGCGCCAGCCACTCGCAGATCTTCCGCAAGGTCGTCCTGCCCCTGGTGACCCCGGCGCTCGCGTCGATCGGGATCTTCCAGTTCCTGTGGGTCTGGAACGACTTCCTGGTCGGGCGCACCTTCGCGCCCGGCGAGGCCACCAGACCGCTCACCGCCGTCCTCGGCGACATGGCCGGCACCTGGGGCTTCGGCTGGACCCGCCTCCCGGCGGCGGCGTTCATCGCGATCATCGTCCCGCTCCTGGTGTTCCTGCTGCTCCAGCGCTACTTCGTGCGCGGGCTGCTCGCAGGCTCGGTCAAGGGCTGAGGCGACACCAAGCAGGGGAGGGGCCGTTCGGCCCCTCCCCTTCGCCGTGCCTCACTTAGCCTGACGCCACAAGGTCCCGAAGTACGACACGTACAAATCGGCCACCCCCTGGTTCGCGACCCGCAGCACGTTGTCGTCCGCGTGCTTCATCGCGTTCCCGTTCAAGTTGTGCGTCCCGGTCCACACCACCGCCCGATGCGTGCCCCCGAACTGCGCCTCGGCCACGATGAACTTGTTGCGGCTCGAATCGTGCACCCGCACGTTCGACGCCCCAAGCGCCCCTTCGAGCCACCCCGGATTGCTGGTGTCGGCATTGAGCACCACCACCCGCACCGTGCAGCCCAGGCCCTGGATCCGGTCGAGCTCGGAGCGCACCGCGGGCCGGTTGGACTGGAAGTTCGCGTGCCCCACCAGCACCTGGTCGCCCTTGGCGCACCCGGTGATCTCACGCAGCTGCTCGGCGATCGGGTCGGCCCCGCGCGGGAACACCCACGCCCGCGCCAGGTCCCCGGTGGTGCTCTTCTGCTTGTCGCCCCACCCGCTCCAGTCCTGGCTGTTGAGCCGAGACCAGTACGCGGCGTAGAAGTCGTACAGCTTCTTGTCGCCGTGCACCCCGAGCAGGTTGTGCGACTGCGTCGCGTGCGAGGCGGTGAAGCTGAAGCTCGTCACCAGCACCGTGGGCTTGCCGCCTGACTCGATGAGGAAGAACCGGTTGTGGTCGGGCCCCTTCGTAGTCCCGCCCGAGTTCGGCAGGCACCCGCCCTTGCACTGGCTCACCTTCACCCCGGCGGCCTTGAGCTTGCGAATCACCGGATCGTTCCCCGAGGGCTTGTCGCTGCGCTGGCCCACCACGGCCCTGACGTCCACGCCGCGCTTCTGGGCGTCGACCAGCGCCTGCGCGAGCGGCGCGACCGGTTTGTCGAGCGTCCACTGGTACACCGCGGCCCGCACGGTGTCGCCCTTCTTGGTGGCGTCGATCTGCTTCGCGATCTCGACGACGATCGCGTTGTCCTTGCCGCCGTTCGGATTGGTCCTGCACACGGTGTAGGAGCCGGTGCGCGTGCACGCGGCGGCGGCCGCGGCGGGAGGCGGCACCGCCGTCGCCGCCAGGATCGCCAGCATCGCCCCTGCCGCGGCCAGCGCGGGGAACCTCCGTCTCATGCCCTCTCCCCAATCTGTCGTCGATGAATTCATGAAGGTCCCACGCTTTCGGCGACATGGCGGGTGATCCGGCGGCTACCGGACGTTTCGCGTGGTGGGGCGCTCACCGCCTTGTAATTTCCACGAGGGCGAATTGACGCTGTTGTCAGGCGGATTCTGAGAAACGGCGGTCGGATAGCCGACGTTCTCTCAACAATCAATGGATACGACCCCGTAGGAACTCTGCGATCTCCGAGGAGAAGCCCATGAGTGCCAGTGCTGCAGAAGAACTGCCAGAAGAGTTCCGCTTCGAGACCGGCGTGCCCGACGTCGACCACGACGAGCCCCAGGTCCTCGCCGAGCAACAGCCGCGACTGGCCGGGCCGGCCGGCACCGCCTGGCTCCTCGCCGGGATGCTGCTGCTGGTGGCCGTCGGGGTCCTGATGCTCTTGATCTTCGCCTCGGGCGGGAACGCGAATTCGTCGATGATGCTGTGAGCGGCTGCCGCCACTGCCGGGGCCCGCCTGCGCGCCCTGACTCGAGCGGCAGTGAGAAGATTCGCCCGTGGAAACCTGGCGTGGAATTGACGCGACCCCCGAGGACTGGCCCGCCTCCGTCGTGGCCATCGGCGTGTTCGACGGCGTGCACCGCGGCCACGCCGCGCTCGTCCATACGGCCGTCAAGGCCGCCGCCGAGCGCGAGGCCCGCAGCGTGGTCGTCACCTTCGACCCGCACCCGACCGCGGTGGTCGCCCCGCACGCGGTCCCGGCGCAGCTGACCAGCCTGGAGCGGCGCATCGAGCTGCTCGGCTCCCTCGGCGTCGACGGCGTGTGCGTGCTGCCGTTCACCCCCGAGCTCTCCAAACTCACCCCCGACTACTTCGTGCGCCACGTCCTCGTCGGCGGCCTGCACGCCAAAGCCGTGGTGGTGGGGGAGAACTTCCGCTTCGGCCACAAGGCCGCCGGGGACGTCAAGCGCCTGACCGAACTGGGCGAAGAGTTCGGTTTCGAAGTGCTCGGCCAGACCCTCACCGCTGACGACGAAGCGTTCTCGTCGACCCGCGTCCGCGCCCTCATCGCCGCAGGCGACGTGGCCGCCGCCGCCGACGTCCTCGGCCGCGACTTCGGCGTCGAAGGCACCGTCGTCCACGGCGCGGGCCGCGGCGGCTCCTCGCTCGGCTTCCCCACCGCGAACCTCGACGTCCCGCCCGGCAGGGCGATCCCCGCCGACGGCGTCTACGCCGGCTGGCTCCACCGCGACGCCCAGCGCCACCCCGCCGCGATCAGCGTCGGCACCAACCCGACCTTCGAAGGCGACGAGCGCACCGTCGAAGCCCACCTCCTCGACTTCTCCGGCGACCTCTACGGCGAGCGGGTCCGCCTCGACTTCACCGCCCGCCTCAGAGGCCAGGTCGCCTTCGCAGGGATCGAACCGCTCATCGAGCAGATCGAGACCGACGTCGCAGACACCCGCCGGGCTTTGGAGCTGCGCTAACGCCCCTGTACAGTTATCCGAGTTCTGTAACAACCGACCGGTCTGCCCGACACCGCGGATCGGCCGTCACGAAAGAAAGGGTGTTCGAACATGGCGCTCGACGCTGAGAAGAAGTCCGCGATCATCAAGGAATACGCGCTGACCGAGGGCGACTCCGGTTCCACCGACGTCCAGGTCGCGATCCTGACCACGCGCATCAAGGAGCTCACCGCTCACGTCCAGGTCCACAAGCACGACCACCACTCCCGCCGTGGCCTGCTCCTCCTGGTCGGCAAGCGCCGCCGTCTCCTCAAGTACCTCAAGAAGACCGACATCACGCGCTACCGCGCGCTCATCGAGCGCCTCGGCATCCGCGACAACGCCTAAGACCTCCAGCAAGGGAGCGCCCCGACCGGGACGCTCCCTTTCGCGTACCCCACCGCTCACTTTTGCTTCGCCTGTGCCGCCGCGTCGGCCGGGTAACGTAGTGTGGGCGATGAGCACCACGCTCGACCGCAGCGCCTCGAAGAGCGAGGCGCGGCGCGGCTCGCCTGAGACCGCGCCGGTCCTCGGTAGTGGCATCCGGAACGCCCCGCGCGACGCGGGGACGGGCTTCCGAGTGCTTCGATCGAAGACCGGAACGCGTGGGTGAGCGGCGCTCCGCACAACAGTGCGCCCAGCACTACACAAGGAGATCGACACTCTATGTCCGACAATGAACGGACCCCCGAGGCTTACAACCTCGGCGAACACCACGCCACGGCCGTCATCGACAACGGCGCGTTCGGCACCCGTAAGATCGTCTTCTCGACCGGCCGACTCGCCAAGCTCGCTCAGGGCTCGGCGATCATCCAAATGGACGACACCGTCGTCCTCTCGACCACGGCCGTCTCGAAGCACCCGAAGGACCACTTCGACTTCTTCCCGCTGACCGTCGACATCGAGGAGCGGATGTACGCCGCCGGGCGCATCCCCGGCTCGTTCTTCCGCCGCGAAGGCCGACCCAGCGAGAACGCCATCCTCACCTGCCGCCTCATCGACCGCGGCCTGCGCCCGTCCTTCGTGTCGGGTCTGCGCAACGAAGTCCAGGTCATCGGCACCATCCTCGCCGTGGACGCCCGCGACGAGTACGACGTGGTCGCCATGAACGGCGCCTCCATGTCCACCCAGCTCTCCGGCCTGCCCTTCTCCGGCCCGCTCGGCTCGACCCGCGTCGTCCTCATCGACGGCACCTGGGTCGCGTTCCCGACCCTGGAGCAGATCGAGAAGGCCACCTTCGACATGGTCGTCACCGGCCGTGTCCTCGAATCGGGCGACGTCGCGATCATGATGGTCGAGGCCGAGGCCACCGACAACACGATCAACCTGATCGCCGCCGGCGGCACCAAGCCCACCGAAGAGGTCGTGGCCTCGGGCCTGGAGGCCGTCAAGCCGGTCATCGCCGAACTGGTCCGCGCCCAGGCCGAACTGGCCGCCGTGGCCGCCAAGCCGGTCGCCGACTACCCGCGCTTCCTCGACTACCAGGACGACGCGATCGCCGCCGTCGAGGCCGCGGTCACCGCCGAACTCGACCAGGCCCTCCAGATCGCCGACAAGACCGACCGCCAGGACGAGCTCGACCGCGTCAAGTCGGTCATGCTCGAAAAGCTCGGCGCCGACTTCGAAGGCCGCGAAGGCGAACTCAACGCCGCCCTGCGCTCGCTCACCAAGAAGCTGGTCCGCAAGAGGGTCCTCACCGAAGGCGTCCGCATCGACGGCCGCCTGCCCGCCTACATCCGGCCGCTCGCGGCCGAGGCCGGCATCCTCCCGCGCGTCCACGGCTCGGCCCTGTTCGAGCGCGGCGAAACCCAGATCATGGGCGTCACCACGCTGAACATGCTGCGCATGGAGCAGGCCATCGACACCCTGTCGCCGGTCAGCAAGAAGCGCTACATGCACAACTACAACTTCCCGCCGTACTCGACCGGTGAGACCGGCCGCGTCGGCTCGCCCAAGCGCCGCGAGATCGGCCACGGCGCGCTCGCCGAGCGCGCCCTGGTCCCGGTCCTGCCCTCGCGCGAGGAGTTCCCCTACGCGATCCGCCAGGTCTCCGAGGCGCTGGCGTCCAACGGTTCGACCTCGATGGGCTCGGTCTGCGCGTCCACGATGTCGCTGATGAACGCGGGTGTGCCGATCAAGGCGCCGGTCGCGGGCATCGCGATGGGCCTGATCTCCGAGGAGGTCGACGGCGAGACCAAGTACGTCACGCTGACCGACATCCTCGGCGCCGAGGACGCCTTCGGCGACATGGACTTCAAGGTCGCCGGGACCCCTGAGTTCGTGACGGCCCTCCAGCTGGACACCAAGCTCGACGGGCTGCCCTCGGACGTGCTGGCGCAGGCGCTCCAGCAGGCCAACGACGCCCGCCACGCGATCCTCGACGTCATGCTCGACGCGATCAGCGAGCCGGGCGAGCTGGCGAGCACCGCGCCGCGGATCACCACGCTGAAGATCCCGGTCGACAAGATCGGCGCGATCATCGGCCCGAAGGGCCAGACGATCAACCAGATCCAGGACGACACGGGCGCGGACATCACCGTCGAGGACGACGGCACGATCTACGTGTCGGCCGAGAACGGCGAGGCCGCTCAGGCCGCGGTCGAGACCATCAACGCGATCGCGAACCCGACCCTCCCGAACGTGGGGGACCGGTTCCTGGGCACCGTGGTCAAGACCACCGACTTCGGCGCGTTCATCTCGCTGACGCCGGGCCGCGACGGCCTGCTGCACATCTCGAAGGTCGGCGACGGCAAGCGCGTCGAGCGGGTCGAGGACGTGCTCTCGGTCGGCGACAAGATCGAGGTCGAGATCGGCGACATCGACAACCGCGGCAAGATCTACCTGGACAAGGTCTACCCCGAGGGCCAGGAGCCGGAGGGCTACAAGAAGGGCCGTCCGGCCGAGCGCAAGGAGTCCCGCGGGGACCGGGGCGAGCGCGGCGACCGCGGCCCGCGCCGTGACCGCGAGCGCGGCGAAGGCCGCGGCGACCGTGGCGAAGGCCGTGGTGGCGACGGCGAGCGCCGTCGTCGCCGGACCCGTCGCACCGACGAAGCCGGAGGCTCGGAAGAGTAGATGAGTCGTCCCCAGACTCGCACACTCATCGACGATCCGCTGGGCGGCACGGTCCGTGTGACCGTGCTGCCCGGCGGTTTGCGTGTGCTCACCGAATCCGTCCCGACCATGCGCTCGGCCTCCGTGGGGGTCTGGGTCGGGGTGGGGGCCCGCGACGAGGCCCCCGAACTCGCCGGCGTGTCGCACTTCCTGGAGCACCTGCTGTTCAAGGGCACCGCCAAGCGCACGGCCACGGAGATCGCCGAGTCCATCGAATCGGTGGGCGGGGAGTCGAACGCGTACACCGCGCGGGAACTGACGTGCTTCTACGCGCGGGTCCTCGACGACGACCTGCCGATGGCGATCGACGTGCTCGGCGACGCGATGTGCTCCTCGCTGGTGACCCCCGCCGACGTCGAGATCGAGCGCGACGTGATCCTGGAGGAGATCGCCGCGTCGGCCGACGAGCCTTCTGACGTGGTCCACGAGCTGTTCAACCGGGCGCTGTTCGGGCCCGGGGCCCTGGGCCGCGACATCGCGGGCGACCCGGGCACGGTGCGGGCGCTGACGCGCGAGCAGATCCACGACTTCTACCGGCACCACTACCGGGCCCCGAACCTGACGGTGTGCGCCGCGGGCGGGGTCGACCACGACAAGACCGTGAAGCTGGTGGCCGAGGCGTTCGCGCCGCTGCTGGGCGGGGCCGACGTGCCGCGCCAGCGCCGTCACGACGACGAGGTCCTGCCCGATCCGGTGCCGCTGCTGGTGGAGACCCACGACACCGAGCAGGCGCACCTGGTGGTCGGCTGCCGGCTGTTCTCGCGGCACGACCCGCGCAAGGACGCGTTCGAGGTGCTGAACAACATCCTCGGCGGCGGCATGTCCTCGCGCCTGTTCCAGTCGGTGCGCGAGAAGCGAGGCCTGGCCTACACGGTCTACTCGTTCTCGACGTACTTCGCCGACACGGGCGCCTTCGGCGTCTACGCCGGGGCCAACCCGGACAAGGTCCACCAGGTCCGCGACCTGGTGCTGGCCGAGCTGGCGATGGTGGCCTCCGAGGGGGTCACCGAGGACGAGCTGCGGCGCGGCAAGGGCATGAGCAAGGGCGGCATGGTCCTGTCGATGGAGGACTCGGGTTCGCGCATGAACGGCCTGGGCCGCGAGGAGCTGCTCTACGGCGACCATTGGAGCCTGGAGCAGGAGATCGCCGACATCGAGGCGGTCACCGCCGAGCAGGTCCGCGAGGTGGCCGCGGCGATCCTGTCGCAGCCGATGACGACGGTGGCCGTGGGGCCGTTCGACCAGAGGGACTTCGAATGATCAAGGTCGGTGTGCTGGGAGCCCGGGGCCGGATGGGCCGGGCGGCGTGCGAGGCGGTCGAGGCCGCGGACGGTCTGGAGCTGGCCGCGACGGTGGGCCGGGACGAGTCGCTCGACAAGCTCGTCGGGGTCGACGTGGTCGTGGACTTCACGTTGCCGGACGTGGTCATGGACAACCTGGCCTGGTGCGTCGAGCACGGCATCCACACCGTGGTCGGGGTCTCGGGCTTCGACGCGGCGCGTCTGGACGCGGCCCGTGGGCTGCTCGCGGCCGATCCTGAGGTCGGGTCGGTGATCGCCCCGAACTTCGGGATCGGCGCGGTGCTGATGATGCAGTTCGCGGCCAAGGCCGCGAAGCACTTCGACTCCGCGGAGATCATCGAGGCGCACCACCCGAGGAAGGTCGACGCCCCGTCGGGCACGGCCGTCCACACGGCGCGCTTGATCGCGGCGGCCCGCGCGGACGCGGATTGCCCGCCGATGCCGGACGCGACCGAGGTCGACCCGCAGGGCGCGCGCGGCGCGGACGTCGAGGGCGTGCGCATCCACGCGATCCGCTCGGCCGGGTACGTGGCGAGCCAGGAGGTCCGCTTCGGCGGCCCTGGTGAGCGCTTCGTGATCGGCCACGACTCGCTCGACCGCGAGTCGTTCATGCCCGGGGTGATCCTCGCGGTCCGCGAGGTCGTGAAGCGCCCGGGTCTGACGGTCGGGATCGACGACCTGCTCGAATGACGTTCGAACGCGCAGCGCCCGCAGGCCGGAAGGCCTGCGGGCGCTGTCGTGTCTACTCGGTGGTGCTCTCGCCCGAGCTCAGTTCCTCCGAGCCTGGGGTCTGGCTCGGGGTCGGTTCGGTCCCGCCCTGGCCGCCCTCGCTGGTGGGCGCTTCGCTCGGGGTGGGGTCGGCCGACGGCGAGGTGCTCGGTTCGGGGTCGGTGCCCTCGTCGGTGGGCTGCTCGCTGGTCTCGTCGGTCGGGCCTGAGTCCGTCTCGGTCTCGGTGACGGTCTCGGTCTCGTCGGCGCCTTCGCCTTCGGGGCTCTGGATGATCGTGGTGGTGGTGTCGCCGCTGTCGTGGATGAACCGGCCGGAGTCGCCGGTGAACAGGCCGATCAGAAACAGCGTGGCGATGGTCAGGCAGAACACGATCACGCTGGAGACGAGGATCGTCAGGAGCGTCTTCTTGCGCGAGTGCGCGTCGGTGACGTGCCCTTCGGGTTCGAGGTCGGGGACGGCCATCTCGACGGTGTCGCCTTGCGTCGAGTGCAGCTGCTCGGTTTCGGGGATCTTCGCGGTGGCGGTGACGCTGTCGGGGTGGAGCTCGATCGTGACGGCGGTGGCCTTGCCCGCGGCGGTGGGGGCCATCGCGGCGATCTGGGATTTGATGCGGTTGCCGGTCGAGCGCATGGCGCGGAGGATGAGCACGGCGCCGATGGAGGAGCAGACGCTGAGGATGGCGGTGCCGGCGACGGTGCCCCACAGGCCGAGGAGTTTCGCGAGGATCGCCCCGACCACGGTGGCGCCCGCGGCGGCCAGGACCTGTCCGATGCTCAGTTCCAGGCCCGGTTCTTTGTCCTTGGGGCCCTTGCTGTTCGAGCGGTACTGACTCACCGATCCTCCCCCCGGCTCCTCGACTCGTCACGCGGATCGACTCACCAGGATACGGGGCGTGAGCGGGGTGCCCACGGTTTGTGTCGGAGTCGACAGGTCAGCTCCGGGCCTGCCCGACCGAGTACCGGCGCAGCCTGCTCCACTGCCACAGCCACAGCAGACCGACCACCACGACCAGGAACGCGACCCCCGCGGCGGCGAAGACCCAGCCGTTGTTCTCTACGGCGGTGGCCTCGAGGTCGTAGGCTGCGCCGGGGGTCATGACCCAGGTGACGGTGCGGCCGTTGAGCTCGCCGTTGTGCTCGGTGACGCGGGCGGGGAAGTCGACGCTGATGAGGATCTCGGCGTCGGTGAACGCGTCGGGGTCGAGGAACCCGGCGGCGCGCAGGTCCCAGTGCCCTTCGAGGTCGTATTCGCGGCCGGAGTGGTCGATGCGCAGGTAGCCCCAGTCGTCGCCGCCGAACTCGGCGAAGTCGGCCAGCGGCCGGTCGGTGAACGTGGCCGTCCACCCGGAGAACCCGTCCTCGTTGTAAGGGGTCCGGTCGGTGCCGGGGATGCCGTCGAGCAGGGCGTCGAGGAACGCATCCAGCTGGCGCTTGTCGAGGCCCTCTTCGTCTGCGCGGTCGATGAAGTCCTCGCTCCACGCGGCGGTGAAGGTCCCGCCCACGGTGTCGTCGGAGCGCACCTGGAGCCCGAGGTCGAGGCGCAGGCACCCCGAAGCGGCGAACAGCAGACCGACCGCCGCGGCGGCGACGAGGACCCGACGAGCAATACCGACCATGAAACCGAGCCTAAGCGCCCGAAACGCCCGAACCACCGTTTTCGCCGACTCCCGGACACCGAATGTCGTACCCCGAGCGCACCCTTGAAACCGGGGGCCCACCGAAAACGCTCGCCGCCTTGGCGTTCGTGACCGCCCGCCGCTCCCGAACGGATGTCGTACCCCCGGCGCACCCTTGAAACCGGGGGCCCATCGAAAACACTTGGCGCCCTCGCATTCGACCCTCGCGCCGCCTGTCCCCGAGGCGATGTCGTACCCGTGTCGCATCGTTGATACCGGGGGCCCAGTGGAAACGTTCGCCTCTCTCGCGTTCTGCGCCTCCCGCCGCCCCTCCGACTCGCCTCCAGCCGTTAGGCTGTCGGGCAGGAGGCGATGTGTGCGCTGTCGAGGAGTCCACGCTGCGGGACCAGAGTGAGCAGCCGCGGGGGAATCCCGTGCGCCGGTGGGTCACCGGGTTCTTCGGGCAGCCGTGGTTCGCGCCCGTCGCGCTCCTCGCGTGCTTCTCCGCGGCCGCCGCGGGCGTGCTCGCCACCGACCCGACCGACGACACCGGCCCCTCGACCTGCCTGTTCAAGATCGCCACCGGCTTCGACTGCCCCGGCTGCGGCGGGACGCGCGCGTTCTACTACGTGCTCACCTTCAACCTCCCCGAAGCGGCCCGCCACCACCTCATGGCCGTGTTCGCCGCCCCGTTCCTGGTGTGGATGTTCCTCACCTGGGCCCTCCCGCGCCTCGTCACCCGCCGCACCTGGCGCCTGCCCACCTTCCACCTCACCCCGAACGCGCTCACGGTCTTCCTCATCGTCTGGGGCGTCTTCTTCATCGCCCGCAACCTCCCTTGGGAACCGTTCACGTTCTTCTACGTGTGAACGCGAAGCAGCCCGGCCACCTCGCGGTGACCGGGCATGCAGTGGGTGTTGAGTGAAAGTCTTAGGCGTAAGCGCTGGCGCGGTGCAGGTAGATGTCGCCCGAGACCGAGCGCGCCCGCACCTCCAGGCTGGTGCCGCCGCCGGCCGGGGACGGCGAGGTGTCGCCGGTGGCCAGCTCGGAGGTGACCGTGCCGGCCTTGGCGTCCAGGTCGACCCACACGTCAGTGCCCGCCACGACCCCGAGGCTGATGCGCCCCGACACCGTGTTGGCCTTGACCGCGCCCGACTTGAGCGCCGACAGCTCGATCCCGCCCGAGAGGGTGTTCACGTTCGCGTTCGCGTCCAGCCGCTCGGCGGTGATCGCGCCCGAGACGGTCTTCGCCGAGAAGTCCCCGCCCACGTGGTCGGCCCGCACCTGGCCCGAAGCGGTGTTCGCCCGGAAGTCCTCGGTGGCGTCGATGACGCTGATCGAACCCGACACGGTGTTGGCCCGCACGCTGGAGGCGCTCTCGACCGTGGCCGAACCGGCCACGGTGTTGATCGAGGCCGCTCCCAGCTTCCCGTGGAGGCTGATCGGCGCCGACGTGGTCTTGACCGACACCTCCGATCCCTGCGGGACCTTCACCGCGAGGTGGACCCCGATCTCCTTGCGGAAGAACCAGTTCGAGGGCTTCTCGGGGGCGACCACGCGCAGGTGCCCGTTCTCGAACTCGACGCGCGCCAGGTCGGCCGCGTCCTCGTTCTCGGGCCGGCGCTGCGCGGGCTTGATCTCCACCAGCACCGTGTTCGCCTCGTGGGCGGTGACGGTGACCGAGCCGTCGGCCAGCGTGATCGCCGCGGTGATCGGCCCGTCGTGGGTGAATTCGGTGTACTCGTTCATCGCTGGTGCTCCCTAAGCCCGGGCGTAGCCGGTGATGCGCTGGCTGTACTTCGCGCCGCCGGTGGGCCCGGAGGTCCGCGAGGCGTGGACGGCGGTGTTGATCGCGCGGACCAGCCAGGCGTTGACCGAGGCCCCGTCGGCGGAGGCGACCCGCTCGACGTCCTCCTTCAACGACTCCGGCAAGCGCAAGGTGATGCGGGCCACATCGTCGTCGATGGGCGGGGCCGGAGGCGGCGTGGCCTCGGCGGTCTCCCCGCCGCTGACGCGCAGGTCCACTTCCTTCCCGCGCACCCGCAGGTCGACCGACGCCGAGGAACCGGCCTGGTCGAGCCCGGCGGTGATCTCGGCGGCGGCTTCGGAGAGGGCCTCCATGAGCGCCAGGCGAGCCCCCGCGTCGAGTGCTTCCGACAGCAGTTCAGCGGTCCGCGCGGCGTCCTCGCCGCCGGGCGCGGCCGCGGCGGTCAGGCTCCGGCGGAGCGATTCGATATACGGCGTCAAGTCCATGACACCATGATGACATCATTTCTGACGTCTGTCAAGCGGCGCGCTGAAACCAGCGGTGCGACCCGCGACGCACCCACCACCCCCGCCACGCCCGAAACACCGAAACCTCCGCGCGCCGCCGGGCGCGTGCAGGACCACACTCCCACCACGAGTACCCTCAGGGAGTCGAGAACCAGCACTAACAGGCACCGAACATGAAACGAGGGGGAGCGGGGATGCCCGAAATCGTACCGATGGACGTCCGACTCATCGCCTGGACGCACTTCGAGTCCCCGGCCGACGTCCCATGGGACACCGACGCCGACGGCGGCCAAGCCCTCGCCGAATTCGCCGGCCGCGCCTGTTACCAGTCCTGGACCAAGCCCAACCCCAAGACCGCCACCAACGCCGGCTACCTCGACCACATCCTCCAGGTCGGACACCTCTCCGTCCTCGAACACGGCACGGTCAGCTTCTACCTCAGCGGCATCTCCCGCTCCCTCACCCACGAGCTGATCCGCCACCGACACTTCTCCTACTCCCAACTGTCGCAGCGCTACGTCCCCGAACGCGACGCGCACATGGTCGAGCCCGAAGTGATCGCCGCCGACCCCGAACTCCACGACCGCTTCCTCGCCGCCGCCGAAGCCGCCCAGAGCGCCTACGACGACCTCCTCGAAGGCCTGGAGAAGAAGTTCGCCGACGTCTCCAACGCCACCCTGCGCCGAAAGCAGGCGCGTCAAGCGGCGCGTTCAGTCCTGCCCAACGCCACCGAGACCCGCATCGTCGTGACCGGCAACTACCGCGCCTGGCGGCACTTCATCGCCATGCGCGCCTCCGAGCACGCCGACGTCGAGATCCGGGCGCTGGCCATCGAATGCCTCAAGCAGCTCAAGGAGAAGGCCCCCAACGTCTTCGCCGACTTCCAGATCACGGAACTCGGCGACGGCACCGAGGTCGCCTCCAGCCCCTACGTCACCGAGGGGTAGAGCCGACAGGCACACCCGCACCCGCCCGCCGCCCTCCCCGGGCACCGCGGGCCCCGGCCCGCGCATGCCGCGAAGCGGCGAACCGCAGCGGCGAAGCGGTGCGACTTGAGACAGTTAATACGCAACGCGCGGCCGAGGCGAGGCGCCCCGGCCGCCGGACACAGCATTGGTGAAAGCACATGCGCAACGCAACGCGCCCGTTCGGGCGAACACTCGCGGCCATGATCACGCCGTTCACACCCTCAGGTGAACTCGACGTCCCCGGCACCGCCGCACTCGCCCGCCACCTCGTCGACGAGCAGGGCTGCGACGGCCTGGTCGTCAACGGCACCACCGGCGAATCCCCGACCACCACCGACGCCGAGAAGACCCAGATCGTCCAGACCGTGGTCGAGGCCGTCGGCGACCGCGCCCACGTCATCGCCGGCGCCTCCACCTACGACACCCGCCACTCCGTGGGCCTGGCCAAGGCCGCCGAAGCCGCCGGCGCCGGGGGCCTCCTCCTGGTCACCCCCTACTACTCCCGGCCCACCCAGGCCGGCGTGGCCGCCCACTTCGAGACCATCGCCGACGCCACCGAGCTGCCCGTGATGCTCTACGACATCCCCCCGCGCACCGTCATCGGCATCGACGACGCCACCTTCGAGCGCCTCGCCCGCCACGACCGCATCATCGCCGTCAAGGACGCCACCGGCGACATCCCCAAAGCGCAGCGCATCCGAGTGGGCACCGGCCTGGCCTACTACTGCGGCGTCGACGAGCTCAACCTCGCCGCCTACGCCACCGGGCAGGTCGGCGTCGTCTCGGTCACCGCCCACCTCATCGGCCGCCACCTCAACACCATGTTCGACGCCTTCGACGAGGGCGACACCGCCCGCGCGAACGCCATCAACGACGCGCTCCTGCCCGCCACCGAAGCCCTCATGAGCCAGGGCCCCGGCATCATCGCCGTCAAGTCCGGCCTCGCCGCGCGAGGACTCCCCGGAGGCGAGCCGCGCCTGCCGCTGCTCCCCGCCGAACCGGACCTCGCGGCCCTGATCGCCGCCCGCATCGCCGACCTGAAGGAGGCCTCATGGGCCTGACCCGACCCAAGAACCTCGGCGCCCCCGGCGCCCTCCCCGACGGCGCCCTGCGGGTCCTCCCGCTCGGCGGCCTCGGCGCCATCGGCCGCAACATGACCCTGTTCGAATACGACGGGAAGCTCCTCATCGTCGACTGCGGGGTCCTCTTCCCCGACGTCGACCAGCCCGGCGTCGACCTGATCCTGCCCGACTTCACGCCGATCCTCGACCGCCTCGACGACATCGAGGCCATCGTCGTCACCCACGGCCACGAAGACCACATCGGCGCGATCCCGTTCCTGCTGGAGCACAAGAACGACATCCCCGTCGTCGGCTCCCGCTTCTCCGTGGCCCTCGTCGAGGCCAAGCTCCGCGAGCGGCGCATCAAGCCTGCCGGGATCGTCGTCGCCGAGAACGAGACCCTCCAGCTCGGACCGTTCGGCCTCGAATTCCTCGCCGTCAACCACTCCATCCCCGACGCGCTGGCCGTGGCCGTGCGCACCGACGCGGGCCTGGTGCTGTGCACCGGCGACTTCAAGATGGACCAGCTCCCGCTCGACGGGCGCATCACCGACCTCGCCGGGTTCGCGCGCCTCGGCGAGCAGGGCGTCGACCTGCTCCTGTCGGACTCCACCAACGCCGAGATCCCCGGCTTCGTGACCTCCGAGCGCGAGATCGGCCCCGTGCTGGACAAGCTCTTCCAGGACGTCAAGGGCCGCATCATCGTCGCCTCCTTCGCCAGCCACGTGCACCGCGTGCAGCAGGTCCTGGACGCCGCCCACGCGCACGGCCGCAAGGTCGCGTTCGTCGGCCGCTCCATGGTCCGCAACATGGCGATCGCCCGCGACCTCGGCCTCATGGACGTCCCCGAAGGGATCCTCGTCAGCATGGACGAGGCCGTGCGCCTGCACTCCGACGAGATCGTCTACATGTCCACCGGCTCCCAGGGCGAGCCCATGAGCGCCCTGGGCCGCATGGCCTCGGGCGACCACCGGCACATCACCGTCGAACCCGAGGACACCGTCATCCTCGCCTCGTCCCTGGTGCCCGGCAACGAGACCGCCGTCTACGGCGTCATCAACCGCCTCGCCCGCACCGGCGCCACGGTCATCCACAAGGACGTCGCCAAGGTCCACGTCTCCGGCCACGCCCCCGCGGGCGAGCTGCTGTACGTGCTCAACATCGTCAAGCCCTCCAACATGATCCCCGTCCACGGCGAGGCCCGGCACCTCCAGGCCCACGCCCGGCTCGCCATCGAGTCCGGCGTGCCCGAGGACCAGGTCATCGTCATCGAGAACGGCGACGTGGTCGACCTCGTCGACGGCGTCGCCCGCCTGGTCGGGCACATCCCCAACAACCTCGTCTACGTCGACGGCCTCTCGGTCGGCGACGTCGGCGAACCGGTCCTCTCCGAGCGCCGCATGCTCGGCGACGGCGGCTTCATCGCCGCCACCGTCGTCATCGACTCCGAGAACGGCAAGATCGTCGGCGGCCCCACCGTCTCGGCCCGCGGCTTCTCCGAAGACCCCAAGGCCTTCGACGGTGTCCTCCCGCTCATCGACGACGCCATGGAGCGCGCCGCCCAGGACGGCATCACCGAAGCCCACCAGCTCCAGCAGATCCTGCGGCGCACGGTCGGCAAATGGGTCAACGACACCTACCGCCGCCGCCCCATGATCGTCCCGCACGTGCTCGAAGTCTGAGCCTCCGCCAGCGGCGTCGAGAAATCGGACCAGGGCCTACACGCACTCCCACGCCGACCACTTCGGCGGCGTCAAGGGATTCGTGACCCAAGA